>CAYRPC010000038.1:0-21902 GCA_964425995.1 uncultured Phycisphaeraceae bacterium
CACGACATCCAATCAGGGACATAGACTTTGGTACTAACCGTGGGGGCAGGTCATCGGTCCCGTTGACGTTCAAGCCGTCGGAGTACACCAGGACAGCGCGAAGCTCGGGACCATTGAGCTGTTCTGCGAGCAAGGCCCCGGCCCGGAACGAGTCTTCCCTGCCCCGCACCGGGGCCTGGGCGGAACGCAGGGTTCCCTCGCGAAATCGGTACACGCCGACCGAGACCGATTCGTCCGAGAGTCGCGCGCCGTTGATCTCTCCCGAAGTTGAGCAACCGGCGATCACCGATTGAGGAAACGCCGCTCGAAGGTCCGAGAATGCCGCATCATCGGGCGGCAGGTTTGAAGAACCGAAGGCCAACACAAGGGTGCGGGAACTGTCGAGGTGCTTCGGAAGCTCGCGGTTCCAACCCGTCGCCCGGTTGTACAACAGCGATTCGAGTTGGAGTGCCGTCTGTGCTGAGTTCATTGGAATTTTCCCTTGAAGATGCTCATCGGCGGAATAGGGGGTCGGGTTTATCGCCGGGTTACCTGACCCTCATGCCGCACGGCCATGCTGCCTGTCGCCGCTGCAGGCTCGGGTCCAGCAAGTGGAAAAGCACATCGAGATGCTCACACGCCTCCGCGTGTTGTTCTGCTGTCGCCGATTCGTTAAGGCTGGTCGCGGGTCCGACGAAGGCGGGCAGGCCAACGGATCCCGATGTCCCTTTGATCGCGTGTGCTCTCTGGGCGACCTCCAGGAAGTCCTTGCGGTCCAGCGCGTGTTGGATGTGCCCGAGTTGGGACGGAAGACCGCTCAGCCAATCCGCCGCGAGCGCTTGCACATCGGGATCGTTGATCCGGTACTGCGTCGGTGCCTGTCGGGGTTACCGGTTTCCTTCAATCCTCCGAAACCGCGTTGGCGCTCAGCAAACGGCGTATTCCAGGTTCCCAGACCCTAACGCCCTCCAAGAAAAGTTCTATTGGTGTTCTGTCGCCCCGACTTTGTTCAGAGTAAAGCCCTTCGATGAGCACATCGAAGGGCTTTCTCGTTGCGCAGACGGGACTTGTGTCGGCAAACTGCAGTCCAATCGCCCCGCATCAAATTAGAGATTTTGAGTCGATTTAGGCGGGATGTTGAGGAGATTTGAACTTCTCTTAGCCGGCCGTTTCCGGCATGACGACCTCCGACCACGGCCACCGATCGCCGGTCGCGCTGTGCGCCCGCGGTACCATTCTCGTGACCTCCAAACCTACCGAGCCAGCCGCCCCGCGCCCGCCTGTCTTGCGACGGTACGAGGTATGGGTCGCGGCGGTGTTCGTGTGCACCGCCCTGAGCGCGGTCGCGGCCCCGTTCGTGCTGAGGCGCGTGGCCCCGTGGATCTCGCCCCTGTGGGCCCTGCCGGGGATCCCGCTCGCGATTGTGACGACGACATTTGGAGCAATCTGGTACTCGCGGCGGCGTACGCACCGGATTAGGCGAGCGGTGCGAGCCGCATCGGGGCGTGCCTGCGTGGGCTGCGTGTACGACCTCAGCGGAATGGGCGACACGGGCGCGTGCCCGGAATGCGGGCGGCGGTTCGACATCGCCGCCGATCAGCGCTCGTGGGAGCGGGCGGGGTTGCTGTAGCACCACAGAAGGCCGACCGTTGACGACGGATACGGGACAGCGGAACCCCGGAAGACCCGCGGTCCG
This sequence comes from uncultured Phycisphaeraceae bacterium, assembly GCA_964425995.1. Taxonomy (GTDB): domain Bacteria; phylum Planctomycetota; class Phycisphaerae; order Phycisphaerales; family UBA1924; genus BJHL01. The sequence goes on from CAYRPC010000038.1 coordinate 1,676, forward strand.
CGCCAGAAGTCCATCGTCTACGGTCCATCGTTCACGGTTCTTGAGGCGTCGCCAGACCCTCGCTCACGCATCGGCCGTCTCGGCGTTCGCCGCGGGTGTTGACCCAGCCGGTCGCCAACTACTTCGACAGCTCGATGCGGCTCGATCAAAGCCTCGCGGAGCCCGTTGATCTCACAACCTCGTTGAAAGAGTCATATGCAAGGCGGTGCGATCAGTGAGGGGAAGATCATGCATCCGGGCGTCTGGCGCTCGGGCGCAGACGGCGCAAGGTTCGGACTGTTTCTCCCGGTCCACCGCCTCGGGCAAGCCGTGACTAAGAAAATTGCTCCCGGCATCATCTGTCCATCATGCCGTGGTCATTCCCGCGTCATGCTTGGCGGCGCGACGGCGCGAATATTCCATTGATCGACGTGTGTCGGTCGCGTCCGTTCCACAATTCAAAGGAGTTGTCTCATGAAACGACCAGGTGTCTCGTTGCTCGCTGCCGCGTTCGCTCTCCCCATCGGGCTCGCCGCGCCCGGCACGATGGCCCAGCCCTTCCCGCCGTTCACGCATCCGACGAATATCACAAACCCGTTCTATCCAGTCTCCAACACCAAGCAGGCGATCACGGTGGGCGTGGATGACGGCGACGAGTTCCGCAGCGAGGTCACGCTATTGCCGGGAACCCGCGCAATCACATGGTCCGGTGGCGTGACGCAAGTTCGTGTCTCGCAGTATGTGGCATATAAGGCTGGTGATCTCGTAGAAGTCGCCTACGACTACTTTGCCCAGGCTGACAACGGTGATCTGTACTACTTTGGCGAGGATGTCTTCAACTATGTCGATGGTGAGGTTAACAACACCAACGGCACATGGCTTGCGGGGCGCGACGGCGCGCCTCCCGGCGTCATCATGCCGGCGAATCCGATGGTCAATCAGGTTTTTCACCCCGAGAACTTCCGCCCGCTCGTGTGGGAGGAGGACACCGTTGTGTCGTTGATGCAGGCAGTCCAAACTCCTCAAGGTCTGATCAACAACGGGCTGCTCATCCACGAGTTGCTCCTTGACAATACAGAAGAATTAAAAATCTACGCTCGCGGATTCGGGCAGGTCGCAGGCAGTGAGACGGGCGCGAGTTCGCACCTGGCGATTTTCAATCGAAACAGTGTTTCCTTCGGAAGAATTCCACCTTCATTGTATGCTATCGAATCACTCGCCGAGGAAGTGGTTATCGCGGTTCCCAACTGGCGACGCGTGACAACGAGTGTGGACCGAATCAGGCAGCGATGGTATTCTTACAGGCCGCAGGCTATCGCCGAAGGCGCACCTGCTGAATTTGTGACACTGATGGGCCAACTCGTCACTCAACTGCGCAACGCGGTCATTGCCCGCAACGCTGTCAATACCAATGAAGCAGCGAACGACCTGCGCAGCGTCGCGGTCGATCTCATGACCTTCTACAACCCGCGAGTTCCCGCCGACTTGAAGCGCCTGCAGGTACTCGAACGCGAACTTATAGGTGATGCACGCGTCGGCGACTGGACCGAGGCTTTGGTCTTCCATGCAAAGGCCGCCGACGCTGTTTGGGCGCGGGTGCGGCCGTTTGTCCTGACCCGACCTGGCGGAGCCGCGCGGGCTGCTGAACTTGATGAACTCTTTGCCGATCAGGCCGACGCAATAAGTGCACACCACTTGCAACACACCATTGCCGCCGCACGCGACGCGATCGACACAGCCGAAGAGATTGAAGATCGGTATTAGTTCGGCGACGTCATGTTTTCATCATGTTTGTGGCCCCTGAGGAGCCGAATATGCGTCTTCGATACACGTTTTAGTTTTGGTTTGGACAATAAAACGAGGGTCGACGCCCTCAAACAAGGAGTGTTAATATGAAAATCAAGTACACTAACTTGGAGATCACAGCGTTTGTGTTGCTGACAGGTGCTGCCCTTTCGACGCTTGCTGGTGGATGCCACGCAGGTGGTGTGAATGCATCTCGTACAGAAGCTGTCGCGATGGCTTCGGTCCATTCACCGTCCGCAGCAAATGCTAGTGATGGCGATGGTGAAGAAGGAGATGATGCCGAAGTTGTCATCTCTCTCACTGATCTTCCCACCAGTGTTCGAGCCGCATTGGCAGGCATCACTGCCGACGGCGCAGTAACGCAGGTAACCCGTGACACCGAAGACGAGAAGACAACCTACGACGTCGAATATACCAAAGACGGCGCAACCTGGGCCGCAGATTTTTCTGACTCTGGCACCGTCTTGGAGAATGAACTCGACGATGAAGGCGAAGATGGCGATGAAGACGCCAGCGACTGAATGTAACTGCTTCCCTCGTGCCCGTCCGTCAAGGCGGGCACGGGCTTTGGTGATGAGCCTAGCGAATGATCTACCATGCGAGTGCTGATCGTCGAAGATTCTGGAGTGCTGCGCGACTCACTCTCCCAGGGCTTGCGCGAAGCCGGGTACGCCGTCGATTCCGTCGCCGACGGCAAGCGAGGGCTGATCCACGCGCAGACCACAGACTACGACGTGATCGTGCTGGATTGGATGCTGCCCGAGATGGACGGCATCGAGGTCGTGGCGGCCATACGCGCGAAGAAGCTTCCCGCCGCCGTGCTGATGCTCACCGCCCGCGACTCGGTAGACGACAAAGTGCGTGGCCTGGCAACCGGGGCGGATGATTACTTGGTGAAGCCCTTCGCGTTCAAAGAGCTTCTCGCGCGTGTGCAGGCCCTCGCCCGTCGGCGACACAACCAGCCCTCACCCATGCTCTGCGTGGGACCCCTGGCGATCAACACGGATGCGCGAACGGCAACCACGCTCCAGGCCCACGGTCCAGCCATCACGCTCAGTCTTACCCCACGTGAGTATGCGCTGCTGTGCTACCTCGCCGCCCGCACGGGCAAGCCCGTCACGCGGGCCGAGCTCGAAGAACACTTGTACGACGACAGCTCGCAGGTTTTCTCCAACGCTATCGACTCGGCTGTCGCGGCGCTGCGTCGCAAACTCGATGCGGCGGGCTGCCCGCCCCTCATACACACGCGGCGGAAGATCGGGTACGTACTGAAGGAGTGCGAGGCGTGAACAGCATCCGCCGACGTACATCTGTGTTGGTCGCCGCGAGTATTGCGGGGCTGCTTTCGCTAGGCGGGCTGGGGATGTTCCTGGTCGTGCGTGCGTCTCTGGCTCAACAGTTTGACGACGGGCTCCTCGCAAGGGCTGCCGCGCTCCAAAGTCTCACCGACGCCAAAGCGGGCAAGATCGAGATGGACAAGACGGGAGCGGTGATGCCTTGGTACCATCAGGGCGGAGATGCCGAGTACTTCGTTGCGTGGGTGCGCGACAGAGACCACTGGCGCGTCCTAGCGCAATCAGAATCGCTTGGAGCCAATGTGTGGTCAGAAGCGGGAAGCTCGCCCCGGCGAGTCGGCGTGGCCGACTGCGCGCTTCCCGATGGCCGCGCTGGCCGTTCGCTCACCGCTGAGTTCACTCCGGAGATCGACCCCGAGGCCGACGGCGAGCCGAATACGAGCGTGCGTACGACATCCCCCGGCGACGACCTGGCTGACACTTCCGTGAACGTGCTCACAGACGTTCCTGTCGTTCGGCTAGTCGTCGCTCAATCTACAGCACCGCTCGATCGGACGTTGGCGACCATCGCACTCTCCATCGTCGGGGTGGGCGGCGTGCTGGTCTTGGCAAGTATCGCGGCGACGCAATGGGCCGTTCGCCGTGGCACGCGCCCGCTCGTAACACTCTCCGCGAGCGTTGCCACCCTGGGACCGGACACGCTGGAGCGGCGACTGGACCTGGGGCACCTGCCAAGCGAACTCGCGCCGGTCGCCGGGCGTCTCAACGACCTGCTCGCCCGCTTGGACGACGCCTTCGCCCGCGAACGCCGCTTCACCAGCGCCGCCAGCCACGAACTCCGCACGCCCATCGCCGAACTTCGGATGCTGCTCGAAGTCGGCCTCTCGCGTGAGCGCACGCCCGAGCGATGGGAGCAGACCGCGCGAGACGGCCTGGGTGTTCTCGACCGCGCACAACGCTTGACCGAGGCGCTCTTGCGCCTTTCCCGCGCGAGCGAGGGAAGTCAGGCTGCGCTCCCGGATGCAACCATCGATCTTTCCGCCGTCCTGCGAGAGCAAGCCGCCCGGGCTCTGGACGCGAGTGGCCATGATCCCTCGCACGTATCCATCGACGCCCCGCGCCCGCTTCCCGCCCGCATCGACCCGGCGCTAGCCGCGTCCATCATCGGAAACCTGATCGAGAACGCCCTCCGGCACGGCGATGTCAGCACCGATCGTGCGGTGCGGTGCGTTGGCACGAGCGATGCCGCTGGAACCTCCATCGTCATCAGCAACCATGCCCCGACGCTGACGGCTGCCGATATCAAGCACCTCTTCGAGCCATTCTGGCGCAAGGACGCTGGCCGGGACGCACCGGGCGGCTTCGGACTCGGGCTATCCGTCAGCCGCGCCCTCGCGGCGTCTGTCGGAGCGAGTCTCGAGTATCAACTATCCGCGGACAAAGACGTTCAAGCGATTCTCCGGTTTCGTCGCCCGTGATCGAGAGTCTTGGGCAGTTAGCTCGGGGTCAAAGGAGTCGCCACGCTTACTGTGGTTCTAGGTCTCATCAAGCTTGTGACAGAAGTGCTCCAGACCATAACACATTCGAAGAGAAGTTCTATTGGTGTTCTGTCGCCCCGATTTGTTTCAGAGTAAAGCCCTTCGATCATCGCATCAAGGCGTTTTCACGTTTGCGGTTACGGCGTGCGATGTTGATTAGCCATTCAATCCGCCAAGTTGCGGCACAGAGCCGGACTCGACCCCCCAGCCGAGTTTGAGCGCAGCCTCGACCTGCTCGTCGCTATACTTTCGCGATTCGCACCGAACGACCGGTCGTTTGTTCTCAAGGGACGATCAAGGCAGCATGAAAAATCTCATTGTGCTGACAATCGGCATTGCTTTGACATCGTGCGCAAGCTTGCCGCACCGTCGCGACCCACTCGATTTCAGAGCGATTGATGCCCATGCTCAGCGACTCGTGGACCGTGAGAGCGTGAACGGCATGGCGTTCGCGATCATCGAAGGTGGCAACGTCGTGCACGTGGCGACCTTCGGTTATAGAAACGTGAAGGAAGGTCGTCCGCTCACGACGGACACGATCATGTACGGTGCGTCACTGACAAAGACGGCGTTCGCGTACATGCTTCTTCAACTGGTGGACGAGGGGCGACTCGACCTTGATACCTCCGTGGCGGAGTTGCTGCCGCGTCCTCTGCCGGAGTATGAGGATTACAGCGACTTGGCGGGCGATGATCGCTGGCGGGCTCTGACGCCGCGGATTCTCCTCGCTCACACCTCCGGGTTTGCAAATTTTCGGTGGCTTGAACCGGACAAGCGGCTTCGCTTCCACTTCCAACCCGGAACACGCTATGCGTACTCGGGCGAGGGCTTCTACATACTGCAGCTCGTTCTCGAACAAGGGCTCGGGCTCGACGTGGGAAAGGAGATGCAGACCCGTGTGTTTGACCGCTTCAAGATGCCTAATACCAGCATGATGTGGCGTCCTGCTTTCGCCGAGAATCTGGCCGACGGGTACAAACTTGACGGGTCTATGGAGCCACACGATGAGCGGAGCAGCGTGAGCGCCGCAGGGTCGATGGATACGACGATCGCGGATCAGGCGCATCTCTGGGCCGGCATCATGCGCGGAGAGGGGCTCAGCAACGCTTCACGAGCCGAGATTGTCCGCGCGCAGGTGCCGATCGAGTCGCTGCACCAGTTTCCGTCGCTTGCCGCCGAGATCGAGCCCGCGAATACGCAGATCGGCCTTGCAGCGGGATTGGGCCTCGTGACATTCAAAGACCCGAGCGGGCCGGCGTGGTTCAAGGGTGGTCACAACGATTCGACCGGCAACATGGTTGTCGGACTCGAAACTGGAAAACGCTGCATTGTCTTGCTGTCGAATGATGTCCGAGCGGAACGCCTTTTTCCTGAGATGACCAAAGTGGTTCTCGGAGAAACAAAGATGCCTTGGATATGGGAATACGAGTGGGTCAATACGGCACATTGATGTCCGTTCGGCCGCCTCCATATCGGGAAGAGCGTGCCATCAGGAACCGCGGAACGTTTGCACAGAGATGGCTCCGCTGAAGACTCGATTCCGCAAAGACTGAATCCTTGGCCCGAGACCAGAACGCTCTCCAAGAAAAGTTCTATTGGTGTTCTGTCACCCCGATTGAAATACGAACGCCCGCAGGGTACGCCTTGCGGGCGTTTGCCATTGAACTCAAGCGATACGGATACCGGATTCAATGTTGTCGAAACTGGCGGGGGTTTCGCGCACTACTTCGTCTTCTGCAAGATCCGCTTGACAGCCTCCATCTCGGCATCAACGTGGCCCGCGATGTTCTCGATCGTCGGCGCGACAAGGACATCGGGCACGATGCCTGCATCCTCCCGAGGGCCCGAGCCCGGCTTGGGAAAGAAGCCGATGACCGGCAGGTCCACCTCGATGCCACTTTTGGGTAGCCGCACGAAGAAGAACGCCCCGCCGTTGATGCCGCGCTGGTTGCCCCCCGTGGGCTGGCCGATGAGCGTGCCGAGTTTGAGCCGCTTCATCATAAGCGCGAACTCGAATGTCGCCGAGCTGTTGGTCGCATCTACGATCACCAGCACGCCGCCCGCGTACCGCTTGCCCGTCGGCACGATCATCTCTTCCTTCTCGGGGCCGTCCTTCGCATCGCCGTCCCGCAGCCGGTAGAACCCGACGGTCGTTCCGGCCGGGAGGCCGATGTTTCGATCGGCCAGGTCCACCGGACCGATGGCATCCGTGCTCCAGTCCCTGAACGAGTCGTCCCAAGTGTCCAGCGCGGCGTTGAGGTCCGGCGGCGTCTTGACATACCGCACGAACCGCTGGTTCGGGGACAACGGTTGCGGGGCCTCGACGAGGCGAGCGAGGATGACCTCGCCCACGCCCGAGCCGCCCTCGTTGCCGCAGAGATCGATCACGAGGTTGAGCGTGTGCTTGGCGATGAGTTCGTCGAACGTGTCGTTGATGAACCGGCGCCAATCCCACTTGGTCTTGTATGCGACCCAACTGGCCATCGGCAGGTACGCCGTCCCGTCTTCCAGATACGAGAGTTTCCAGAGCGGAGCATTCTGGTCTTCGGGCGCAGCCTTCATCGCTTCGTGCGCGGCGAGGCGCGCCTCGTAGGCCAGCGGAACGACCGTGATCGTCGATTCGTCTCAGGCGTCCGACGAACGGATCTTCAGCTCGAACGCCGGAACTCGAGGAGGGAACAGAAGTGGGAAGTAGATATCGAATGTCTCATACCGCTCCGAGCCCGTCACCGAGAGCAGGCTGACGCGCTTGGCGTCGTTCGACCCGTCGGCACGGGCGATGGTCATCAGCGTGTCGAGGATGGTCCGCGCCGATGTACCGTTGATCGACAGCACTTCAGTTCCGGGCTTCATCGCAGCGTTGCCCGAGAAGTCTCGCGTGACGATCATCCGCCGGTCGATCCAGTTGAAGTATAACGGCAGCTTGTCAGGCCGCTTGAAGACTGCGTCTTCCACCGCCTTGGATTGGTTGTACGGGTTGGGCTGAGTGTGTCCACACTTGATCTTGGCGGTGAACCGCGAAATCTCCAGGAACGCCTCGCGCACCGTGAGATCGTGCCGGAACGACTCGTCGAGCGACGCGAAGTTTGCCTCCATCTGTTCCCGCGTGTTGTACCGGAAGAGCCCGGGGTGAAGTTCTCCGTACACACGCCGCAGCAGGGCCGCATCGGCTTGAAGGTCCGCGGCGGCGATCTTTGCGGGGCCACTCGCCTTGGCCGCGGCCACGGGCGCCGGTTGCGCATTGGTGGAGTATCCCTCACCAAAGAAAAGCCCCGCCGCAAACGCCGCCCAGGTGATCCGGTGCATCGAAGACTCCAGAACTTCCCTCGAACCCCCGCGCAACGGGACCGCAGATTGGCCATGCCCAGCGCGGGACCGCTCCGCGATGAGACATTCTATGGGTCACCCAGAATGATCCGTCGTGCCGGACCGCTCGGATTCAGGCGGAGCTTGAACGAACGCGCCTTACGCCGCCACCGTCGCTGAACAAATTTCCGACCACGGCCCCTTCTCGCCGCCGGTGTTGACCCACCGCAGCATGTAGACCGCCGTCTTCCTGTCGTTGTGGGCCTTGAACTCGGTGCGGACGGTCGGGCGGCTGGTGAGGGTCAGGACCGACGGCGCGGCGGAGTCCGTCAGATTTGCAAAGAGGCACTCATGCGACTGAACCGGCGTTTCCAGCCAACAAACGCCGAATGCTCTGCTCCCAAACCCTAACACCATCCAAGAAAAGTTCTATTGGTGTTCTGTCACCCCGACTTTGAAGGCTTGATGGCCTCGGCAGATGCCGAGGCCATCTGCGTTTGCGTGTGAGCTTAAGTGTGTTCGTTCACCCAACTCTGCGCCGGATTGCACTTGAACCCGTTTTGAGGCTGCGGGGCGAAACCTGTAGTAAATTGGCATCGAGAAGTGGCGAGCTATTCTTTGCCCCATGCAGACTTGGACGCCAGAAAGGGTCATCGCGATTGCGCCGGATGCCGCCGCTGCGGCCGCCGGTCAGGCGTTGGCGTCGGCCAAGAAGTGGACCGGGAAAGGGCAGAGCGAACGCGCGATTTGGGGCTTGTGTCAGGGTTCGGGAAAGGAACCATACCAAGCGCGGGTTGATCTCACCGAGCCAGCTTTCAAGTGCAGTTGTCCTAGTCGCAAGTTTCCTTGTAAGCATGGGCTTGGGCTGCTGCTTCTGTTTGCGAAGGAGCCCAAGGGGTTTGTGGCGGTGGCGGAGCCGGAGTGGGTGGCGGTGTGGATTGCAGGGCGGGCCGACAAGGCTGAGAAGAAGGTTGAGCGCGCCAAGGCTGCGGTTGACAAGCCTGTGGATGTTGAAGCGCAGGCGAAACGAGTTGCGGCACGCGAGGGGCGTGTCAGCGATGCGATCGCGATGTGCCGTGTGTGGCTTGAAGACGTCATGCGTCGAGGTCTGGCAAAGGCCCAGACTGAGGACGGTGCGGCGTGGGAGCGAATCGCGACAAGGATGGTCGATGCGCAAGCGCCGGGGCTGGCGGGCATGATCCGTCGCATCCCCGAGGTCCTTGCATCTGGGTCGGGCTGGGATGTGCGCACGCTTGATCTGCTGGGCCGGCTGCACCTGCTCTTGCTCGCGGGCGAACGGATCGGTGATTTGCCGCCGGACCTGGCGGTTGACGCGCGAACAGCACTGGGGTGGAACCAATCAAAAGATGATGTGCTCGTGGGAACCGGGGTTGATGATTCTTGGGTGACGATGGGACAGGTCGTGCAAGGCGAGGACCGGCTGCGGGTGCGGCGGACGTGGCTTGTCGGAAGGAAGAGTTTGCGTCGCGCGATGATGCTGGACTTTGCAGCGGGATCGCAACCACTTGAGCCTTGTGTGCCCGCTGGGAGTGAGTTTGAGGGTGAGATAGTCTTCTATCCCGGGCGAGCGCCGCTGCGTGGACTTGTGAAGTCAAAGACTAGCGAACGCATGATCGATGTCGACCTTGGCCCTGCGGCTGACGCATCTATTGAAGAAGGCCTTTGCAGGTATGCCGAGGCGCTGGGTGCAAATCCGTGGCTTACTTGCTGGCCACTCGCGTTGGCCAACGTGCGGGTGGCGCAGGATGGGAAACGCTGGTACCTCGTCGATTCTGAGGGATATGGGCTGCCACTCAAGCAATCGTTCGTCGATGCGATGCAGCTGTGGCGTCTGATCTCCGCGAGTAGTGGAAGCGTCTTGACAGTACTTGCAGAGTGGGATGGCGAGCGTGCGCTGCCGATCGGCGCGTTTGATCCGACCAATCGTGTCTACCACGATTTGGCGACGAGGTGGGTTGCGTGAGTGATGCCACGCCTCCATCTGTTCGCTTGCGCGGACTGCTGGCCTCTGCGATGATCGGGACCGATCGTGCCGGGAGCGGTACGGCGGGAACCGAGAATGTTCTGACACAATCTGCGATGCTGGGCATGCAAGTTCGGGCGGGGTGGAGGCCATCAACGGTTTCGGCGAGGTTTTCACTGTGCCCCGCTGATACACGTCTTGTCGCGCCTCCAGCGGCGTCCGCGACGCTGCAACATCTCATGGCGAATCCGGATGGGGACCTGATTGAAGAATGGGCAGAGTTGGCGAATGCGCGAAGATTGCGTGTTGAGGATGCGACTGTGCCGGTGGTGCTGGACTGGTGGTCACGCCAACCGCATCGTTCGGAGGCGGTCTTCGCTGTGCTTGGCGCGCGTGGGGAATGGCTTGCATCGCTCAATGCCGCGTGGCGGAAGCCGGTGGCGGGCTCGCATGTGCCGACCAATGTTGACGATATCTGGCAGACGGGCACGACACCGGACCGCATGGCGTTGCTACTCACGGTGCGGCGGCATGATCCGGGACGCGCACTGCTGCTTATTCAATCAACATGGGCAACAGATGGGGCGGAGGAGCGGCGTCGGTTTTTGGAAGCACTGATCGAGAAAGCCTGGATGGCGGATGAACCATTTCTGGAGGCCGCGCTTGGCGACAAGAGCAAGGTCGTGCGGCGGCAAGCCGCAAGGGTGCTTGGGCAGTTGCTAGGTTCGCGGCTGCGGGCGAGAATGACTGAACGGGCACGGACGATTATCGGTGTGGAGAGCAAGCGAAGCTTGGTGCGGCGGGTTACGCGGATTGGGCTGGCTCCACCAAAGGAGTTTGTTAAGGAATGGGAGCGCGACGGCATCGAGGAAAAAGCCGCGAGCGCTGAGGGACCGCGGGCGTGGTGGATGCAGCAGATTCTGAGCGTAACGGACTTGGCGCTGTGGACTGAACTCTCTGGGATGGATCCGGCGGGCGTGGTCGCTGCGATTCGCGGTGATGACTTTGCCAAGCCTGCGATGACGGCGCTCGTCGAAGCGGCTCGGGCGGAGAAGAACTCGGCATGGGCGATTGCCATCACGCGAGAGCTCCTGGCTCGCAAGGACGAGGATTCTCCAGATCTGGAATGGGTCTGGCCGATCCTTGCACCAGCCGAGCGGGAGACCTTCCTGATCGAAGTGATATCGCTCGATAGATACAAACCGATTGCGCGATGGGAAGTCGCGGCATCCAGTGATCACAAGTGGTCCGCCGACTTATCCATGAAGGTGTTGAAGTTGCTCAAGCAACGCGCACCCAAGAAGCCGGAGGATGTGTGGGCGCTGAGCCATGCCATCGCCCGCATCTCTCGCTGTGTCTGTCCCAATCCTGCATCGGTTGCTGACGCCTTTGAGGAAGCTGTGTCTGCACTGTTTACCGATGCCACGCCTGACAGCTTCAAGAAATCTATTGACCGTGTTCGCCTCCGCGCTGATATGCACAAGGAGTTCTCGCTGTGAGCAAGCCTGTTGCCACCCCCACTGCCACCACTCGTGTCACCTCAACTACCACCCCCGCCGCCACATCCACAAGCCCACAGGTACTGCGGGAACCCGCGGAGAAGCAGTTCGCTGCCGAGCTTGCGGCGCTTGCCAAAGCCGACGACCGCGAGCGGCCGCCACGATGGAAACTCTCCCCGTGGGCGGTGGTCATGTACCTCATGGGTGGCACGCTCAAGGACGGCACCGTCATCACTCCCAAGTATGTTGGCAAGCAGCGCCTCATCGAGATTGCGGTCTCGACGCTTGTCACCGATCGGGCGTTGCTCTTGCTGGGTGTGCCGGGCACCGCCAAGAGCTGGGTCAGCGAGCACTTGGCCGCGGCTGTGAGTGGGGACTCGACGCTGATGGTCCAGGGCACGGCGGGCACGCCCGAGGAAGCGATTCGGTATGGATGGAACTATGCGTTGCTGCTCGCGAAGGGGCCATCGCGCGAGGCGCTGGTTCCAAGCCCAGTGATGCGCGGCATGACCGAGGGAATGATCGTGCGGGTTGAGGAACTCACTCGCGTTCCCAGTGATGTGCAGGACACGCTGATCACGATCCTCTCTGAGAAGACGCTCCCGGTGCCGGAACTCAATGAGGAGGTCAGGGCGGTCAAGGGGTTTAACATCATCGCATCGGCGAACGATCGCGACAAGGGTGTGAACGAACTTTCGAGCGCACTCAAGCGCCGGTTCAACACGGTTGTGTTGCCGGTGCCGGCCACTATGGAGGAGGAAGTCGGCATCGTTCAGAGGCGAGTGGTGCAGATGGGCCGCGCGCTCGAGCTTCCTAGCGAGAATCCTGCGATTGAGGAAATCCGACGTGTCGTCACGGTGTTCCGCGAACTCCGCGAGGGCAAGACCGACGACGGCAAGAGCAGGCTCAAGCAACCCTCCGGTTCATTGAGCACCGCTGAAGCGATCAGTGTCATCACGAACGGGATCGCGCTCGCGTCTCACTTCGGCGATGGCAAGCTCAAGGCGGGCGATGTTGCCAGTGGCATGATGGGAGCGATCATCAAGGACCCTGTTCAGGACAAGATCGCGATGCAGGAGTATCTCGAAACAGTCATCAAGGAACGCGACGGGTGGAAAGACCTCTACCGCGCTTGCAAGGAGGTGATGTGATCGCATGCCCGCGGAGCTGACAATCCTGGGTATTCGCCACCATGGCCCGGGCTCGGCCCGGATGGTTGTGCGCGCCCTCCAGCAACTCAGGCCAGACGCAGTGCTGATAGAGGGCCCGCCCGATGCTGCGGAAGTGATTTCACTCGCTGGCCATGTGGCGATGAAGCCCCCCATCGCGCTCCTGGTGTACGAACCTGACAAGCCAAGCAACGCGTCGTACTACCCATTTGCGGAGTTTTCGCCCGAGTGGCAGGCGATCCGGTGGGGTCTTCACGCGGGGGCCAAGGTTCGATTTATTGACCTTCCTTGGGCGCTGCGCAACCAAGCGGATGAGGCGGACGCGGCGACAGATGAGACGGGCGAACCACCAGCGGCCAATCCCACTCCGACTTTTTCAGATAAGCAAGAAACCCAACTTCGTGATCCACTCGAGGCCCTTGCGTTGGCCGCCGGCTTTACCGATGGAGAGGCATGGTGGGGCCGGCTGATCGAGGAACGTCGCGGCGCGGATGATCCTGTCGGGCTGTTCCACGCGATTTGTGAAGCAATGGCCTCGATGCGAGATGAGCTAGGCCCAACGTCTCATGAGCCGGACGAGCCGGCCCGCGAGGCGCACATGCGGAAGTCGATTCGTGCAGCCGTGAAGGAGGGCTTTGAGCGCATCGTTGTTGTTTGTGGCGCGTGGCACGCCCCGGTGCTCACGTCCGCTGCTCTCAAAGAACACTCCGCAAAGTCGGACGACGATCTCCTCAAGGGTCTTTCTAAACGCAAGACCACTGCAACCTGGATTCCCTGGACATACGACCGCCTCTCCATGTTCTCTGGGTATGGAGCCGGTATCGTCAGCCCCGGCTGGTACGAGCACCTCTGGGTCCACCATGAGCAAGTGAGCGAGCGCTGGCTGACCCGCGTCGCTCGGCTCTTGCGCGATGAAGACCTGGACGCGGCGCTGGCCAGCATCATCGAATCTGTGCGGCTTGCCGACTCGCTCGCCACGCTCCGCGGTCGATCCATCACAGGGCTTGACGAACTCGGCGAGGCGACGATCGCGATCCTCTGCCACGGCAATCCACTGCAGATGCAAGTGATCGAAGACAAGCTCATCATCGGCGAGCGGCTTGGCGAAGTGCCGGAAGATGCGCCTGCGGTGCCCTTGCAACGCGACTTGACAAGCCTGCAGAAGTCGCTGCGTATGAAGGTATCTGCGGTTGAAACGATTCTTGACCTCGATCAACGCAAAGAAAACGACCTCGCTCGCAGTCGACTCTTGCACCGACTGACGATCCTCGATATCGACTGGGGGAGGGTCGAGGCCGACCAGCGTCAGCGAGTAAGCACATTTCACGAGGTCTGGATGATCCAATGGCGACCGGAGCTTGCCGTCGCGGTGATCGAGGCGGCGCGATGGGGAAATACTGTCCATGACGCGGCGGCTGCGTATGTGGCGGACCGGGCGGATAACACAACGGACCTTGCGGAGTTGACGGGGATGCTCGATCATGTGATGCTCGCGGACTTGCCGAGCGCGGTAGAGCGGCTGGTCGACCGCATCAAGCAAGTGTCCTCGGTTTCCTCTGATGTTGGGCACTTGATGGATGCGTTGCGGCCGCTTGCGCTGGTGCTGCGCTATGGCGATGTGCGCAAGACAGACGCCGCGCTGGTCGAGCCAGTGGTCGGTGGGCTGCTCGCTCGCATCTGTGCGGGGTTGCTCCCTGCGTGCGCGTCGCTTGATGATGATGCAGCGGGCATGATGCGCGATCGCATTGACGGGTTGCACGAGATGCTTGCCACGCTTGACCGTCCGCTGTTCATGGACGATTGGAAGGAACTCCTCCGCAAGGCTGGCGATGCAGACATTCATTCGCTCGTAGTTGGGCGGTGCTGGCGGCTTTTGCTCGACACCTTGGGTGCCACTCCGGATGAGACCGCTTCGCGGCTCTCGCTGGGCCTCTCGCCGGGGAACGATCCGGCCAAGGCTTCCGCATGGCTGGAGGGCTTCCTTGCCGGCTCTGGGATGGTGCTGATCCATGATTCGCGGTTGTTGGGCATCGTGGATCAATGGGTGGGTTCTTTATCCCGCGAGATATTTGAGCAGGTCTGCCCGATCGGGCGGCGCACGTTCTCTACGTTCCAAAAGCCTGAGCGCCGGCAGATTGGAGAGAAGCTCACGCACGGCATATCCGTTGGCAATGTCGCCCCGGCTGCCACCGCCATATTTGATGACTACAACCCGGTTCGTGGTGCGCTGGTCGAGCCCGTGCTTCGGCTGATTCTCGGAGACCGATTCGCATGAACACTATCGACACCAAAGAGAAGCTGGAGCGCTGGCGCATGCTGCTAGGGGGCGATGATGCCGACGGCATCGGCGTAGAGCTCTCGGGAAGAGCCCTCGCGATGGACAAGGCGATGGCCGCGCTTTATGACACGAGCGAACGCCGCGGGGGACTGAGCGCCTCCGCCCCGAACGCCGCGCGTTGGCTTGGCGATATCCGCGAGTACTTCCCCAGCTCGATCGTCCGCATCATGCAGAAGGATGCCATCGATCGTCTGGGCATGGAGAGCCTGCTGCTTGAGCCTGAGATGCTCGCCGCGGTCGAGCCTGATATCAATCTGGTGACGACGCTCATGTCCCTCTCGGGCGTCATTCCCATGAAGGCGAAGGCCACCGCGCGACTCATCGTCCATCGCGTGGTCCGCGAGATTCAGAAGAAACTCGATGTCCCGTTGCGTCAGGCCGTCGCGGGCGCACTCAAACGCTCCACTCGGACGCGTCGACCTCGCCATAGCGAGATCGACTGGAACCGAACTATTCGCGCCAACCTCAAGCACTACCAGGAAGAGTACAAGACCATTGTGCCCGAAACCCGCATCGGCTATGGGCGTAAACGCAACGAACTTCGCACCATCATCGTCTGCATCGATCAGTCCGGCTCGATGGGCCAGTCGGTCGTCTACTCGGGCGTTTTCGGCGCGGTGCTGGCCTCGATCCCCGCCCTACGCACCCATGTCGTGTCCTTCGACACCGCCGTCGTCGATCTCACGGAGAAAATGTCCGATCCTGTCGATGTCCTCATGGGCGTGCAACTCGGCGGCGGGACCGACATCAACCGCGCCTTGGCTTACTGCCAGACTCTGATTACCAGGCCACACGACACCATCTTGATTCTTATCACCGACCTCTACGAGGGCGGCGACGCGAAGGAAATGCTCAAACGCGCATCAGCGATCTCCTCCTCCGGGGCCCGCATGGTCACCTTGCTTGCCCTCGCCGACACCGGCGCCCCAGGCTTTGACGAGAAGAACGCGGCCGCTCTCGCAGGATTCGGCATCCCAAGCTTCGCATGCACCCCCGACCGTTTTCCCGACCTTATGGCCGCAGCCATCCAAGGACGCGAACTTGGGCAATGGGCATCGGATCAGGGCTTGACGGCCAGTCGAGGCGAGCCGAAGTGACAGTCGTACACATGACGGAGCAGCTGCGGCGATTCGTGGGCACAACGCCTGCCAGGCTTTGCGCGGCAGAAATCTGATTGACACCCCACCTCGATTCCGCAACCATGCGTGACAACTCTCGCGTGTCGGTGTCCGATGGCACCGTTCGCGGTGTGTGCAGAATCCGGAGTGTCAGACATGGTTGATCACAAACTAAATGGCAAGGTGGCGATAATTGCGGGCGGAGTCAAGAACCTTGGCGGCGAGCTTTCCCGCGCATTGACTGCTGCGGGCGCGTAAGCCGTGGTTGTCCACTACAACAGCAATGCGACGCGAGTCTCCGCAGACGAAACCGTTGCGGCCGTGAAGGCCGCAGGTGCAGATGCATTCGCGATTCAGGGCGGTCTCACGAAGGTCGCCGACTGCATTCGGCTCTTTGATGAGGCCGTCAAGAAGTTCGGTCGGGTGGACATCGCCATCAACACCGCCGGATTGGTGCTCAAGAAGCCGCTCATCGAAGTCACTGAGGAGGAGTATGACCGCTCGTTCGATATCAAGTGCAAAGCGGCCTTCTTCTTCCTGCGCGAGGCCGGCAAGCATCTGGTGGACAACGGCAAGATCTGCACGATCGTGACGTCGCTTCTCGTTGCATATACCGGGCTTTACTCCATCCACGCTGGAGCAAAGGCCCCAGTCGAGCACTTGACTCGGGCCGCGGCCAAGGAGTTCGGCGCATGCGGCATTTTCGTCACGGCCCTTGGTCCGGGGCCTATGGACACGCCGTTCTTCTACGGGCAGTAGAGCAAGGAAGCCGTCGCGTATCACAGTCATACTGCGGACCTGAGCAAGTTCAGCACGAAAGGCCTGACAGACCTCAAGGACATCGTGCCGGTCGTTCTGTTCCTTGTTTCGGACGGTTGGTGGATCACCGGGCAAACGATCCTGTCCAACGATGGCTACATCACGAAGTAACTCGTTCGAGCAGGGTGGCGAGAGCAAGGAGAGGCGACGTCTGCTTTGCGTTCGCTTCATTGCCGTCAACCAGCAACCAATGCACAAACTGCCACCAAACGCCTAACTTCCGGCTCCCAGATCATAACGCCTTCCAAGAAAAGTTCTATTGGTGTTCTGTCACCCCGACTTGTTTCAGAGTGAAGCTCTTCGATGAGCACATCGAAGTATTTTTCGTTGTGGGACAAAGGCCACACCGTCCAAGATGTAGTTCAAGCAGACGATGTCGAGGATTCACCGCTCTGTGGCATAACAACCCTACAAATTGCTCGGCGAGTGAGTTGCCCTCATCACGGACGTCCATCATGAAACTCTGTCAGGCTTTCAAGCGCCACAGACTTGACCGAGCTCCGCTCGCGCTGCTGTATCTGCCCAAACGTTCAAATACTTCGAAACCACCATCCAGGGTTGGCCAAGCGGCGTCTCTAGCTGAATGAGTGAGGGCTACTTCACCGCCACCGACATTCTTTTCCAGCTTGAATAACTCCGACACTGCGACGCAAATCGGATTCTCATCGGTGAGCAGTACCTCCCCCTACATGCACGCACACGCGCAGAATAAACGGCTCATCCTAATTTGTCAGTTTGCGAGTGACAAGCTCGCGCCATCGGACGACATCTGGAAAGTGTTGAAATAGCAATAAGACTGCATCACCGATCTCTTTAATAAAATATACGCGACTCTGTGGCTTACATTTGCTCACTGCGTTGATGCATGCATTAACAAAACGCTCGATTCGTTTCGTAAGACGTTCATTTACAGCCGAAAATCTATACTTAGTAGACCCAACAAGATCAACGAGTACAACGTAATATATGCCATTGCGAAGAGATCTAGATTTATCAAGACGTTTAATCTCCCGAAATGCGGCATGAGCTTCTTGGATGGCATATATCGGAGCAAACCATAGATTACGCGCTGTCTCCGACGCCCCAGATTGACGCTGGTTGGCAGTTGCTTTCCGTTTGCTCAACTTCGCCACTCAATTCTCCATTACCTACCTACTTACCGAGCTTTCCCGTTGACCTAGCGGAGTCTATCCGGCGTTTAGTGGCAATGTTCAATGCTCTCCCGACCAGAGCAAGGAAATCGGCGCAGCAGCCCTGCCAATAGCTTTGGGTCATATGGCGCTGGTAACACTCAGAAAACTGCCTATTCCCAGGCTCCCAAACCCTAACACCCTCTAAGAAAAGCCTCGCCAACGCGGTACCTGAAAGTAGTACACACCCGTTCAAGAAAGAGCATGCAAGTTCTATTCGTGTTCTGTCACCTGATATTTGTGAGGTTTAAGCCTCGGACACACACTTCAGTGAGATGCTACACAAGCGGAAGGGCGGGGCAACGGTTACTGGTTGGGCACAACCGTTGCCGGTTGATTCTTTGCAAACTTTTCCTACTTCTCGGTTGACGTGGCGGTCTTTGCCTTCCAATGCGTGGCTTTTTCGGCGTGTCCATTGCCGGGCTCGGCTTTGTCCCATTGTTCGTACAAGCTGGCCATGGCTTCTGGGAGGCCTTTGAGCATTCCCGGAGGAACGCCCTTGGCAACGCCGAAGACTCGGATGGACTCGAGGTACTGTGCTTCGGCCTCGGCAAAGCGGCCAAGCCCGATGAGAGCACGCGCGAGCCTGATACGCGTGTTGCCGGTTTGCCAGTGCTCGGCACCCAAACTACGACTGGACATCGCCACCGATTCGCGGCAGAGAGTCTCGGCCTCCGTGTACTGTTTGAGTTCGAGTAACACGCCGGCCAGATTAACAAGGCTGTTCGCAATGTTGGGATGATCGTCACCAAGAAATATGCGGCGGCGCATCTCGAGCGACTGTCTGTAGAATGACTCGGCATCTGTGAGATTCTTGCGGCGCTTGCAGATATATCCAAGATTGTTGAGACTGCCAGCCACATCGTCGTGGTCGCCCGGGAGCAGGCGTTGTCGCATGGCGAGCGCTTCGCGGTAGAGTGCTTCCGCGTCGGCCAGTTCGTTGCGGTCGTCGAGCAGCGAAGCCAGATTGTTGAGAGCGGTAGCGACTTCGGGGTCGTCGCCCGGTGTGCGTTGCTTTCTGATGGCCAGTGATCTGCGGAGGAGTGGCTCGGCTCCCGCGAGATCGCCGCGCGACTGGAGGAGTATGGCGAGATTATTCACGTCCGTCGCAACTTCCGGTGCGTTCGCGTCCGTCAAACGTTCGTCCATCGCGAGCGCCTCGCGAAAGAGCGGTTCGGCATTGTCCAGGTCTCCGCGCTGGAGAAGGACCTGGGCAAGATTGTTGAGATATGAAGCTGTGCGTGCAGAATCGCCCGGTGCGGCGAGGCGTTGCATCGTCAGCGACTCGCGGAACAACTTCTCAGAGGCGACAATGTCGCCTCGAAGCTGGGTTAGTTCTGCGACTTGATTGATGCACTGGGCGATATCAGAGTGGTTCCCTGAGTAGAGCGATCGGGCAAATGGCACGGCGGGCTCCAGCATTGCCGCGGCCTCGCTGAGCAGGCCCAGTTGCTTGTAGGTTTCTCCGATCGTGCTGCGCAGCTGGAGTTCTGCTGCGGGGACACTCTTGAGATCTCCGTTTGTGATCCTCGCGGCAGCACCGTCCATCATCTCCTTGAGCATGGTGATATCGCGCCCCTTGGCGACGGCGGGTCCGACTCCCTTGAGGGTCTTGCTCATGAACTCGGCGATTCGCGTTGCCCTATCTCGCTCGGTTTCCGCCGCTTGTCGCTGTAGCGTTTCACTCTCGCGTGCACTGATTGCAAGATCGCGCTGCCTGCCCGCGCGGGTCGCCTGCCAGGCCGTGCCCGCCAAGCCCAGCAGCAGCGACAGGGCGACCACTGCGCCAGCCATGACTGTGCCTTTATTTCGTAGGACAAACTTCTTGAGCGAGTACATGGTGCTGGGTGGAGCAGCGACGACGGCTTCGCCCGAGAGGTATCGTTTGATGTCCGCACTCAGGCTGCTTGGCGTTTCATAGCGACGCTGGCGGTCCTTCTCCAGGCTCCGCATCACGATCCAGTCCAGCTCGCCGCGAATCAGCGTGCCTAGCCGCTTGGGCTCTGTGTTTCGCCTGGCAGCGACATTGGCGATGGTGTTGGTATTGCTGCTCAGGCGCGTGCTGGGTTTTGGGGGATCGACCTCGCGGATGATCCGCTGGATCTCGGCGTACGCCGCGGAGCGGAGTTCGTTGCTGCTGAAGGGCGTGGTGCCGGTGAGCAACTCGTAGAGCAGCACGCCCAGCG
>CAYRPC010000039.1:0-21883 GCA_964425995.1 uncultured Phycisphaeraceae bacterium
TCCCAACCCCGCCGATCTGCACCTGATCGAGTATCCGGATCCGGTCCTTCGCCAAAGGGCCAGGCCGATTCCGGAGGTGACGCCCCATTGGCGAGCCATCGCTGAGCGGATGCTTGATGTGATGGACGAGGAGCGCGGCATTGGCTTGGCAGCACCGCAGGTGGGATTGTCCTGGCGCATGTTCGTGCTGGATGTTCCCGAGGTCAAAGAAGGGGACGACGCACGCTCATCGAAGGATGACCCCCCGAGAGCGACCGACGGCCCAATAGTCTTCATCAATCCGGTGCTCAAACTCGAAGGGCCGGTGGAGGGGTACGAAGAAGGCTGCCTGTCACTGCCAGACATTCGGGGCGATGTCCTGCGTCCGCCGATCGTCACTGTCACTGCGCTCAATGAGCAGGGCAAGCCGTTCACGCTGCGCGCGGGCGGACTGCTTGCGCGTTGCATCCAGCACGAGACGGATCACCTTGATGGGGTGCTGATCATCGACAAGATGACGCAGGCGAGCCGGTTGAAAAACCGCAAGCGATTGCGTGACTTGGAGTAAAGGGGTTCAAGATCACTCAAAGTCTCTTTTGCAGAAAGCACAAAGATTCGATTATACTGTGCTGACTGTCGCTTGCCAACGACCTCGGCGCTGCCACAAGCACCGGCTGGCATTCGTAGCAAAGAACATGGAATTGGTGTGGGAGGCTCTTGCCATGACCAGGTCTGATCCATTGTGGAAGTCTTTTCAATCGCTGTTTGTGCTCTGTGTGTGGGGTGCTTGCGCACGCCGCGCAGCCGACCCCGGCCGCCGACGGCACGGTCCAGACCATCGCGCTTCCGCCCGAGCACGTCGAGATTCTGCCTCATCAGCCCGTGATACTTGCGTCGGTTTCCGTGGTTGTGCCAGAGGGGGAGCAGGTTCCAGCGCAAGAACTCGAAACCGCCCGCAGGATCGTGTCCTGGACCGAAGCGACCTCGAACAACCAGCCGGTCGCCCGGTATCGAACGATGCCCGAGGGTGACGTGCTCTCGCAGGGCATGTTCAAGAATCCCGGCCCTCGCACGCTGCAGGTTGTGCTGGTGAGCGTGGAGGGTGAGCGAACGCTGACGATCGCCGCAGGCGATGGTTTTTATGTGGGCGATCTCGCGCTCCGTCCACCCACGCACGAAATGCAGTGTCGTTGTTCTTCTCGTTCTGGTCAGGGACCTATACATCCCACAATCACCGTCAAGTGCCCTCCCGCCAGCGCGACGGGGAACGATGCGTGCCCTTGTGACACGCTCAATGGTATCGAGTGTGAAACCAGCTCAGGGAGTGGCACCACTGCGGACTTCACGAAGATTCTTGTGCCTGTCTGAAACCATCCGATGCGCTGCTGCTTATGTTGCAAGGCCGCGTGATGCGGCCTTTTTCCTTAGGCTGTCGTTCCTGCTCCAGCTGTGGCCCCAGCTGTGGCCCCAGCTGTGGCCCCAGCAGTGGCCCCGCAGTGGCCTCGCTCTCGCTAGGATGTCCTGCCATGCCAACACCCATCATCTACTTCGGCTCGGGCGCGTTCGGCCTTCCCACGCTCCAGCGGCTCGTCAGCGAACACGAGGTCCTGGCGATCATCACCCAGCCCGATCGCCCGGCGGGGCGGGGCGGCAAGTTGACGCCCACGCCGATTGCCCAGTGGGCCAGCGAGCACGCGTCCAGCATTCCCATCATCAAGCCAGAGAAGTGCAACGCGTCCGAAGTCGTCGCACAGGTCCGGGCATTCCCAGCCAAGACGTATATTGTGATCGCCTTTGGTCAGAAGATCGGCAAAGCACTGCTCGAAGATCGGTTCGCGATCAACCTGCACGCCTCGCTGCTG
Source organism: uncultured Phycisphaeraceae bacterium (assembly GCA_964425995.1). Classification (GTDB taxonomy): domain Bacteria; phylum Planctomycetota; class Phycisphaerae; order Phycisphaerales; family UBA1924; genus BJHL01. Next base: position 1,842 of record CAYRPC010000039.1, read on the forward strand.
CCCCGTTGGCGCGGGGCGGCACCGATCAACGCGGCGATCCTCGCGGGCGACAATCGCACGGGTAATTCGGTCATCACACTTGCGGACAAGATGGACGCGGGCGAGGTGCTGGGGCAGACCTTCCGCGAGATCGTCTCGATGCAGACCTTTGGCGAGTTGCACGACCTGCTGGCTGCGGACGGACCCAGTGTAATCTTTCGGGTGCTGCGCGAGCAGGCTGACGGCTCGATCCTGCCCGATATCCAGGACGAGTCGAAGGTCACGCTCGCGGGCAAACTCTCCCGCGCCGATGCGATCGTGGACTTTGACAAGCCCGCGACCGATTGTCGCTGCCGGATCAATGGCCTCTCGCCCAGGCCCGGCGTGACCGCGACGCTGGCGGACATCCAACTCAAACTGCTTCGGGCCGGACCCGTATTCGCGCCGCCGGTTGGCGCGCTTGATGGCGATGAGCCGGCCATGATTGTCGATCCCAAGTTGGGCATCGTGGCGTGCTCGAACCGCACCTGGCTGCAACTGCTCGATGTGCAACCGACCGGCAAGCGGCCTATGTCCTGGAGCGATTTTGCGAACGGCAACCCAATCGCACGAGGCACCAAACTCGTGTGCACACCGACGGAACCGGACGCATGAAACTCGTCCAGATGTTCTTTGACTGGCTCAAGCAGGAACCTCAAGCGTCGGTGCGAGGGGTACCGCATCTGCGCCCAAAGGACGCGAGTGCGAACAAGGCCGCCGCTCGCCTGGCCACTACGCACACTTTGCTTGCCCAGTCTGTACTCCTTACGCCAGTAGTATCTTCGCCACTTTCGCCAGCACTATCTACGCCAGGAAAGCCGACGCTAGCAGAGGCTGCATCGCCTGTCACTGCACGCACACAGACAGCCCTTATCACCAAACTTCCTGCCAAACTTCCTATTAGGCGTCCTACCAAGCAGGACCTCTATGACGCGATGGTTCGGGCGATGTGCGAGCGCTATCAGGTGCGCGTGCGCAAGTGGCGCACCAGCATGTCGGGCATCGCGTGGTATGTCGAGTATCGCGACGGGCGCATCCAGCGATTGATCGAATCGCCTCGCCCCAAAAGCCCGATGTCCGCGGCGATCTTCCTGCACGAGATCGGGCACCATCACATCGGGCTGGGCATCCACAAGCCCCGCTGCCTCGAGGAATACCTCGCGTGGAAGTACTCTCTCGAGCAGATGGAAGCATGGAATATCGAGATCACGGATCGCGTCCGCGTTCGCGTCTCCAGAAGCCTGCGGTACGCCGTGCGTAAAGCACAGCGACGCGGCATTCAGAGACTGCCCCAGGAACTGCTCGCGTATGCGGCCTGAGCGCCACATCACGCTTGCATCATCATCGCGTCAATTCCCGCCACCACCACCACTACCACTACCACTACCCCCGTCCCCACCCGGCGCATTGATGTCAACGGGTTCGCTCTCGCTCTTGGACTTCTCGCGACCCTTCTGCTCAGCGACGTCGATCACTGCGGGCGGCTTGGCAATGAGAGGATAGATCCAGCGAACAAAGGTTCGCCCCCGGGTCTTGACGGGCTGGGCATCGACAAAGAGGGGCACGGGCGAGGCACTGGATCGGTCATCGCCCCCAATGAAACCTGTCATGATGAGGCAGGGCTGCGTCGACCAGCGGGAGAGGTCCCAGCCATGGGTGGAACGGCGTTGGGCTGCGAGCACGCCCGTGATGTTGATCGACGAGCCACTATCAAAGATGGGCGGGGGCAGCAACTGGAAGAACGTCAGGGCATCCAGTTCTCGTTCGAGCGCGCTGCCATCGGCAAGGTTGGTCGGGGCGTTGCTGTCCATCAATGTCGGATTGGGCATGAGGTTGTCGAGCAAGGTTGTCAGCGAAGTGGTCGACCCGGCACGAATGTGCGCACCGATATCGAGCGGCTTGTCGGGCGGCAGTTCTTCGATCGGCGACAATGTCCAGGCTCGGACGAGCGGCAAACGCCCGGGGCCAGTGCCGCGAATCTCCGGGCCGATGCCAAAGACATAGAGTTTGACCCGCTGGAGCGATTCTGGAAGCGAGTGGACGATCGTTCCGGATATCAGTGGCTCGGCGCTGTTGGCGGTCCAGTTCTCGTTGAGTATCAACTGTCCCGGCTGGCCATTCTGACCGACGGGCGTTGGCATGCGCCAGACGGGCGCACCGGCCCAGTCGGCCTGGAGGGTCTTGACAGTGGCGCGGACAGGAATGTTCATCGCGTCGGGCGAGCGGGTATCGATCGGATAGCCGCGAACATCGGGAAAACTGCCGATGCGTCCCGCATCCTCGCCCGGCGCTTCCCACGGGGCGATGACGCTGAGCGACTGGGACGCTTCGCCCGAGGGGTCCCCCACCGTGACTCGGGCATCGCCATAACTTGGAATCAGCAGGCTGGTCCACATGCGAGCCCGCTGCACAGGCTGGCCATAGACGTGGTCGAGGATGGTCAGATGCGTCGCCTCGACACGGTGCGGGCGCAGCGCCGTGGCGAGGCCCCACGCGAGCAGCGTAAAGACACCAGACCCAGCCAGGAAGGCCATCCAGGCATGGTTGTGGAGGTTGCGGCTGCGCAGCACGTAGTAACACACCGGACCAACCAGGACCCAGTACAGGCCGAAGACAACGAAGGCCACCAACGCGCCGATGGCCGAGCGTCCCGTGATTGATATCTCTCCGGCGATCCGGTCATCGACATACCAGGGGCGACGATCTCCGGACAATCCCTGCAGGTTGGGCTGCTTCTCGGGGAGTAACTCGCCACGCCGACCCAGCACGCGATGCCAGAAAACATCCGCCTCGATGGTCTCGCTCTGGGAGAGCATGGTGGTGTTGAGATCCAGCCCGATCATGGTCACTGCGCCCGCGCCGACTAAGCGGCGGACCACCACGCACTGGGCATCGGGGCCATTGAGAATCGGCATCGCGTCGGTGGCGGGCGCAGCGGGATTGGGCACGAAGGTGTGGACCACGCCCCGGGCGGGATAGACCGCCTTCAAGCGGGATGTGATCATGGGGCGGTAGGGCAGCATGTCCGCATTCTCGCGCCGGTTCACGGTCACTGCGGGCATGATGTTGTACAGTTCGTTTGATGTTGGATTCATCCACTGCTGACCCACTGGCGGCAGCACGATGATGAGATGTCCACCACGCTGCACCCACTCGCGGATTGCTCGGGCTCGATCGTCGCGCAGTTCCGTCACTTCTCCCGAGGCCCAGACCAGAGTTTCAAACGGGGCCAGACCCATCCAGCGATCGGGGAGTGCGTCGGGCTTGAGACCCGTCAGCACTTGGGTGAGTTCATTGCCCAGGCGAGAGAATGGCGCGCCCGAATCGGGCCGATCCGAATATTGGCGAAGGCCCAGGGCGCGGTCCCCAATGACTGCCATCAGGCTGGTGTTCTCCTGCTGCGCGTTGATGCGGTTGGGGATTTCCAGCCGCCCCAGCAGGCGGCCGGCCCTGAAGACGTTTTCGGTTGCCGCAGTGGTGCCAACAGTGCCCCCCGAATCGCCCGCAACGGCGGTCGCGCCGGAATCAACGCCCTGGTGAACGGTGATGCGCACGGGAATACGGTCAACACCCGCGTAGGGCAATCGCATGTAGAGCCACACGCCCTGCCACACGCCCGGATTGGTCGTGACTTCGCGCTGTTGCTGGGGCTGGTCGCCATCGGCGTCGGTGGTGGAGAGACGGACCAGGACTGTGCGCTGCTCGGTGCCCGAATCCTGGATGCGCACACGCACACCGATCCAGTCGCCCAAACGCGGGGCATCGCCCATGCCAAAGTGCTCTACCTCGATGCGGACTTCGGTGGTGAAGTTTTCCTGATTGCCGGCTTGCTGATCAGAACCAGCATTTGAAATCCTTGCACCAGCATCGGCCTTTGCGGCTGGTGTGTTCTGGTGCGCGTGCGCGAGGGGTATCGCTGGCGCGAGCAACAACAGCAGCGATGGCAGCAATAGCATCATCAACATCATCGCCACGCCCCGCGTGCCTCGGCGCGGCATGGGGGCGACCAAGACCAATCTCTGCAACAGTTTGCCCAACCTACGCATCAGCATCCCCGCTCTTTTCGGACGGTATCGAGCAATCAAACCGGGCGATTCTAACCGCGTCCGAACACTCACAGAAGCGTTCAGAACGATGGAGCCACCGATCTTTGAGACTGGCCAGAACCAGTCTTCAGCCCCCATCTCTGCATGTCGATGCAAGAATATGGACCGTCTTTTCGATCAGTTTGTCGTCATCGCAGTGATCATTGCCGGAATCTCGACGCTCGCGGTGCTGCATTGTGCCGCCAACGCCGTGCGAAATCATCATCAGGTACACGACCTGCGCGTGAAGGTCAATCAGTTGCGGACGATGCAGATGAAGCGAATCAAACAGCACTTGGGCGAAGAGTCTGACAACGTGAATGCGTGACCATCGTGTGGTGGCGAATCACCTGGCAGTCCTGCTACCACGCTCCACGCATCTCCGAGACGATGGACTTGGCCATTCGCTGTATGGCTGAGGACTCACCCAACTCAAGCCGCTCACCAGTGGGCCTGGAGGCGACGAAGGTATCGGCGGCAGAGAAGTTCTGGCGCGCAACCAGCAACGCATCCTCTCGCGTAGCACCATACCCGGCCCGTCGCCACGAGAAGTCCACGACCAGTTGCACCGCCACTTCCTGGACCAAACCGGTGCCGTCGCGGAGCGAGAGGGCCCGCAGTTCGGCCTTGGTGATCGTGCCTGCCAGGACAGAATCAGCACGCGAGCTCTGGCTGGTTGACTGCACGACTCGCATGTCGGTGCTGGCCTGAACTTCCTTGATGATGGCTTCGGTCAATTCCAACTCGAGGCCTGGCGCGTTGGTGCGATTGCGGAAGATCGGCACCTCGACAGTGCGCACCCCAGCCACGCGCTGATCGGTGAGGGCGTAGCCGCTGCGTGGATCACTGGCGCAGGCGCTCAGCAGCGCGATGCTTGCGATGAGCAGGAGCACATGCCCGATCACTCGCAAACTTACTTGCCGACTCACTTGCCAACTCCTGGCGTGACATGTTCTGATAGTGGCTCGATCAACCCATGAACGGGCCCCCCATGGACAAGCCCGGGTTCCTTGGCATCAATCTGCTGGATGATCGCCAGGGCCTCGTGCGCGGCGCTGGTCTTGGGGTGGCGACGCACCAGACGCACGAGCGCGAGCCGCCCCGACACTGGGTCGTCGCGGTCGATGTACCACTGGGCCTGGGAAAGCATGCCGGAGGCTGCGGATTCATCCAGGCGAGCGACCAGGCCATCGGTCAGGCCAGCGCTCTGTGCCTGGGCGGGAAACTCTGCGGCGAAGTCCTCGATCTGAACGGCGGCATCCTTCAAGACGCGCACGTCGTACCTGGGCCCTTTGAACTGCGCAACGGTGGCGTAAATGCGGCGCTGCATCGCCTTGGCCCGCATCGGGCTGCGCGGGAAGAGGCGAACAAACACGTCATAGGTCTCGACTGCCATGCGCAGTTCGGGGGCGCGTGCGTAGTGATCGGCGAGTTCGAGAATCGCGCGCTCGGCCAGCTTGCTGCCCGGCAATCGCTCGGCGATGCGAACGATGATTTCCTCGGCGATGGGCACGCCACTATCGAGACGCCAGCCGAAAATACCGGGCTTGCGACGACCGTTGAGGTAGAGTTTGGCGACATCAAACTCGCGCTCGAGGGCGCTGGCGAAGAACTCGCTGGCGGGATACTCGCGGACGAGTCGCTCGTAGTCGTAGAGGGCGTCGTACTCCTCGTCCAACGCGAGATTGGCATTGCCGCGCAGATAGATGGCTTCGGCCATGCGCGGGTGGTCGGTTCCTTCCGAGGCGGAGATCCAGTCATCGAGCATCGACTTGGCCCGCGAAGGCTTGCCCTCGACGATGGCCTTACGCGCGGCACGCATGGTCAGGTAGGCTTCGTCCTCGTTCTGAAGTGAGGCCTGAATTGTGGCATCGGCTTGCGGTGCTGATGCTTGCGCAGCTGCACCATCGGGCACTATGCGAACTTGTGCGAACAGATTGCCAGCGCAGGTCAACACCAGCACCACCACACCAGTTCGCACCTTCGCCAGTCCCTGGACCATTCGCATAGGACGAGCGTACGCCTGGGATGGGCGAAGCGGTTGTGTCCACAAGCAAGCGCGGTCTACTTGAGTTGCATTCCCATCGAAACCAGCAGGAAAACAATACCCAGTCCGACGACAACTTCGACCACTTTCTGGACCAGAGCGACCCAGAGGGCGTCGAGTTTTTCGATCTCCAGCACGATCGAGTAGAGGACCACCATGCCGATCAGTCCTATGAAAATGCCGTAACCAGAAATTGAACCAAACCCAAGTCCAAGCAGCGCAAAGAGGGCGGTAGGAAGGGTGAGGATTGCCTGGATCTGGCCAAATCGCAGGGCAGTCAAGCCCCAGGGAGAGTCAAACTCGAGGAAGATCAGCGTGCAGAGCCAGAAGGCGATCAGGCCAACAGGCACCATGCAGATCCATTGGATCAGCATGACAAGCGAAAAGACCCAGCCGCCCTTGACAAAGAGCAAAGCGCCGCAGGAAAAGGCCAGACACAGTATCGTGACGATGATGGGCTTCAACCACGTCCTGCGGGCCAGTTCGCGCGATTGCTCTTGCAGGATGGCGTAGTTGTCACGCGGAGCATTGACGCTGCCGCACTCGGGGCACTTGGTGGATTCCAAGCCCGCGAGCGCGTACCCGCACTTGGAGCACTTGCTTGGCAACGTCGACCTGGTCATGCCCGCATAGGCGGGCGTGCGCCGGGTTTTTCTGCCTTTGCCAGTGGTCGTCGGTGCGAGTTGCGGCGGCGCGAGGTCAATGATGCCATCCTGGGCAAGCTTCGCATCGGCCTTGGCCTCGGCTTCGAGCAAGTCGATGCTCAGGACCGGCTCTGGCGGCAGGCCATCGTCGGACATGGCCGACACGCTGCTCACACCTGCTTGCTCAAGGGCGGGTTGTGCGACGAGTCGATCGACGCAGGCTTGACAGGTGTATCGGCCGCTCGCATCCTTGGTTCGGGGGCGGTTGGAACAATCCTGCTTGCAGACTACACAGACTTTGGTCGGCGCGGCCCCACCACTACTGCCGGTGCTCCCTGTGTTGGCACGCATGCACACACCTCCCAGCGCTGCGGGACAGATCCCGGACCAGCATGAGGAGGATAGCAAAAAATCGTGTAAACGCAACCCAACTCAATGTGTGATTATGCTAACTTTTGCAACTTACTTCTTGTTTTTGAAAGCCGTTAACACCTCAACCTCGCGGGCGGGGTTCATACCCACACGCAACAGGCTCGGATCGGGAAGTTTGGGGGCTGGCGTGCCCGCCGCCTGTGCATCAGCGACCAGTTTCTTGCCCACACGGTCCCGACGGGCAACCTCCTTTGGCCACCAGGCGATGGTGTCCCTGCATGTATCAACGGCGGCACGCAATGTGAGACCAGCCGATAGGGCTTTCCGGACGTCTCGCTGGTGGAACCCGGCGGTCTCGCCCACAGGCGAAAGCACCACGGTGGTATCGAGCGGGCCAGCAACTTCTTCGATGAATGACCAAGGCACCCAGACGGGCTTGGGAGCGTCTGCGCCGCCGGCGGCAATGCAGGCCTGAATAAAGTCACCCATGGGCAGGCCACTCTGGGGACCGGTCACATTGAACTCACCGACGTGCCTTTGCTCGATGCAATGAATGATGAACACAGCCAGATCGCGTACGTCCACAAACTGAATGGGATCGGTCTCGGCGCCGGGAGCGAGCATCTCCGATCCCCAGTCATCCACCAGCGTGACGCCAGCACCCTTGGCAGCGCGGACGGGCCAGTAGGTGAAGCGATCGGTGGGATCGCCCGGACCGACGATGAAGCCAGGACGGATATTGGTGGTCTTGCCGGGCATCGCGGCCTCGGCGGCTTGTTCGCATAGGGCCTTGAGCGGGCCATAGAGCTCGTTGCTCACCACTTCAACTTCGGGCGTCTGCGTGGTTGCAATCAGCGCATCTTCGCCCTCGTTGGGTTTGTCGTTCTGAGCGTACACAGAAACGGTTGAGATGAAAACGTACTGGTTGGTCGCTTTGGCCAAGAGTTCCGCCGACGCTTTGACGATGCGTGGGACGTAGCCGCTGGTATCGACGACGGCATCCCAGGTCTTGCCATCTTTGATGGCGGCTTCGATTTCACTCAACCCCTTGGGCGTGGATTCATCCTTCTCCTCTGCGTGGAGTTTGGGGTCACGGTTGCCGTTTAGTTTCTCGACATCCTCGATCACGCCGATGCGTTTTTCGGTCTTGCCGCGGTTGAACAAGGTGAGGGCGTGTCCTTTGGCCTTTGCCGCCTCGACGACGGCGGGGCCCAGGAAACCTGTGCCGCCGAGGATCAGGATGCGTAGACCCTTGGTATTTCGCACAGGGGCGGGAGCCGGTGTGGGCTTGACATCTCGGGCGACTGCAAAGCCCGCGATGGCCAACGCGGCGCCCGCACCCGCATTGACCATGAACGAGCGCCGGGAGGCTAATGGAAGTGAATGGACAGGCTCACCTGGTATTGCTTGGGTCGATGGCATGGGCAGTGATATTGCAGGTTGGCAAAGGTGTTACGTAAACTCGTGAAGAAGTTACGCGTGATGAATGTGCCACCAACTGCGGCCCTGTGAACACCACTGTGCGGTCGATACGGATAGCGGCTTGAGGAGTTTTACACCAACTCCTAGAGCGTCCTTTGTTAGCACGCTTTGACTACTTTGGGCCTTTTTCGCGTCGTTGGCGGGCCTCTTTCCCGATCGTGCGTACAGCCTCTGTAAGCCGCTGCTTCATTGCTTCCAGGTCCTTGGCGAGCGTGGTCTGGTCGAGCACACGGATGGCGGTGTCGCTCTCGAGCAATTGTCGCATGCCACCGATGGTGATGCCTTCCTTGTCGAGCAGGGGCTGGAGCGTCGGGTCTTGCTCGACCATGGCGCGGGCCTGCTGCATGCTCGACAGGTTCATGAAGTCCTGCCACGCCTGCGTCTTTGCGAGTGCTTCTTTGGCTTGCTTGTCGCGTGTGATGGTGATGAAGTCCTCGGCAAGATCCAACACGCCCAGATGCTCGATTGGGTTGGTCGCGACGGCGACACTACCGATCGTGCTTTGCTCGACATCCTCTGCGAACGCGAGCACTCGCCGGGCAAGCGGCAACACTCTGGCATCGGCCTGCTCATTCGTCAGTCCTTCGCTGAGGGCTGCCTCGCGGTCGGCGCTGGCACGCATGGCGGCGATGGGACGCACGGCGCTGGGGACCCACAGCACGATGAGCGCGAGCAAGATGCCTTCGATGACGCCGATGCCGCCGCCCGCGAGTTTGTTGAGGCTGCGCCATTCTGGTTTGTCTCGAAGGACGCGCTGGGCGCAGATCGTTCCAGCGCCCCACGCGAGCAGGGCGAGGAAGACGCCACAGACCAATGTGCTGATGAGCCGGCCCAGCACGCCGCGCGTGCCGGTGATTGTCGAGATTGCGCCCTCGAACATTCGACCCAGCACCGCGGCGAGCAGCATGGCGAAGAGCAACCCTACAACCAGCCCCGCGATCTCCGCAGCGCCGCGCCAGAGGCCTTGAATAGCACAACAGCCGATGAGACCGACGACGAGTGCGGAGACCCAGCCGCCGATCAGAAAGCACATGAGCGTGGCGACGGGAACACCCATGAGCAGGCCCAGGAGGAGGTTGCGGGAGAGGGGAGAAAGTTCATTGGAATCTTCATCAGATGTAACCGATGCAAAATTGCCAAACGAAATGCCGCGCCAGCGCCCTCTCGCGAACTTCAGAAACCCCTCATTGCCCTGCCGCCCGCTGCCCATGCGTTCCTCCGCTCGCTACGCGACATCTTCCAAAGCGCTCGCTTCCTCCACTCCGCCCCGCAGCCCGCCCGTCCTGAAACTCTCGAGCGCGGCGTAGAGATGCTCAGGCTGCTTGCTCATTCGCACCGCCTCCCGGAACGGCTTGATGCTCTCCATCCGCCCATCGGGCAAGCGCGCCTGCATCTTCTTTGCGAACCAACTGATGCGTCGTGAAATCTGCCACATCGCGTAGCGATCATCGCGATGCTCACGCATCAAGTCAAAGTAGCGCTTCACGGTTGCGATCTTTTCGTCCAGTGTCAAGTCGGGTAGCAACTCGCCCGTCTGCAAGTAATGATGCGTCTGCCTGAACAACCACGGCGCGGCGAGCGCACCCCGCCCGATCATCACGCCGTCGCAGCCGGTCTCACGCAGCATGCGCTCGGCGTCCTGCGGCTCTTTCACGTCGCCATTGCCAATCACAGGAATGCGCCCGTTCACGCTCTCGACCACGCGCGCGATGCCCGAGAGGTGTACGTTGCCGCTGAACTTCATCTCGGTGGTGCGTCCGTGGACGGTGACGGCAACCACGCCCACGTCGGCGAGCATCCGGGCAAGATGGGGCGAGCAGGCAGCGCCGGACTCAAAGTCGGCGGTGTGCCAGCACAGACGCATCTTGCAGGTGAGGGGAACGACATGGGAACTCCCTTGGATACCAGTTGGGGTACCTATTGGGGTACCCAATGGGGTATCCAAGGCCGCCTCTCCTTGCCCACTCCTCCGCATCAAGCGGACACTTCTCCAATTCCTTGACTACCCGAGCCGCGATCGCCACCGCCTTCTCCAGGTTTGTCAGCAGCGCGCTGCCGCCATCCTTCTTTGTCACCTTGTCGACCGGGCAGCCCATGTTGATATCCACAACCGTGGCCCCGTGCTCGACGGCCCAACGCGCACCCTGGGCCATGATTTCCGGATCACTGCCGTAGAGTTGCATGCCCACGGGCTTGTCAAAGTCATTGGTCTTGGCAAGATCGAGACTGGTGGCAGTGCCGCGAAGGAGTCCTTGTGGGCTCAGTAGGTCAGTGCAGGCAAGGCCCACGCCCCCCCACTCTCGACAGACGGTGCGAAAAGCAAGATCGCAGTAGCCCGCGATCGGGGCGAGCAGGAGATTGGTCGCAAGTTGGACCGGGCCGATGCGAAGCACGAGGAATCTTAGGAACCCAGGGGCACAAGCCCTCAACGGAACTGCAACACGCCCACGAGCGCGCGTGAAACTGCCTCATACGTAGAAGACAATGAAAAACCGCACGGAATGCCGTGCGGTGATTGAAAGGCTGATTGATAGTCTTGATAGTCTCTGGTTGCTCACCCGGGGCTTGCGCCCGCAGGGTTCCTACTTGCCGGCTTCTTTCTTGAGTTTGGCGTAGAAGGCGGTGCGCTTGTCGGCGGTGCGGCGGCGCGTGCTAGGACGGCCACTGACTTCGGCGCCATCCTCGTTGCCCACGAACTGGAGCAGGACGAGTTCGCTGGCATCGCCGATGCGGTGCTTGCCCAGTTTGACGATGCGGGTGTAGCCGCCTGCACGATTGGCGAAGCGAGGAGCGATGTTGTCAAAGATGTGCTTGACGATCTTGGGGCTTTTGCGCAGTTCGCCATAGCGATTTCGCTCGACCTTGCTGGACTCGGGCAGGTCAAAGAAACCCTTGCGCAGGTCCCTCATGGCCTCGACCTTGTTCTTCTCGTCGTCGCTGGCGTTTTTGGCGAGATACAACCAGTCAAAGCCCATGCGATCGCCGCCCATCTTGGCGATGATGCGACGGCGGCTGGCGATATCGCCCTGCTTGGCCATGGTGACGATCTGCTCGACCATGGGCTGCACGGCCTTGGCCTTGGGCAGAGTGGTCACGATCTGACCGTGCTCGAACAGACCCGCCGCGAGATTTCGCAGCGTGCTCGTACGGTGCGCAGTACGCCGACCCAACCGATATCCACCTCTGCCGTGACGCATGACCAACTCCAGACGTTGTGCGAACCAAAGTGATTCGCGGGAAAGACTGTCGAAAATGGAACCATCCGCGTCGGCGAATGGTTCCGGGTTGGTCGAAATACTAGGCGTTCCATCTTCAGCGAGCAGAGCCGCGTGGGAGTAAAATCACCTATCAAAACCCGAAGCAGCGTTACAACCTAGCAGTGTCATGGTCGTGACATAGCGAACGCCCCGGCATGGAACTGCTATTACTGCAAGGGCAACTGCACTGGCGTGATGTTGTATCCCTCGGGCAGGCGAACGCCAAGGTCCAGGCCGATCTCCTGCAACTTGCGCTTCACTTCGCGCAGGCTCGTACGCCCAAAGGAACGCAGTTTGAGCAGGTCGGCATCGGTGAGCGTCACCAACTGTCCGACGGTTTCGATGCGTGCGCTTTCGAGGCAGTTGCTGGCCCGCACGGACAGTTCCAACTCGCTGAGGTTCATGTTCAACTTGCGGATCAGTTCCTCGTCGACGCTCGCAGCCTGGGCGGCCTCTTCGCTCACGCGTTCTTCGCCAATGTCAAAGTACTGCACGAATGGGTTCAGGTGCTTGCGGAAGATCTTGGCGGCCTCGACCATCGCCATCTCGGGCGTGACCGTGCCATTGGTCCAGATTTCCATGGTGAGTTTGTCGTAGTTGGTGCGCTGGCCAACGCGCGTCTCTTCGATCTTGTATCGAACGCGCTGCACGGGGCTGTAGATTGCGTCGACGGGGATGCGACCCACTTCCTGCTCTTCTTCTTTGTTGTACTGCTCGCTGGCAGGGACATAGCCGCGACCCTTGGTCACGACCAGTTCCATTTCAAAGTCCACAGCGTCGGTGAGCGTGACGATGACCAGGTCCTTATTCTGGATGGTGACAGCGGTGTCGGCTTGGATCATGTCCGCCGTCACTTCGCCAGGCCCGCGCGCCGCGAGGCGCATGACCTTGGGCTCATCGCCTTCGAGTTTGACGACGAGGTTCTTGACGTTGAGGACAACGTCGGTGACATCTTCCATCGCGCCCTTGATGGGCGTGAACTCGTGCTGGATGCCCTTAATCTTGATGCTGCTGACGGCGGCACCTTCGAGGCTGCTGAGCAGCACGCGACGGATGCTGTTGCCGACGGTGGTGCCCATGCCACGCTCGAAGGGTTCGACGGTGAACTTGCCGAACGTATCGCCACGATAGCGGGGGTCAAACTGAACGCGATTGGGCAACTCCAGCCCACGCCAACGAACACGGGTCGTCATAGCGGATGCACTCACTCTCGGCACGTTGCGAAGCAACAGCGTTCACACGGTTTACGGATGCCCAGTCGTGGCCGAGATGCGACCAGGCCCCAATCTTTCCGGGAACGCACAATTCGAATCTGTGAGCCGGAGCATCTCGCCCCGGAAGACTCCTCGAAACCGCAGCTCGCGCCACGATTTCCGGCCTTCGACCGGGCCGATATGGCCCGGCTCACAGCAGATATTTAGACGCGGCGACGCTTGCTAGGGCGGCAACCGTTATGCGGAACTGGGGTGTGATCCTCAACCGCCGTCACGCGAAGGCCCGCAGCGACCAGACCATTGACCGCGCTCTCGCGGCCAGCGCCCGGACCCTTGATGCGAATCTCCACTTCGTTCATGCCCATCTTGCGAACCTTGCCAGCGGAAGTTTCGGCAGCGCGGGTCGCGGCAAAGGGCGTGCTCTTGCGAGCGCCCTTGAAGCCCATGGTGCCCGCAGAATCCCAGGCCAGGGTCTCACCATTCATGTCGGTGATGGTGACGATGGTGTTATTGCCGGTGCTGTGGATGTGCGCGATGCCGCGCGTCACGTTCTTACGAATCTTGGCCTTCTTCGACATGCAAACTCCTTCGGATCAACAGACACGCAATGTGTCCTACCCGGAAAATAGGTTCTAGGGACAAGTTCAGGAGACTAGGCAAGCAGATTGACATTGGACGTCCAGCGATCAAGCCAGTCGCCTGACGGACAATGCCCATTGCTTACTTCGCTTTGACCGACTTCTTACCAGCGACCGTCTTCTTCTTGCCCTTGCGGGTGCGAGCGTTGCTCTGGGTACGCTGACCACGCACGGGCAGGCCCTTGCGATGGCGGTCGCCGCGATAGGACTTGATGTCCTTCAGTCGCTGGATGTTCTGCTGCACCTGACGGCGGAGCGCACCCTCGACCAGATAGTTGTTATCGATGATCGTGTTGATCTGGGCGAGCTTGGCCTCGTCCACTTCGGTGGCGCGCTGCTCAGGGTCGACTCCGGCCTCTTCTAGGATCAACTTTGCGACCCTGGGGCCAACGCCATGCACATACTGCAGGGCGAAAAAAATCTTCTTCTTCTCGGGGATATCAATACCGGCAACGCGTGGCATATGTGTCCTCTTTTGTCTACCTGAGACCCAGACCTGCTCAGCCCCATATCTGCTTAGCCCTGGACCTGCTTGTGCTTTGGATCGGTCTTGCAAATCACGCGGACCTTCCCCTTGCGGCGGACGATCTGACACGCGTTGCACAATTTCTTGACGCTGCTGCGAACTTTCACAGGCACCTTCCTCTTGTGAACCAACCAATTGGCAACCAAACAACCCGCCCTCCAGGCACTGTAACTGCCGGACCGAACGGGAAGGGATAGTAGGCTTGAGTATTCTAGAAGAAAAGAAAAGGGAGGGGTTGGCTATACCGAACTTCTTCCGTATATACATGCAGGCCGCGCACGAGCCTTGCGTTCTGCATCGTCACGCTTGCCTGCGTACAGGCTGACAACGGACTTTGTCCGCTTGCTTCAGAATTGTACGACAGCACACCGCCTGTTTACACACATCGCCCCCATACTTTAGTCGGGGGCGTTACGAAGTCGGGGTGGCAGAACACCAATAGAACTTTTTTTGGAAGGCGTTAGGGTGTGGGAGCCAGGGATACGCCTTTTGCTAAGCGTCAAGCCAGAATAGTGCCAAGAGCAGGCGCAGGGCGCTTGCCATTCACTTTGATTTGTGGAAGTACTCTGCAGGCGTCTTGCCAAGGCTGCTCCTGAACGCTGCGATGAAGGCGCTGGGGCTTCGATAGCCAACACGCAACGCAACGGTCGTGACTGGGACGCCTTCTCCGAGCAGGCGGATTGCCTCGTGAAATCGAGCGTGCTGGCGCCAGCGCCCGAAGGTCATTCCTGTCTGAGCCAGGAAGGTCCGTCCAATCGTGCGAGCGCTCGCGCCGCTCCCCCGGGCCAAGTCTGGGAGTGTGTCAGCCGCTTCGATGTTGGCCGTCACCCGATCTACGACTCTGCGAGCGCGCGGGTCCGTCGGCATCGGGAGGACCAGTGGCCGCTCCGGTATCACGAGCAGCAAGTCAATCAGAAGTCTGAGGCGAGCACGGGCTCCGGGTAAGGACCCGTACAGAACGCCCGTCGCGACGATCGACACGATCAACTCGCGAAGGAGCGGAGCGACCTCGATCACGCAGCAAGGCGACACCATCGTCGGCGCGCGATCGGGCCGGAAGTACAGCGTGCGCATCTCGACGCGGCCGCGCATGCGCAGCGTGTGCTCCACACCCGCATCAATCCAGAGCGCACGCATCGGCGGGACAACCCAATCTTCCGCACCCGCGGTCACAGAGATCACCCCATGAACGGCGAACACGAGTTGCGGCCATTCATGGATATGTGCTTTGACCAAATACCCGGGCGGAACGGTGATTCCAAGACTTCGGATCCAGGGTTCTTGTCGTTTATTCGACATTGATTGGCAGTATATCGGCTCGACGCCAACAGACCCGCCAGCTATGTTTGTCCCATTACCCATCTCACCCCGCACTCTTTCCCGTGGAGCCACGCATGCCTAATCCACTCTGCCACTTCGCTATTCACGCCGACGACTGTCTGCGGGCTATGGGTTTCTACCAAGCTGTTTTCGGCTGGCGCTTCGAAGCTTGGGGGCCGCCCGGCTTCTGGCGCATCCTGACCGACCAGTCCGGCGTCGAGGGCGCGTTGCACAAGCGATTGGAACCCCTCACCGGAACCGGAATGCGCGGCTTTGAGTGCTCGATCAGCGTCAGCGACGTGGACGCGACGACCGACCTCGTCAAGAAGCATGGCGGGCGCGTCGTGGCTCCCGGCTTCCTTATCCAAGGTGTGGGGACAGTCATGAAGTTTGAGGACCCGGAGGGCAACCATGCCAGCGCCATTCAGTATGTGCCCCAGCTCTCCAACACGCGAGGAGCTACGCGATGAGACCAGCTGTTACTCACCTGTTGCGGACGGCGTGCTGCGTTATTCTCTTGGCGGTTGCTGCCGGCTGCCGGGAACGTGCGGCACTAAAGTCGGCCGCCGACACGACACATGTCGAGAGCGAGGTCCGAACGCTGATCGACCGTTGGGTCCACGCGTTTGAATCCCGCGACCTTGCGGGAGTCCGCTCGGTCCTGGCGGACAATGACCGCTTCGTCTGGCTCGAAGACGGCGAGCCGCGCTACCAGAGTGCCGGGGCTGTGGTCAGTGCCCTGTCCAGTTTCCCGCCGGGACTTGCGTTCGGCCACGAACTCATCTCAACACGCATCGTCCCGATCTCTACCGACGCCGCGTGGGCCCAGTTGGCTACCCGCACCCGGATCCGCCAGGAGTCGCATGTTGTTGCCGACTTTCCTGCTGTGGTGCTCATGCTCGTCCAACGGGGCGACAGCGGGTGGCGGATCGTTGCCGCTCACACCTCCACGACCAAGCCACGTTCGCCGTCTCCCCGTTAGGTTGCGGTGCTGCTCGGTCCGTGCCTGTTGCTTCGGCCGACCCGTCGTCCGGTGAATCCCGGGCGACGATGTCAACATGCGACGAGGTGAGTCGGGCGATCACCTTAGACTCTGAAACGGCGAACCGTGGCCGATAATGCTCGCGCGAAAGCAGATGACCGCTGCTGGTTCGCGGGTAGCGGTGGTGAGAAGCGCCTCATTCGCGAAGGGGCCGTACGCCTCGGCGTTGTCAAAGAACGTGACGCCGCGATCGACCGCGGTTCGGATCAGCGTAATGCCCTGCTGCTTGTCCTTGGCGGGGCCGTACCCGCGCACCCTCAATGGCCTTAGGGCGTTAGACGAAGTTACCGCTCGACCAAGCATGCCCGAAAAGGCGTGAAGTTCAAATCCTGCCAACACCAACCCCCCAAACACCAATACTTGGCAAATGCTCGGTACTCGTTTGAACTTCCGTAAGTCCTGTCCCCACAACGAGAAAGCCCTTCGATGTGCTCATCGAAGGGCTTTACTCTGAACAAAGTCGGGGTGACAGAACACCAATAGAACTTTTCTTGGAGGGCGTCAGGGCCATTGAGCCGTGCATCGTCAAGGAGCTGTGGCTGCTCAGTCGCTAACCCGATCTGCCCAACCTTTGCGCAACCAAGACTGCAAAGAGCTCCTCACAACTCTCATCAACGCTACGTCCAGCTGTGTTGATCACAAGATGCGCACGACCCCACTCGTGATATTCACGCGTTGCAACCTCGTGCCAACTGAGCGACCTCAAACCAGCAATGTTTGTCGCACGCTTCTCCAATCGCTGCCTGTGTTCTGCTGCATCAGAACAAACGATCTCAATTTCAACAGCCCGCACTCCCGCACGTCCAGCCACTTCAAGCCATGCATCGCGCGTGACACTCAACGGATTGACACAGTCAGCAATGACAGTATTGCCCAGACGAAGATTGTCCTCGGCTACTGCGTACGCAACTCGATACCCGACATCATCGATCGGCTCATCACCCCAGCTCGAACACCGAATCGCTTGTTCAACTGAATCGATGCACACGTACGTGGCGGCAAGTCTGGCGACGAGTTTGCGTGCGATGGTCGTTTTTCCGACACCGGGCAGTCCACCAAATATCATCAAAGTGTTCAGCCGTGTTCTCCATAGTGAAATGGCAGGCACCCAGATTTGCCGGAGACTGTATCGACGCTTCTGCTTTCCGTCCGTCAGCGCTTGCTGCTGAGCGAGCCGCGGAAGATTCCACACGTGCCCGCACCGAGTTGAAGGCCAACGACGGCGAGAAGACGCCGGTCTAAATGCTGCGCTGGGTCAACACCCGCGGCGAAACGGAGCCGTGGTCGGATCTTCAGCGCGACGGTGGCGGCGTTCGTCGAAGACGCGAGCGACTGAGCAAAGCAGAGTTCAAATCCCCCCAATACCGACCCTCAAATCCGTCGAACTTCGGCATTTCTGTCGCGGTGTTTGAACGGGCCACGGTGCGATGAAGTCTTGTTCCCACAACGAGAAAGCCCTTCGACGAGTTCGTCGAAGGACTTTCTCTCTCGAAAAGTCGGGGTGACAGAACACCAATAGAACTTTTCTTGGATGGCGTTATGATCTGGGAGGCCAGCACACGCCGCTTGGTGGTTTGGGAAGGGCCGGGAATGGCCCAGTGACCCTTCTGACCCGTACACTATCGCCTCGTGCACCCAGCCACCATTGGCCCATTCAAGATCGAACGCGAACTCGGCCGTGGCGGCATGGGCGTGGTGTACCTCGCCACCGACGCCAAGCTCGACCGGCAGGTCGCCATCAAAGCCCTACCCGCCGACCTCGGGGCCGATCCCGACCGCCTCGCCCGCTTCCAGCGCGAGGCCAAGGTGCTCGCGTCACTCAATCATTCGAATGTCGGCGGAATCTATGGGCTCGAGGCGTCCGAGGGCCAGCAGTATCTTGTCCTGGAGTTCATCGAGGGCGAGACGCTCGCGGATCGGCTCTCTCGCGGACCGATTCCCTTTGAGGAATCGCTCACGCTCGCCAAGCAGATCGCCGAAGCACTCGAAGCCGCGCACGAGAAGGGCATCGTCCACCGCGACCTCAAGCCTAGCAACGTGATGGTGACAAGCGAAGGCGTGGTCAAGGTACTCGACTTTGGTCTGGCACGCACGGCCGAGGGCTCGCCGTCCTCGACCAACGCCGCCGCGAGTTCGGAGTCGCCAACCATCAGCTCGCCAGCCAGGCACTCCCCGACCATCCCCGGCGCGATCATGGGCACCGCCGGGTATATGAGCCCCGAACAGGCCCGCGGCAAGCCCGTCGACAAACGCTCCGACATCTTCTCCTTCGGCTGCGTGCTCTACGAGATGCTCACGGGGGCGGGGCCTTTTCCCGGCGAAACCGCGACCGACTCCCTCGGCGCCATCCTGCATCGCGAGCCCAACTGGTCGCTGCTCCCACCCAGCACACCGCAGCGTGTTCGCGAGTTGCTCACCAAATGCCTCGCCAAAGACCGCAAGAACCGCCTCCACGACATCGCCGATGCACGGCTGGAACTTGATCGCGCGATCAGCGGGCAGGAGTGGTCATCGGCCGCAGCATCGGGGCCCTTGCCCAGGCGCACGCGAATCGTCGCCATCGGCGCGGCGTGTGCTCTCGCACTGCTCGCCGGCGGGACCGGTTGGCTGCTGGCGAGCCGGCTTTCGCGCCCTGGGCCGGTTGCGCCGCCGCAGACATTTCATGTCTCTACGACGCTCCAAAGCTCGCCGCCCTTTCGCTGGCTGCTGGGCATCTCCCCTGACGCGAAATTCCTGGTCTATCTCGCGTGGCCCGAACTCGAGTCCGACAGCACCAAGCCCGAAGGCGTGCTGGTGGTGCGTCGCCTCGACCGCGACGAGAACTCGATGGCGCGGCGGGCCAGCTCCACGGGCTTCTCTGTGAGGTGGACCATGCTCTGTGGGGGGGCGGAGTTGACCTTCTTGATCGACCACCCCCACCCCCGTGCGTCCGGCACGTTGGCCAACGACGAGTCGTCAATCGTGGAGCGGCCGGCGAGTGGACCGGGCGAGGCGGTCGCGCGCGATCACCCAAGCCACCGCCCCGTTGCATAGGTTGCAGAGGCCGTCGAAGAGGATGATGCTGCGGGTGGGAGTAGGCTGGGGCATGGCGATAGTCGTAAAGGGAACAAAGGCCGCAAGTTAGTCTTCTTCCCTCTCGGCCAGCAGGTGCTGCATCCCTTGCATGTGCCAGGCCGGGAAGGGATCTTCGAGCGTCTTCCACGCTTCGATTCCCAAGGCCATCTCCTGGTCATTAAGCAGGCATGTTTCGAGCATCAGGCGTTGCATCTTCTTGTCGAAGTCCACACCGATGCAGACCAGTTGTTGGCGGCGGTCGCCGTACGGCTCCTGCCAGCATTTCTCCAACCATGCGCGTGCCTCGGCATCGCTGGGGCGGTGCTCTTTGGGCCGCGATGCC
>CAYRPC010000040.1:0-21508 GCA_964425995.1 uncultured Phycisphaeraceae bacterium
GACACGCCCCCCGAGTTGGCCTGAGCACCGGCCTGCGCCGATGTCGCATCCAAGCGACGCACCACGAACTGATCCGCTGCCACCACGAGTCTGGCGAGTAAGGGAGTGCGAGTTGCCGATCCGCTGAATCCGCCGCCCACCGTCGTCTCGACAAGTTGCTGCAAGCGAGCAGCATTCGCGGCAAGCCCGGCATCCATTGTTGGAATGTTTCCGAACGTGCCATCGACAGCATCACTGCCCGCGGCGGCCACGACTTCAAGCCGCTGCCCCGCGCTCAGTGTCGCTGCGAAGTACCCCGGGCTCCAAACGTGCTCACGCCATGCCTGGCCGCGTGCTGCATCCTTGCGATAGCAGAAGTTCTGCCACCAATTGGAGTCGCCCACGAATCGCGCCGTGCTACGCGGGCCTTCGTTGCGAAGCGCCAGCCTTACCTCCGCCATGCGATGCGAGATGCGCACCGCACGTTCCTCGCACGACACGTGCACGCCCAGATCATCCTGTCGCTCACGAATTTGGTGGAAGTCGCGCAGGCCAGTGAGCGGGCGGACTTCAAGCTCGGCCCCGGCGGGCACCTTGCCAGCAATCGAGTAGGACACGCTACACGCATTGCGTTCGTGGTGTACGAACAGTGTCCTCGTGACCTGGCAATCCGTCTGCAGCGCCTCGTCCACGATTCGATATGTCCATATGCAGGCGCCCGCGGTCGTCCGCTCGAATCGTTCCAGCCGGGATGCACCGTGTGGACTCTCGACGCTCCGTGCAGGATCCTCGCTCGCAAAGGAGAACGTCGATAGGTCGATGCGCTCAAAGTTCGAGGCTCGCTCGCTCCCCGCGCCGCGTCCGCCCTCGGGCCGGCGCAGGACCAGCCACTCTGAGCAAGCCGTTAATGCAACAAATCTTCCCACGGGCGGCGTCAGCGCGGCGACCAGCCATGCGTGATAGCGCCGATCCAGCCCGCACATTGGCGTGCCCATGGCGTAACCGCCAAGACCATTGGTCAACAGCCATTCGTCGCCGGCGCGATGGGCGAGCAGCGGCTGCTCCAGCACGATGCCGCCTGTCGACGCTCCTCGTACTGCTTCCTGTCCACTTTGCCGCGTCTTGGTAATCATCATGTACTGTATTAGTTGCCCCAACTGGAAAGGCGGTACATTCAATGAATGGTGAAGAGGGAAACGGAGTTGGGATGAACATGCTCTGCGCGAGCCAATCCATGCCAGGCGGTGCTCGTGCGTCCATTGTGCTGATACCAACAATTTTCGTCACAGGCGGGGACGCCTGTGCCACCTACGGACAGGATCAGCCCGCCACAACATCAATGTGTCGAACCCAAACTAGTGGATCTTTGCACGTAACGCCACATCGCCACACTAGCCATAGCACTTTTGGGCGATGCTGCAACCTAGATTTTCAAGCGATCCATACGCTTCCCACAATCTAGTCCTGCCGGCTTTCGGGCAACACTTTGAGTGCAATTCTGCAACCAGTATCCCCACTGCAAGCCTTTGCGGACGTGTTCAACGGTTCAACCTGAATCATGCGTACGGAATTGTCCGCTTCCGGAAGGGCTTTGGTCGGTACTGGCGCGAAGTTTTGCAAAAGCACTGGCGTTTTCCTGGCGTTGCTCTATGCTGGTGGTTCACTCCAGATCACTCAGACTCGACCATGCCCAGACTCGCTCCCACATCCGACTTCAGATTCATCCGTTCAGCGTGTTCTATCAGCTCTATGAGCTCTATGGGCATCACGCGGCTGGCCCTTGCGTTGTTGTACGCATGTGCTTTCTTGACCGAAGCCAGCGCACAAATCGCGCAAGACCAAACCCTGGTAATTTATGATTCACGCATCGCCGACAGTCGAGCCGTGGCCGAAATCTACGCGGGCTCTCGCAAGGTCCCTGGCGGGAGCGGCATCGAGCCTGGCATCCGTCCGCTCGTCCATGTTGTCAACCTTGCCAACCTGGGCGTGACCCAGACCGGTCCGGGCAACATCAGTTACACTAACTTCAACGCGAGCCTTCGAAGCCCCATTCGAATCTACCTGCAATCGAACAACCTCTCGCGGCGCATTCGCTGCCTTGTGACCACGAAGGGCCTGCCCCATCGCGTGCAGGATACGGATAATCCCAACAACGCTGACTTTCCGACCAACGGCACCGGTGCTTTTCTTCCCGAACTGGGCGAGAATGATGTCACCAGTACCAGCGTTGATACCGAGCTCATGCTGCTGTGGCAGGACCTTGACAATACTGAGCAGGGCGGCAGCGCAGACAGCCGCGCCGACGGTGTGATTCAGAATCCATACTGGCGCGCAAACCGCTCGCTTGCCACATTCGACAACCTGCATCTGGTTGCGAACAAGACGTTCACGCCTGGGGGCACGGGTCCATTCTGGGCACTCGCTGGCGTTGTCGGCTCCGAGTCCCGACTCAACATCGGTGATATCTATCTCGTAACGCGCCTCGATGGTCGAACGGTTCCGGCCGTGCGGGCCATGATCAACCGAGCCGCCAATCTCTACATCAATACCAATACCGCCGCGCTTTTGTTTGACGAGGATGGCTCCGATCTTGATAACAGCGCAGGCACTTTTCCCACTGGTAATGGCGACGACTATGAGCAGACCGTGACGGCGATCCAGAATGACCGGCGTTTCTCCACGACCCTGCCAAGTCCGCCGCCCAATGTGTTCTATGACAATGCTTCGGGTGCTGTTAACTTCTTTGTCGGTCCGCTGCTGCCCTGGAGCGGAGGCATCATTCGCGCTGAGCCCGTCTTGTTTCTTGCAACCTATGGCTCCAATCATGGTGGCGTGCCCACGTCGAACGGCCAGGGCGGCGGCACGATCTATGCGACCAGTTTCAACTACGCTCCTGGTGCGATCTTCAACACCATCGAAAGTTACAACGGTCGGGACTTTGGCGGTCTGGGTCAGGCTCCGACGGCTTCCCAGCAGCAAGCCGCGGACTTCCTGAATAGTGGCGGCACATTCGCAGTGTGCAATGTGTGGGAACCGCTTGCTGACACAATTCCTGATAACGTGTTCCTGATGCAGAACTTTGTGCTGGGCAACTTGAGCTGGGCAGAGGCGAGTTGGACAAGCATTCCTGGCTTGTCCTGGATGCAGATGAGTGTCGGCGAGCCGCTCGCACGCGCCAACCGAAGCAACGAAGATATGGACACGAACCTGCGTGTCGCTGTCGATGACGTATACGTCTGGCAGGCGCTGCCCGGCACGAGCGCGATCAAGGATGTCAATCGCAACGGAACCGCAGACACCACTGATCGCCAGATCATCCTGAACTCGATTCGTGCCGCCGAACGCGTGAACCTGACCGCTGGGCGATAAAGTCAGAGTTGACAGAAAAGACGTGCGTCTCTTGGTGATCCTGGCGTGGATGCAGGCTTGACGCTTCAGTCTGGAATCACGATCTGCTTGGCATCAAAGGTCGCCTTGGGTGCCTTGGGATTCACTTCCTCCATAGTCTTGCGCAGTATCGTGCTGATGGCCCAGTTTCGGTACCACTTCTTGTTGGCGGGTATCACGTACCAGGGTGCGTGGGGTGTAGAGCACTTCTCCAAGATGGCTTCGTAGGCGCGCTGATAGTCGTCCCAGTGCTTCCGCTCAGCGACATCGGCGGGATTGAACTTCCAGTGCTTCGACGGGTCGTCGAGGCGGGCCTGCAAGCGCTCCTTCTGCTCGTCCTTGCTGATGTGGAGCATGAACTTGAGTATCACAATATTGTTGTTGGTCAGATATTCCTCGAACTGGTTGATCATGTCGTAGCGCCGTCGCCAGACGGCTTCGGGCACAAAGTTGTGTACGCGGACTATCAGTACATCCTCGTAGTGGGCCCGGTTGAAGACGCCGATCTCGCCCCTTGCCGGGATCGCCGCGTGGATGCGCCAGAGGAAGTCGCGATCGGCCTCAGCCTCGCTTGGTTTCTTGAAACTTTTGACATGGCAACCTTGCGGATTGATGCCACTGAAAACGCTGCGGATGACGCCGTCCTTGCCGGAGGTATCCATTCCTTGCAGGACGACGAGGATGCCAAGCCTGTTTTCGGCGTAGAGAAGTTCTTGGAGGGTGACGACACGAGCAATGTTTGCATCGACCTGATCGCTTGCGAGTTGTTTGATTGCATGCTTGTCGACTGTTGAGGTATTTGCCTTGGACTTATTGGCCTTGGACTTATTGGCCTTGGACTTGTTGGCGTTGGTGTCTGCTTTGTGTGGGGAAATCTTGGGAACGAAGCCAGACGTGTCGTCTGGGTCGATCTGGGCAAGTCGGACACGAGAGTCTGGCTTGATGCGGTGAAGGTCAGGAAAGTCCATGACCAAGGCTAGAGCCCATTCTTTGGTCTAGCAAGCGACTGCTGGATTGGCACGAAGCGGAAGCAATTACACAGGCCTTTAGCAGCCATTTGTTGGTTGCACAAGCACTTCACGCCCAAGGTACCGACCGATATTGCTAGGCTCAGGTGTATCAACCAAGTTATTGACCGCACGCCGTGCAGGGTCCTTCGCTGAAGACGAGCAAGTACGAATCGATATCGCAGGGATCAAAGAGCGAGCCATCGTTGTTGAAGTCGATGTCGTTGCAGGTTGCTATCGAGGGAATGCACGGGCCTTCACTGAAAACACTCAGGAATGCATCGATGTCTACGGGATCGAAGAGGCTTGTGTCATTATTGAAGTCGATGGAATCGCAGTTGATGCCTCCCGTCACCGAGAGGCGAACGCCGCTGAAGGAATACTCAACCTCCCACGTCCGCCCGGGTGGTAGGGGCGGAAGGTTGGTCGTTGCGAAAGAACCGATGACAGGACCAGTCACAATAGTGAAGGTGTCACCGGCGGCGGGCACGAAGCCGTTGATCAGCGTCACTCTCAGGTCGCCCGCCAGTGTTGCGCTGCCCCCGCTTACTGCCAGACGATCATGGCTCGTCGCCCCGCCGATCTGGATGTCCAGCGTGCCAGAGGCGTTCTGAGAGAAGCTGTTATTCAGCGTGAACGTTCCAATCTGACTGTTGTTGAACCCTGTGGGTGCGACGGTCCCACTACTTAGCACAGGCCCAGAGATGAACCCGGGACCAGCGAGCGTTGCACCGAAAGAGACAGAAACGACGCCCCCGCTTGTCGCGGACCCGTCAAGGTTGACCACGAAGAGCGTGCCCTGACTCACTGTGGTTGTGCCCGAGTATGTGTTGTTGGTGTTGAGAAAGAGCGTGTTGGGGCCGGTCTTTGTGAGCCCCGTGCCATTATTGATCTGGCCAACATTCCTGAGCGTGCCGCTACGGAACTGGAGATTGTCGATAGGCGTGATGCCGCCGATGCTGTGGTTCATCATGTCTAGGGTTGCGCCGTCCATGATCAACGTGGCGATGCCTGGTCCCGCATCCATTATATTGCCGTCGATGAAGATGATTCCACCGTTGAGGTTCAGTGTACTGGCCGCGCCGTTCTGGCTCATGAATATGCCCGCGGGGCCACAATCGATCCTCGTCAGGGCGCCAGTGATGGTGCAGGAACCCGACGAAGCGGGTCCGTTCCCGAGGAACAGTCCGAAGCACGAGGCACGACCGCTATTGGTTAGATTGAGCGTTCCCAAGCCTGCATTGCCCACCTCAATAACACCTTGATTCGTCCAAGTGGACCCAGAACCATTGATGTTTACAATGCCCGAAGCTCCAGCTGGCTCGCCAATACTTGATTGCGCGGACGTAATATCCGCGCCATCTAGCACGGAGAGCGTGCCGTTGGCGCCGAAACCAACGCCCAGCAACAGCGTGCTCGTGAGCAGCGAGCCGCTGCCGGTCACCAATGCGGTGCCATCCTCAACAAGTCCAACATAGATGTTCGGACAAGACAGTGCGCCGCCGGCTTCAATATGCAGTGATCCTTCGCCAATATTGCCGATTCGTATCTCGTCGCTATTCAACCAGGTCGACCCCGCACCGCTCACTGTGATTCTGCCCGGCGTGCCCGAAACGCCGTAGACGTACGTGCTGGTACCAGTCACGCTTGCACCGTTTATCACGCGAAATGTTTCAACGCCGACTGATCCACCGAAAATGGCGATGCCGCTGTAACCAAACGAGGAAGCGGGGCCTGCGAGGGTGAATTCACGACCTGAACCGATGAATGGAACGAAAGCGCTTGCGCCTGGTGTCGTAATGATGCCTGTCAAGGTGGCATCCTGCAGCAACTCAATTCCACCGCCGGGATTGTTGAGTGTGATGTTCCGTGCCAACGTCGGCGTATTCAGTTTTAGACGGCCGGAACCGTTCACGGAGATTGGCGTGGTGCCCATTCCGAGCGCACTGGCGTGGTTGACCTGTAAGTTGCCATTGATCGCCCAGCCGCCCGTGTAGGCGTTGGCGGAGTTGAGCTGGACCGTGCCGACGTTGACGGACGTGGTGCCGACACCATTCCAAACGCTGGCTCCGTTGCTGCCTAGCACGAGCCTGTCCGACGAAGTGAGACCGCCGTTGAGGGTGACGGTGGCAGTAGTGCTGGGAATATTGCAGGAACCATTGAGCGTGCTGACACCCGTCGCTCCGCGGACCGTCGCACTGGCCAGAATGATCGGAGCATTGAAAGTGATGCCGTTGGCGAGCTCAAGCGTGCTGCCGGTCTGGAGGACGACTTGCCCCGAGCCCGCGGCGTTTGCGTTGTTGAGGCGCAGGACCGGGCCGATGACGGTCGTGCTGCCGGTCCGTGTCGTAGTGTTGTTCAGTTCAGCAATGCCCGTTCCACTGAATGTGATCGCGTTGGCGTTTGTGCCGAGCGCTGAGTTAAGATCCAGAAACGCGTTGTTCTGAAGGTCGATAGTGCCGCCCGACGTGCCCGGCGTGATAACCCGCGACATGATGAAGGTTGGGTTGACTGAGCCGTCAAGGCGCAAGCGTCCGGTGTTGAGGTTGATAGGTGCGGTGATGAATCCCAACTGAGTGTTTGACCGGACGACAACCGTGGTGTTGGTGCCGTTGATGTTCAATCCGCCGGTGAAGGTATTGGACGAAGCCAAGAGATTCAGCGTTCCGCCGCCATTGACCGTGATTGGGCCACTGCCAGCGAGGAGGCTGTTCATCGTGACGGTACCTCCACCCCCGGCAGTAATCATGCCGTTTCCAAGTTGGATGTTGCCGCCGTTGAGTGTGTAGCTGTTCAGGAATGTGAGTGACAGCGCAACTTCTCCGCTCGCAAGCGTGATGGTGCTAAGGCCAGACGGAATCGTGCTGGGAAACGTTGCAAAGTCACCGATGCCCGGCTCGGTGTTGTCGGCCCAGTTGGACGCGGTGGACCACTGGCTGTTGCCAGAACTGTTGTCCCAGACATCGGCGAGGGACGATGAAGCACCCGCGGCGATGCCGCACAAGGCAACCATGATGCGTGGATTGGAATACCGGGAACTCATCAAAAATCTCCTGAGGCTTGTGTTGAGGCAGTACTGAATATTCGCTGGCAAAGCATTGCATCCTGGATGCGACGCCTCACGCTTGCTCACTCTCGACATTTTCAAGCCGCTGGCGCGCGTCTGTGGTTTTACTTTGGCGCAGGTGACGGCGATCGCGGTGGTTACCAACAGCGATCACAATCACGCTCAGCTTCTTTCCTACGCCACGACAAGTCTGAATACGAACCGATCACAAGCCCACGCTCACGACCGGACTTGTTCACTTCGTGGTGGACGCCCCTGGCTTGGAATCGGACTGATCCTGTTGCTGCGCTTCAAGGCGCTCCAAGCGGGCGAAGAGTTGGCGGATCTGCTCGCGCGACTTCGCCGCCTCCTGCTCGCGTAGCACCTGCTGCTCCTTGATCGCTTTGACCGCCAGCACCGTGATCCGCGAGTAGTCGATGCCGACTGCCTTACCGTCGGCATCGAAACTCACCGCGTCGGGCAGCACCGCCGCAACCTCCTCAGCGATGAAACCAAGGTCGTGCTTGCCCCGGGTATCCACGGGAGCGCAGTCGTTCCAGACGTACGACACTGGCTCGAGCTTCATCAGGTCGAGAAGCCCGGCGTGCAGAGGCGCGATGTCGTCTTTGAAGGCTGCTGACGAAGTCTGCGTGAGTGTCGTACACCGCACGCTCCCCGCCACGTCGAGCTTGAAGGAGTTGCCAGGCGTGAGACCTATGCCAACGTTACCCAACGTGTTGATCCGGATCCGTTCGGCGCCGGCAGTCGTCATCACGATGTCTCGGGTGGTGACCAAGGCAACGTCGGCGCTTGCACGCGCGTTCACTATCGACAGGTGTGGGTTGGTTGAACTGCCATATCCAATCCAGCCCTTCTCTGCATTGCTGATGTCTCGCAGGGAGATGTAACCTGTCTGGGTTAAAGTACTGTCCGAATCCTGCAACGCCAGCACGGGTTCTGGCGCAACGATGTGTAGCGGGAAAGAGGGATTAGGCGTGCCCATGCCAACCCTGCCGTCGCTATCCACGATCACGGCATCCGCAGGGGAGCCGTCACCGGCTGCGAGCGAGAACGCCGACTTGGCATGATTGGCGAAGGGTGCAGCTGTGATCTGTTGCCGCGGCGAGAGCGGAATATACCCGCCGTTACTAAGGCAGGGCGAACCATCATCGGGTCGAACCTCGATGTTCAGGAACCTCGAAGAGGTGGTAATAAACACCTGGCCGAATTCAAGCCTAACGGTGAAGCGCCCATCGACGACGCTGATATTGTTGAAGCAGAGAGCGGAGCCGACCGGCGAACTGCTGGTCGAGCTGTTGAATAGCGTGAACCGCATGTCGTATGGCCCGTTTGCCAAAGCCGATCCATTTTTTAGTTCACCCTGGTAGGTGAAGGTGGTAGTTTGAGCTCGTGCGGTTGAGACAAGAGCGAAGACAGAAAAAGCAATCACGGTGAGAGATGTTTTAGACATAATAAACTTTCCTCAAATGGATGACTTACAAAGATACAGACCAATAACAATTTATATGGTGCTCATTCGCGATTGAGAATCATGTTCGAGAGCAAAGCATCGGTCCTGCCCATCTCGTGGGCGGGCTTTTCCACTTCCACGGGTGCGCCGAAGCGTCTCACATACTCGTCATTCCTCGCCGCCTCGACTCGCCACGACACTTCGCCAAACGCCACGCCACCATCGATCTTGAACCAGCATGGGTCCGCGGCCACACCCGCCCCGGCAATCGAGCCAGCACGCAGGGCCTCATCGCTGATCTTGATCGAGACATGCAGTGCGGGCATTGCTGCGCCGATAGCTGTCAGTTGATAACTTGGATCGGTGTTGATCTTCGCGAAGTACGCAGGCAGCATGACCACCGCGCGACCAGCATTGTCGAGCGTCACCGTGCCACGATAAAAATTGATCGCTTCAGGGCCTTCGGTCGAATAGTGGAAGAGGTAGTGGGTTGAAGGTGCATCGGGGTGGTCGATGCGGAAGGACTTCGTGCCCGTCGCGCCCAGCCGGCCATTTGCAAAGACTCCGAAACAGTTTGCTGTATTGCAACCCGAGTTCCCCATGATCGCGTTCGCGGCCGTCAAACTGGGCACAGAAATCTGACCCAATATCGCGGTGCTGCCTTGGACAGATTGGATACCGATAATCGCCGATCCTGGCGTGGAGCGAGTGCTGAACACACTATTGGTACTCAGAGACTGCGAACCAATGTTCGTCGCGGAGAGCGTGCCTGCCACGGAGAGCTTTTCGGTGGGCGAGGCCGTGCCGATGCCGACATTGCCGGCGAAAGGATTGAGCACGATGTCCCCGCCCGTGCGCGCATTGATGATCGAGAAGTCGGGGTCTCCCGTTGAGCCGTAACCAACCCACGCACGCTCGACATTGCCGCTGTCGCGGTAACTGATATACCCGACCTGCTGCGTCGTGGAGTCCGTGTCTTGCAACGCAAGGGTGGGTGCGGCGTTGGCAATATGCACGGAATGGGTTGGCGCGAGCGTACCAATGCCGACCTTGCCGTCGTTGTCGACCAACACGGCGTTTGTTGGTGAGCCGTCTTGTGCAGCCAACGTAAACGCAGACCTTGCGTGGTTCGCAAACGGCGTCGCGGTTAAACGTTGCCGAGGCGAGAGCGTGACATACCCAAGGTCTTCGCTGCAGGGTTGACCGATGTCTGCACGGACGATGATCTCGAGGAATCGCGGAGCAATCGTGGTGAATTGTGGCCCAAAGTCGATCAAGGTAGAAAACTTACCGTTCGTGACTTGGACGTTATTGATGCACATCGTTACCCCGACTTGAGTGCCGTCGCTCTGTGCGTCGAAGAGCCTCAAGCGCAGGTCATGCAAACCATTGGCCGGTTGATTGCCGGCGTTGAGTTCGCCCTGATAGGTGAAAGCCGTGGTCTGTGCGAGTATCGCAGTTGCAAAAGTGAGTGACGATAAAACCGAAATGACTTTGCCGCGCATGTGGAACCTCTTGTATGACATGCCGCGATCAGGCGGCATGCTCACCACAAGCGGATATCCATTGCACATAGCGCCATAAACCTGGAGATTTTCATCGGTCGGTTGATGTGCGGGTTGTACTGAGATGAACTCGTGTAAGCAACGATGCGCCGCACTGTGTGCATGCAGCGCGATTATCGCCCTGGGGCGATACCAAATTCCTTCTCACGCAATTGCTCGTACTCGCGGACTTTCTCCGGCTTATTCCAGGCCTTGTAAAGCTCGATAAACGCGAACACGATGTCGTCGGGCATGCCGTCGTCGGTTCCTAATAGGAGATCGCCTCGCAGGGTAACGCATTGTTGAAGTGAACGCTCTGATTCTTCGAATCGACCAAGGCGCGTGAGGTGGCGGGCATAAGCCAATGCGACGCATGCTTGTGCGAAGGGCTTGGATGAGGCATCTGCTTGTGCCTGAAGCGGACGAAAAAGCGCTTCTGCTTCGTCCAAACGACCCGACATAGAGACGAAGCTTGCGATGAAGAGTTCAGCACGAAACGTTCCCGTATGCCCGGCCAACTTGGTCATTTCGGTGACATATTCACGAGCGATGGCTTCCCCTTCGTTCGCGCGACCAACTCTGTCAAGAATGAACATTGCCTCGTTGAGGGTGCTAAGAAACTTCACTCTGTCGCCGGCCGCTGTCTGACGTTCGCACTTGATAACCTGCATTGTGATTTCTGCGGATTCCTCGGCTTCTCCAAGCCTCGCGAGCGAAGAAGCGAGACAGCTCATGGCAATCATTCGGACATGATGACAATTGCCCAGACGCTCGCTCGTGTTGGCGAGCACGTTTCTGCATACTTCGGCAGCGGATTGAAACTCATCGTGATCATAGAGCATGTTCGCCAGATGATTCTGGCTCTGCAGGGTCGTGAGAGCGTTCTCGCCATGGACACGCAGTGAGCGTTCGACACACTCACGACCGAGGGGTATGACATCTTTCAAAAGAACAAGTTCATGCGCATGATCAGTCTGAGCCATCTTTCTCCGAAACGCACGAAACAGCGAATGCAGGATATTGATTTGCCTGCGATCGTCATCGATCAATCTCGGATGCGTTCGTAGCGTGAAAATGATCGTCAAGGCCTCGTCTGGGTTGCCCCGCTCGGTATAGATATCCGCCAAGATTCGCTTCGCATCGAGCGTCAGCAGATCATCGGCTCCCACTAAACGTTCGAGCTGGGGCAGCAGAAGCAGGAGTTGTGGCTGCACCTGCTTGGCCAGTCCACAGTGTGCTTCTGAGTCCAAGGACCGGAGTTCCGCCGTGAGCGTGCGGACATCGTCTGGTCCGGCAAACTCGCAGTACAGCGAGTGGGAGCGTCGATACTCAGCCTGAGCCTTGTTCCAAAACGAGAGCGTGAAGTACACACTAGCAAGCAAATCACGAACCTCGGCCTCGAGCACCGGATATCCGCTAAACCGCTGTGTTGCTGATGTTGATGCGTTTGCCATCACGTCTATCAGCCGGACATCAGCCCCGCTTTTCCCTGGTTCGACGCTTGTGAGCACCTCGCGCATGAAGTTATTCACAGCTTTGGACTGTTTGGCTTCACGAGTTGCTTTGTCTGCACTGATCTGTGCCGCTTTGTTTGCTTTGTTTGCAGTGACCAACCCGACGGATGTTCCAAAGATTCCCAGCACGAGCATGCTCATGGTCACGAGTGCCGCAGTGACAAAGACTCGATTGCGTCTTGCAAACTTGCGTATCCGGTACACCGCCGAAGGCGGCGCCGCTGATACTGGCTCGCCATCGAGGTGGCGCTGCACGTCCAAAGCCAGCACGCTCGGCGCGTCGTACCTTCGCGAGCGGTCCTTTTCGAGTGCTTTCATCACGATCCAGTCGAGATCGCCCGTAATCAGCGAATTCAACTTCTCGGGCTGCACTTGTCGCAGCGCAGCAGTACTTGATCGCACCGCCAATTGCGACAATCGGGTCGAGGGCTTGGCTGGTTCATCTTCTCGAATGATGCGTCGAATCTCGTCATATCCCGCCGCCCGAAGCGTCTGGGCATCAAAGGGAGTCGTGCCGATGAGCAGTTCGTATAGCAGCACTCCAAGGCTGTACACGTCCGACCGCGCGTCGATGTCCGGGCCGCCCAGGGCCTGTTCGGGTGACATGTACTCCGGTGTTCCCACCAACTGCCGAAACTCGGTGAAGAGTGTCCGTTCCGTCAGGCGATGCTCGGTTGCTTTGGCAATGCCAAAGTCAATGACCTTCGCGTGTGGTCGCCCATCCTGGGTTGAGACGAGAATATTGCTTGGCTTGATGTCGCGATGAATAATGCCCTTGGAGTGCGCGTGCTGCACAGCCTCGCACACTTGCACAAACAACCGCAGTCGCTCCGCGATCACAAGTCCTGCGCGATCCGCGTGCAGCGTGATCGGGTCTCCCTGCACTAGTTCCATCACGAAGTAAGGACGCCCGGTTTCGGTCGTGCCCGCATCAAACACTTTCGCGATGTGTGGATGATCCATCATCGCAAGAGCCTGGCGTTCAGCCTCGAATCGCGCGATCACGGCTCGCGTATCCATGCCCAAGTTGATAACTTTGATGGCAACTCGGCGGCGGACCGGCGATTCTTGATCGGCCATGTAGACCGTGCCAAATCCGCCACTGCCTATTTCCTGAAGTAACTTATATGGTCCGATGCGAGTACCAATGACTTCATAGGCTTTACTAGAAACCCCGCCCAGCGTTGGTGCGGTCATGAAGTCGGGGCGGTTTGCAAGCGACGAAAGTAAGGAGTCGATTTCAGATCGCAATTCGCTGTTGCCGTCGCATGCCTTATCCAGAAACGCGGCTCGTTCCCCTTCTGGTAATGCAACCGCCTCCGCAAAGACTTCGCGAATTCTGCTGCGATCCTCCATACTTCAATCCTTCATCTCTCGAAGTAGCCACGCTCGTGCATATGACCATAATCGATCAGTCTGGCGTGGCGACATCCCCACGGCCTCAGCAGTCTCATCCATGCTCAGCCCGGCAAAAAAGCGAAGTCGTACCACAGCCGCAACTTGCGGCTCTGACTTCTCCAAGCGTTCAAGCGCTTCATCGAGCGCCAGGATTTCCGCCGGATCACTCTCGGACGCGAGATCAATGACCGAAAGGGGCGACTTCGACGCTCCGCCGCCTCTCTTGACGGCGTTCTTGGCCCGGGCATGGTCGATCAGAATGCGTCGCATGGCTTCCGCCGCAGCCGCGAAGAAGTGTGCACGATTCTGGAACGGAACTTGCCGATCCTGTGTGATCCGAAGAAACGCTTCATGCACGAGTGCGGTTGCTTGGAGCGTGTGACCCGCTCCCTCCTCGCTCATGCGCTGTTGAGCAATAGCTCGTAAGTGGGCATAGACCGCCTCAAGCAAGGCGGGTGCGTGCCCATCGCGGAATTGCGGAGTTGGTGCGGTCGGTTTCTCCACCATCAAGCATATGTGCCTGCTGCAAGTCGGCCATGTTGAGCATGTCGCTGATTGAGACGATGTTGCAGTCAGCGTGTGGCAAAACCATATTCTTGACAATGGCGCGAAATCGAAGTATCTGCCCATTCTGCTGGTAGCCATGCATTCGTAGCACAAGCACTCGAGAGCGCAGATGCCAAGCAGTGATGCGCAACGGCATCTTCGCGGACATCATGCGCTGCAAGCAAATTCCTCGTAGAGCCACACAGCGACTTTCAGCATCGCATGCGGCGGGGGCTACGCACAGCACTCGATCTTCAATGTCAGCACCAATCCTGCATGACCATAACCAGATAAGCGAGAATAGAAACGACCGCCTCGAACGTGGACCTTGCCCACCCGATCATTATCGCTCTCATCTGGTTGTGAATCGGCAATGCCTACGGCTTCACGCCCAGCACAACGCTCTTGCTCCCATACTCGCTCTTGAGCCCTTCGACAAACACGTCGAGCGGCATCGATCCAAGGTCCTTTTCAACGCCACGGACTCGCACGCTCACAGCATTGCTCTCCGCGTCGCGCGGGCCGACGATCGCCATGTAGGGAATCTTTTCATCGGCTGCGACCTTCACCTTCCCCTGGATGCGGTCGTTGCTGTCGTCGATGGTGGCCCGCAGGCCAGCAGCCTTCAACTGCGCGAGCACGCGATGGGCATATTCGCTGGTCTTCTCGCTGATGGGCAGCACGCGGACCTGCTCTGGCGAGAGCCACAGCGGGAACGCACCCGCGAAGTGCTCGATCAACACGCCGCAAAAACGTTCCATGCTGCCAAAGGGTGCGCGATGGATGACGACGGGGCGATGGGCAACGTTGTCGGGGCCGATGTATGAGAGGTCGAAGCGATTCGCCATGCCGTAATCGACCTGGACAGTGCCGAGTTGCCACTCGCGACCGATGACGTCCTTGACGACGAAGTCGATCTTGGGTCCGTAGAAGGCGGCTTGGCCAGGTTCCTTGCTGAAGGGCACGCCCAGGGATTGAGCTGCGGCGATGCAGGCGGCCTCGGCCTTGTCCCAACTTTCCGGCGAGCCGGTGAACTTCTTGGCATCAGGATCGCGCAGACCAACGCGGACGCGATAGTCCTTCATGCCCAGCACGTTGAAGATAATTTTGACGAGGGTGAGACAGCCCTGAATCTCCGCCGGAATCTGCTCTTCGGTGCAGAAGAGGTGGGCGTCGTCCTGAGTGAAGCCGCGGACGCGGGTGAGGCCGTTGAGTTCGCCTGATTGCTCCCAGCGATAGACGGTGCCAAACTCGGCGAGGCGGACGGGCATATCGCGATAGGAATGAGGGCTGCTGCCGAAGATCTTGGCGTGGTGCGGGCAGTTCATGGGCCTGAGCATGAAGCCATCCACGAGTTTGTCATCGGCCATGACGCGGTCGGGGGTGATGGTCTGGGCCTTGGTGCGTTCGTTGATACCGGCGGCGAGGCGTGCGGAGACGCCTTCGACGCGATGGATCATGTCCGCACACGAGCAGCCCTCTTTGCTCAGTTGTTCGAGGGCCTGACGCTCGATGATCGGGGCGAATTGCGAGTCTTTGTAATACGGAAAGTGGCCGCTGGTCTTGTAGAGTTCGAGGCGGCCAATGTGGGGGGTGAAGACTTCGGTGTAGCCCTGTTTCTTGAGTTCGGCGCCGATGAAGTTCTGGAGTTCCTTGCGAACGATGCTACCGCGCGGGGTCCAGAGGATCAGGCCCTGGCCGACGTCCTCGTCGATGTGGAAGAGGCGGAGGGTCTTACCGATGACCTTGTGATCGCGCTTGGCGGCTTCCTCGCGCTGCTTCATGTACTCGTCGAGTTCGGCCTGGGTCGCAAAGGCAGTGCCGTAGACGCGGGTGAGGCGGTCGGAGTTTTCATCGCCGTGCCAGTAGCTGCTGGCGAGCGTGAGGATTTTGATCGCGCCGACTCGCGCGGTGGATGGGACGTGCGGACCTCGGCAGAGGTCTTCCCAGTTCTGGCCTGGGGTGCCGGTGGCGTAGAAGGAGAGTTTGGACTGGGTACCCCCACGCTCCGCGTGGGGCGGGGTGGATTGGGTGATAATGGCGGCTGGCCCCTCGCGGAGCGAGGGGGTACCCATCGCGGCGACGGCTCGATTGGCGTTGTCGATCTTGTACTTGCTGCCTTCGTGCTGGAGCTTGGCCAGGCCTTCCGCGATGCTCATCTCGTAGCGGCTGAACGCACGGTCTTCGGCGACGATCTTTGCCATCTCGGCCTCGATCGCCGGGAAGTCGCCATCGCGGAGCGGGCGAGTGTCGGGGAAGCGAATGTCGTAGTAGAACTTATCTTCGAGGGGCGGGCCATACACAAGCAGAGCATCGGGCACGACCCGCTGGATGGCCTCTGCCATGATGTGCGCAGCGGAGTGGCGGACGAGAAAGAGCGCGTCCTTGCTGATGCTGCCATCGCGCTGCTTGTAGGTCACGATCTCGAGTTTGCAATCGTGGTCGAGCATGCGCGAGATGTCGGAGAGCTCGCCATCAACCTTGCAGCCGACAGCCGCAGCGGCGAGCTTTGGGCCGATGGTGAGCGCGACGTCTTTGGCAGAGATGGGGGCTGGGAAGGATTTTTGAGAACCATCGGGGAGGGTAATTGTGGGCATGGGTGGCTCAGGTGTGGAATGCTGATGTTGTGGCGGGCTGATTCTGCTCTAGGTGGCACAGGCGTCCCCGCCTGTGATCAAACTCATTGGTGGTCATTAACAGGCGAGGACACCTGTGCCACCCTTATCAATCCGGGTCGTGAGCATACAAGCGAAGTGCCTTGCACTCCGGGCAGCGGTACGCGACGACCTTGCGGCCCTCGCGATACTGGCTCCCGTCTGCATCGCCTGACCAGAACTTCGGGGTTGGCTCACCCGGGCACCAGCGCTGCATCATCACTAGATTGGCATTGCCCAGGTCAGTAATGAAGCCAAGCTCCATCACTTTCTGGCAGACGAGGCAGGTAGGTTGATAGGCCATGTGCTGCCTTTCAGTGGCGTTTGGAGCTGTTTTCCGGGCGACATGCCCCGGCTCAGCAGAAACGAAAAACCCGGCCAGATCAGGCCGGGTTTGGATCATGTTCAGTATCCGCCGCGTCTATCCGGCCTCAGGCCGCGGTGGAGGGAGTGGGAGTGGTCGTCGTGGCACGGAACATATCTGAATAGTATATCGCTACGAACGAGTCTCAGCCAGACCCAGACGTTCGGCGACGAAGTGAAATGGAGCACACGGGATGGAACAGCGTGTCATTGCGGAGTCAACTATTGGCCAAATGGACGACGCTGCGCTGGTGCGTCTGGAATTGCAAACGGACGAGCGGCTGCTGTTGACCGGTCGTGCAACACGCTTTCGCCTGCCGAAGTCTGTGTACTTTGCGGTCTTCTTTGGCTTGTTCTTTACAGTTTTCGCGGCGTTCTGGATCACAGTTGCCTTGACGGGCGTAGCGACCGTCAAGAGTCAGGGCCCAAGCGGCTCACAGGGCGCGGTCAAGCTTTTGTTCCGCTCTTTGGGGTGACCTTTCTATTTGTCGGCTTGAGCATCATGTCCGCGCCAATCTGGTTGAAACGAAAGATCGCAAAGAGCGTGTGCGCGATTACGAACCGGCGGGCACTCATGATCGAGGGATCGATCTTCGGATCAAGCACCAAGGTGTCGTCGTTCAAGGGTGAGCAACTGAGGGAGATGGAGCGCGTGCAGCATACCGATGGCTTGGGAGACATCGTGTTCGAGAAGCGGCTGACAAATTTCCAGACCAATGCAAGGCCGCACTTCCAGTCTGTGGGGTTCTTAGGCTTTGAACGCGTCCGCGATGTCGAGATGACATTGCGCGAAGCACTCAGAATTGATGAGCGTCAACCCGATACGGGTTACGGCGTTCAAGCCTGACCTGTATAGGTTCCGAGGAACTCGAAATTCGCCCGCTACCATAAATTATGCCTGTCACGTTTCAGCAAAAAACCCTCTCCAATGGCCTCACCATCGTCGCAGAGGTCGATAGCCAAGCCGCCACCGCCGCGGCGGGTTTCTTTGTCAAGACCGGGGCGCGGGACGAAGCAACGCCGCTGATGGGCGTGTCGCACTTTCTTGAGCACATGATGTTCAAAGGGACTAGCGATATCAGCGCCGAACAATTGAACCAGAAGTTTGACGAGATCGGGGTGCGAAACAACGCCTTCACGAGCAACGACATGACATGCTTCTACGCACACTTGCTGCCCGAAGCCTTTGACAGCGGGCTCGATCTCCTGGGCAGCATGATGAGGCCAGCGCTGCGCGAGACCGACTTCACAACCGAGAAGGGCGTGATCATCGAAGAGATCGCGATGTACGAGGACAATCCTTTCTGGCTGCTCTACGAGGCTTCGCTGGAAAAGCACTTCGCCGCGCATCCTCTCAGCCATCGCGTCCTGGGTACGCGCGAGACCATCACGAACATGCAGCGCGACCAGATGCTCGCCTACTTCACGAATTGCTACAGCGCTGATAACACAACAGTGGCGCTGGCGGGAAACCTGGACTTTGCCAACACCTGCGACCGGATCGAGGCCCTTTGTGAATCCTGGCAGCGGACAAGCGTCTCCCGAGACAACAACGAGCCCCCACTCGTGGGCGGAGAGTTCACACTGCGAAGCCCCAAGGTCAGTCGCGGGTACTTGCTCGCGCTCTGCAAAGGCCCCTCGCTCAGCGATGAACGCCGATACGCCGCGGGTCTGCTCGCGCAGATTCTCGGTACGCCCGACAACAGCCGCATGCACTGGGCCCTGATCGAGCCGGGTCTGGCGGAAGAGGCCCAGGCCCAGGCCGACCCGCAGGACGGATTCGGACAGTTCTACGTCTATGCCAGCGGCGATCCCGAATCGATCGATGAGATATGGGACATTACCCAGCGGCAAATGACCCAGTTGCGTGAAACGCTGACGCAAGCCGACCTGGATCGTTTGCTGCCCAAATCCGTGACCGCGGCGACCCTTGCGGGCGAACGACCACACGACCGGATGCACCGCCTGGGACGTTTGTTCACCAGCACACGCGAGTACATCCCGCTGGAGGAAGAACTCGCCCGCTTGTCACGCATCACCCTGGACCACCTGCGCGACTGCCTGACAGCATTCCCGCTCCAGGCCGTGACAGTTGGCAAACTCTTGCCGCCGGCATGAGCCAAGTTTGTTGGTGTGGCACAGGCGAGGACGCCTGTGCCACATTCACCAGACATCCAACAATGAAGCATGACCCGCACTGCTCCGACGCCCGTCGTTTCGCCATCCAAGCCCCGCCCCGTTCGTTCGCCACGCGGGTCAGAACGAACCTGCGCCAGTTGGCAGATCGAGGCCGCGCTGCGGATGCTCCACAACAATCTCGATCCGCAGGTTGCCGAGCGTCCCGATGACTTGGTCGTGTATGGCGGTCGTGGCAAAGCGGCCCGCGACTGGGCCTGCTTCGACGCGATCGTGCGCTCGCTGCGCGAAATGAAAGTGGACGAAACACTGCTCGTGCAGAGCGGCAAACCAGTTGGTATCATCCGCACCCACGAGGACGCGCCTCGCGTGCTGATCGCCAACTCCAACCTCGTCCCAGCATGGGCAACGCAGGCCAAGTTTGACGAATTGGAGAAAGCCGGACTGATGATGTTTGGCCAGATGACCGCGGGCAGTTGGATTTACATCGGCACCCAGGGAATCCTGCAAGGCACCTATGAGACCTTCGCAGAGTGTGGACGCCAGCGCTTCGGTGGCGACCTGTCGGGCCGGCTGTGCGTCACGGCGGGCTGCGGCGGCATGGGCGGCGCGCAGCCATTGGCGATCACGATGGCGGGTGGAACATGCCTCATTGCGGATGTTGACTCGGAGCGTCTCAACCGTCGTCTGGCGGACAAGTATCTCGACGAAGTGATCGCCGACAGCACGAACACCGCGACCAACGCACGGCTTGATCGAGCAATCGACCGCGCCTTGGAGTACACCAAGCAACGTAAAGCGCTGTCCATCGGTGTGCATTGCAACGCGATTGAACTGCTGGAGCGTCTCATCGCCCGCGCCATCAAGGTCGACGTCCTCACCGATCAGACCAGTGCCCACGACCCGCTCATCGGCTATGTCCCCATCGGCATGAGCGAGCAGCAAGCCAAGATCGAGCGTGTGCGCGATGCCGCCGCCTACCAGAAACTTAGCATGGAGAGCATGGCCCGCCATGTCCGTGCCATGCTCGAACTCGAACGACGCGGCGCCGTCACCTTTGACTACGGCAACAACATCCGCCAGCGTGCCCTCGATATGGGCGTCAGCGACGCCTTCCACTTTCCCGGATTTGTGCCAGCCTTCATCCGTCCGCAATTCTGCCTGGGGCGTGGCCCCTTCCGATGGGTCGCGCTCAGCGGCGATCCCTACGACATTTTCGTCACCGACTACGAGATTCTCAAACTGTTCCCCAAAGACGGCACCGGCGGCTATCGCGATCGCCTGCACCGTTGGATTCTCGGCTGCCACAAGAATCCCGATGCCCTGCTCGCCGCCGACTTCGCACACTGCGCCCCTCGCTTCGAGTTCCAGGGCCTGCCAGCCCGCATCTGCTGGCTCGGATTGGGCGAGCGCGACAAGGCTGGGCTGCTCTTCAACGACTTGGTGAAGTCGGGCAAGGTCTCCGCGCCCATCGTCATCGGTCGGGATCACCTGGACTGTGGCTCCGTCGCCAGCCCCAATCGCGAGACCGAAGCGATGAAGGACGGCACCGACGCCGTGAGCGATTGGCCCTTGCTCAACGCCCTCGTCAACGTCGCCAGCGGCGCGAGTTGGGTGAGCCTGCACCACGGCGGGGGCGTAGGCATCGGCTTTAGCCAGCATTGCGGCCAAGTCATCGTCGCCGACGGCACCGACGCGTCGGCCAACCGGCTCGCCCGTGTGCTCAGCAACGACCCCATGATGGGCGTCTTCCGCCACGTTGACGCTGGATACGAGGATGCGCAGGAATGTGCACAGCGACTTGGAGTTCGAGTGCCGATGATGTGAAAGCCGATAGCGACCCTACTCCGCCTTGCCCTGCGCCACTACAAGTCCGATCAGCACCGCAGTATCGTTTGATCCGCTGACTGATGGCGTTTCGAGTTCGGCTAGGACCACATTGTCGGGGCGTTCGGCCGCGAAAAAGCCGCCCGCGCGGAAGCGTTCGCCGAAGTTGTCGCGGAAGTCGCGCAGGTCAAGCGTGATCGTCTGGCCAATCGCCCAGGCACCGATGGGACGGGAGAATCGTCGGTTGATCCACAATGTCGTCGGCTGCTGGAACGAGCGGGGACTGGTGTTGGTGGCGCGAATATGCGTGGTTTCGCGCACGACCTGAACATCCAGCACTTCGGTTCGCACCAGCGAGATAGGGAACTCGCGCGCATCCGTGGCATCTCGCTTGGGCGAGGAGGAGCAGCCCAGAAAAAAGGTGGCGAGTGTTGTCGCAAGGAGGGCGACGTGCAAGGTGTGAAGGGGCGACAGGCTGGCAATGGTGCGTGAAGTCATCACCCTAAAGTAGTCCTATACGCATGTCCTGTGAAACCGCAAGTCGCAATGCCACGCCGCCCACACCTGCCATTCGCCCAGGGTCAGAAGGGCTGGTCGCGCGCGACATAGCAGCAAAGATTGGGGCCGGTCAATGGT
>CAYRPC010000041.1:0-21279 GCA_964425995.1 uncultured Phycisphaeraceae bacterium
GCACTCAAGCGGACATCATTAAGCGTGTGATCACTCCCGTCTATTCACACCAAGATCGCATACGAAAAATGACCCCGAGCGCTCGCTCGGGGTCGTGTCGTTTCTGTATTCACGAAGCGTCACAACGGAATCAACGCTCGACTGCATGAGCGATGCTCGTATTGCTTTCGCAGGTTACTTGACCTGCATGGGAGCAACGTTCGCGTCGGGCTTGTTCTCAATGCTGTCCTTGAGCGTCGGGATGTTCTTTTGAGCCTTCTGGTTGACGTTGTTGCGCGAGCCGGGCTGGCGGGTATAGGTGATCTCAAGGGTCTTGAACTCGGTGCCGTCGGTCCAGGTCTCGTACATCTCAAAGACCATCTCGTTCTGGCCCACGAACCGGGTCGTGGACTTGCTGGTCTTAGTCTGCTTGGTCATGGGATCGACATAATTGCCCGTCCAGACGACGGTGTTGTCATTCTGCTTGCCGCCCGTGCTGACCATCAGGCTGGTGGAGCTGCTGTCCATCCACACGTTCTCGAACTTCTCCGAAGCGTTGTTGTAGCCGAAGTAGCCCAGGCCCTTGAAGGGCAGGCCCATCATCTCGCCACTGTGTTCCATCTGAACGAATCGGCCCGTCATCATGGGTGTACAGACGCAGGTGCCCTCGCTGCTCTGGGGCTCGCTGTTGGGCTGGAGCCACAACTTGCTGCTCGCATTCCACTCGCCCAGCATGTTGCCCAGCAGGAACGCATGGTTCTTGCCCGGCATGTTGACCTTGATCCACTCTTTCATGGGATCGTTGGTGTTGTTCTGGCTGTTCTGGGCAACCACCAGGCCAGCAGCAGCAATCAGGGCCAGACCAGCGACGAGGATCACGTTCTTCTTCATAATGAGTTCCTTGCGTTCAAACGCGCCAGAGCCTGTCTGCTCGCGCGGCCCAAAGCCGCACGCTGGGGCGGACAATCGCCCGGTCAATGCTGACGCCAAAGATTCCATCGTGCGACAACGGGTGGGTTGTTCAGTGAGATGTTTGAAATGGCCCGAGAACAACTCTCAAGACGTATAAATTGCGCATCTTGGCAGACTTTGATACCAGCGCCAGGCCTATTCCCGACCAAATGAAGTCCTGTCCGGACGAACCTATCCTCGGACATGCCCCAACACGTTGCACTCCAAACCTCCCACGGCGACATCATCCTGGCCCTCGACGACGCCAAGGCCCCGATCACCGTCCAGAACTTCCTCGAATACGTTGATGCTGGTCACTACGACGGCACCATCTTCCATCGCGTGATCGATGGCTTCATGATTCAAGGCGGCGGATTCACGCCCGAGATGCAGCAGAAGACCACCCGCGCCAACATCAAAAACGAGTGGAAGAACGGCCTCAAGAATAAACGCGGTGCCATCGCGATGGCCCGTCTGGGCGGCAACCCAGACAGCGCCAGCAGCCAGTTCTTCATCAACCTCAAGGACAACGGCTTCCTGGATCAGGCCCAATCCGACGGCGCCGCATACGCAGCCTTTGGCGAGGTCGTCAAGGGCATGGACGTCGTCGATAAAATCAAGGTTGTCAAGACCAAGAATCAAGGCGGCCATGGCGACGTACCCGTCACGCCCGTGCTTGTGACGAAAGCGCGGCGGGCGACGGCGGAAGAAACCAAGTAATCTGAGCCGCAGATCGCCACGTGTCCCACACGCCGACAGGACAAGACCTGCTCTGGCATCAAACAAGTGCTCAAGCAAGTAGCACCAGCACAGCCCCCGTGCCCAACATTGAGCCGAAAAGCACCACTAATCCAACAATATTGGCCCGGATCGCCTTCAGTCGCATCAAAGTGCGGCGGCTGGCATCAAACGGAAATTGCAGGCCGATTCGCTTGACGTAGATGCCTGGTGCGACGACCGCCGCCGCGATGCCCACTGCAAACAGAAGCATCGCAACAATGAACATCAAGTAGGCATATTTGAAGAGTCGAAACGCGGCGAACATGTAGGTAAACGCGAGCGAGACCGCAGCGAGTGCGCCCATACTGGCGGCGCGCCCGACGCACGATGCGAGCACCTTGGGCGAACTTCGGGCAATGCTCGCTGCGTTCCACACGCCATCCGCCGTCCAGACTCCGCACTCGGGGCACAATCGGCGCATGATCGTCTGATCGGTCGGGTCGTCACAGACAGTGACACAATTCAAGTCATAGTCGCAGGATACGCAGCGCGTGATGGTTGCAATTTTGGTCACTTGCGTTTGGATCAGACTTCTCGTACATTGCGCCGTCGCATTCGTTGCGGAGCATGGAATTGACATTCTGCTGAGAATCTATGCCGGCTCGAATCGCTGTGCATTCGGTTGGGCATTCCGCGTGCACTCGGTTAGAGACGTTGGTTCATATCGGTGGAATCCAAATACGGGATACCGTGCATTGACCCCTCAGAACAGCAAAACTGATGATCCACATGAAGACGATCACGCTCACCATGGTCAACACAGAGACAATGATTGCGGCATGCACATAGCGAATCACGAGCAAGGAAATCGCAGCAATCAGCGATGCAAACTTCTCGTCCTACCGCGCATACTTCCATGCAATAACCATCGCTCGCACAGATAATCCAAC
The DNA here is from genome assembly GCA_964425995.1 of uncultured Phycisphaeraceae bacterium. Taxonomy (GTDB): domain Bacteria; phylum Planctomycetota; class Phycisphaerae; order Phycisphaerales; family UBA1924; genus BJHL01. Next base: position 2,601 of record CAYRPC010000041.1, read on the forward strand.
GCTCAAAATGGAAGCCGCTCCTATGATAGTAAAAGTGGCTATATCCAACCACTGTTTAAGTGCCCTGCGACGCAGTTCAAACGGGAGAAACAGTCCAATCGCTACGACACCGACCATGCATGTCGGCAGGCCACAAGCCCACAGCACGGCGGGTGTCACCCGATCAACCTTGGGCAGGCCATCAGGTGATTCGTCTGCCCACACTCTGGGCACACACGGATCATGCTGTCCGCCGTGCCGACGCGAATGCCCCGCAAGTCATAGTCGCAGGCGACGCATCGCATGATGCTCGCAACCTTGGTCACTTGCGTTGCGATCAGACTTCTCATGCACTTGGCGGGCTGGTGCTCGTCTTGGAGTTGCTCGTTGCTGGCTCATAGACATTGCCAAATGACTGGTCGATCCCAGGCCGACGGACTCGCACATTCTCGCGGCCCTGAGCGTGCATGGATGCACCCGCCCGCCGCACAATCGCGCCACGAACCATCGCGTAGAGCATGATGACAAGCACGAACGCGATAAAAGCCACCAGCACCGCGATCGCAATGGGCAGAGCGATGATGAAGATGCCAGCGATCAGCGCCAAGGTAGCAATCAGAATCCCGATGCAGACGACTCGGGCCAGAATGCGAATCATGATGCGCTGAATGAGGCCCATAGGCCTTTGCTTCGGGAAGACTTGGCCCCCAGAGGCGTTGGCATGGTTCGGATCGCTGGGGTTGGTTTGAAGGATGATCTCCACAAGTGATTATTCGTCAATCAAGGCCCGGCGTTGCATGCGATTGGGGAGTGCATGGTGCGAAATGAAAACGCCCCGACATGGGTCGGGGCGAGGGCTGAGGTCAAAGGGTACGAGTTCTAGTCGAGGATTTGGTTGGGGCTTGGCAGAGAATGGTGCCTTCACGCACCATCCGCTGGCAGATTCACTGCTTGTTTTTTCTAGGTACTTACTCGCCGCAGGGCGTGCAAGGGCCTTCGCTGAAGACAAGGATGAAACTGGTGATGTCGCACGGATCAAACACCGCGGAATCGTTGTTGAAGTCAAGGTCGTTGCACAGTGCGTCACCGGGCACGCAAGGGCCTTCGCTGAAGACGCTGAACAGGGCTTCGATATCCTGCGGATCAAAGATCGCGCCGTCGTTGTTGAAGTCGATCGAGTCGCACCGGCCTTCCTGACCGGTGGTGGCCCCGATGCTGGCCAGTGGCTCAAACACACCATCACCATCAAGGTCGCCCGATGCCACGATCACGTAAGCACCAGTGGGATCAGGAACTTCGGCCAGTGCATCCACAAGCACGCGGCGCGAACTGTTGCCAGGCACAGTCAGGCTGCGGATAACCGGCTGGCCCGGGGGCAGTCCATTGAGGCCGATCGTGCCCCGATCGGTGGGATCCAGCGAATCGCCCTCGCGGATCGCGTCGATGCGCACATCAAAGGTCCGTGATGTCGCGCTGCTGTTGGTGTAGGTGATGTCGGGCAGACGCTGAGTGTCAAATGGTGGCACCAGGTGGAGCGTGGTGCTGGGCCAGTCGATAATGCCGCACAGCGGGCCGCCCTGGGAAACGGTGCCGCCGCACGTAAAGATGCTGCCAGTGGTGGTGTTGGTGAATTCAACACTAAAGCAGCCCGTGTCGCCAGCAACGCTCATGCCCAACGGCTTGTTTACGGCAATCACGATGGGCACACACTGACCAGGATTGATGATGCCCGTGACACCGCTGCCTGGCGCGAAAGTGGTCGGGCCTTGCACGCTGCAACCGGGCCCAACGCCCTGGCCCTGAGCGGACCATGCAAACGTTGTCGGCGCAGTGCCATAGTTGCAGGCCCACAGCGTCACGTTGGTCGTGATCTGCGTCGCGCTGCAATAGGCACCACTGCCGGGTCGGCATGTTTGCTTGCACTTGCCAGCCTGACGAGCATCGCGGATCGAGCCGACTTGCGCCGCAGTCAGCGCAGTGCGGAAGAACTCAACCTCGTCGATATTGCCGCGGAAGACGGATGTGGGCGCACCCTGGGTGCTGCCCACACGGAAGGGAACGTTGGGGCCAGTGTTCTTGTTGCCCGCAGCGCCGCCCGCTGCAAGCGTGACCACGCTGTTGTTGACATAGAACGTCACATTGTTTGCGGTCGCGTTGTAGACAAAGGCCACAAAGTTCCACTGATTGACCGGCACAGCAATACCGGAATTGAATACCTGCGCCGCGCCACCCGTGCCCAGCACGCACTGGAGAGTGCCGTTCTGGAGGTACAGCGAGTAGCCACGGAAGATGCCAGCGCCCGTCTGCGTGAACTTGTTGACGATCACTTGAGGCACAACGCCCTGCGTGTTCACCCAGGCATCGATGCTGAAGTTGCCCGCAGCGGGTTCGACACCAACGTAACTGTTCACCTGCGTGAAGTCGTTGACACCATCGTAAAAGCGGCTGTTGGCAACAAACGAACCGACAGTGGCAACCGGGCCGTTGGTGTGCGTGCCACTGAAGCCGGGGTTGGCGACGTTGGCAGCAATAACACCCGCAGGCTCATCCAGAGGGAGCCACAGGGTGAGGCCGGTCGGGGTTGGAACGCAGCCGCGAATCTCGGCGCAGATATCGGGCTGGGCCATTTCCTGGAACAATCGCGTGGGCTGAAAGTTCACCTGCGGGGGCAGGCTCTGGAACGCCAGCAAGCGCGTTTGATTCGAAAGGTCGGGCGTAGGCTGGAGACTGCGCGGCCCGTCACACTCTGAAGGACTGGTCAAGTTGACATTAGTCTTGACATGCAGGATATCGCGCGTTCCAGAAAACGGATACTGCTGGGCATCGCCAGTGGCGGAAGATCCGCCATCGGGCGTGGGAATCACTTCCTCGAAGAACTCGCGGCCCGTGGGGAACGCCAGATTATCGATGATGCGCGTACTGACAACCGCACCAGCGGGCAACTGCAATCGCATCAACGCGCCATCCAGCAATGCACCGGGCTGCTGCGGAGCTGTCGCGTACTTGCCGCCAATCAGTGCTCGCAGACCAGGCGAAAGCCGGATCGACTGGGCTTCGAGAAACGTCGGGTAGCCATTGCTGTTGGTGGGTAAGCCGTTGGCGCCGTTGATCACGATCATGTGAGAGCCGACGGAGAGACCATTGGCGTTGCGCCAAGGTCCCGTAACAGCGAAGGCATCCGTCGCAAAGGGCGTGCTCGTGAGCAGAAGATCAAGCCCCTCGCCCCACAAGTCACCATTGACATTGCCACCCATGTACGACCTCGACCAGGTGGGAGCCTGGTTGCAGCGGGTGCGCAGCGCAAGCGGCAGGCGCGGCCCCTGGTTCTGCGTCCGCCAGAAGCCCGTGATGGTAAAGTCCCCACTGGGGTTCTGACGCACGTCGTTAAAACTCACCGAGCCCGCCGCGCCTTGTGGCGCGGTATAGACACTGCCGCAGGTTTGAATGCCGTTGGCATCGGTCGTGATGAGCACACCGCCCACTTGGCCATTGGAGACAAACGAGAGGCGGCCGATGAGCACGAAGCCGCCCTGCGGTCCTTGCAACTCGCGGACGACAGTGCCGCCCAGGCCCGTGAAGGGCGTGCCGCGATAGACGCGCATCCAGATCACTAGGCCGGTCGCGGGATCGAGTTTCATCAGGAAGATGCCGTTGGGCACGTCCACGTTCTGTGGCGTGATTTCGCCCGCAACCATGATGGTGTTGTCCCGGGCGATGCGCACCGATTGTGCGGTCATGTCGCCGCCGGGACGGGTGTAGATCCAGCCCGGAGCGGTTGCGTTGCCAAATTGGTTGGTTCGGCGCACGATCACACCAAACTGGTTGCCCTGCTGAATATTGCCAGCCATGACATAGCCGGTGCCTTCACGCTCAATGGTGGTTCCCCATTCGTTATTCTGGGATTGGTGGACCGTCTGGAAGGTGGTTTGGGCGTGTGCGATGGCGCATCCACACGTCGCGATAAGTGCCGCGGCTCGACATAGGAAAGACCGACGGATCGACTGATTCATACCCAACATAGCAAGCTCCTTTTCATCTCATTCGAGGCCCGTTGGTGGTTCCCATCCGGGGCATCCCAATAGCCCAAAGGCCACGGAGACGGGGAAAGGCACGGGCGATCAATAAGTGGAGGAGCGAAGTGCAGGCCGGAAGGGGTCGCGAATTCTGAGAATTTTTTGAGGATGGGTTTGGACTCTCGCCCGTAGCAGCAGTTGAATCCTCGGAACCAAATGGAATCGATCGGGCAATGCGATGGCGGGACCAGACATCTGTGCCAAAAAACATCTGTGCGCAGAGCGGCGACTAAGCGTGCGTTCTCGACTTTTATTCGACGCAAGGCCCTTCGGAGAAGACCCGCAGGAACGCATCAACATCCTCAGCATCAAACAGCGACCCGTCATTGTTGAAATCAATATCCCGGCAACTCGCACCAGCCGGAAGGCAAGGCCCCTCGCTGAACACACTCAGAAACGCGTCGATGTCAAGCGGGTCAAACCGGATGCCGTCGCGGTTGAAGTCGATATCGTCGCACACGCCCGGGGGAAGGATCGTGGCGACGAACGAGACCAACTGCGTCGTGCTGGGCGTGACCTGCAGTCGTGCGTAGCCGGTCAGCACGGTTCCATCATCGCTGATGCCAGTGATGACGCTGGGACGAATGCCCTGCAGATTCAAACCTTGGCGTGCCAGATAGTCAGAGAGCAAGATGGGGTGTTCGTTGATCCAGAGCATGGCGTTGACTGCGGCGGGCAAGCCCTGGGAATAACTAAATGGCGGAGCGAGGTTGTATGAACTGCCTCCAATCACCGATCCATCGGCAGAGACAGCCAGCGCCGCGCCGCGTGCGGTGATCTGATTGCTGTTGAAGACTCGCAGCAGTCGCACGCTAAACGAACCAGAGGATTCTCGCTTCCAGATCTGAGCGAAGGTTGGGTTCGATGGAGTCATGCCCTGAGCGCCATACCCAACCAGGGTGTTTCCATCGCGGGATGTCGAGGCGACGTACTGGAAAGGTGCCATGCCTGGCTGAGGATTGGGCAGTTGCTGGGTGATGCCATCAGACCACGAGAGAGCGAAGACTTCTCGTGTGGCAGCGAAGAAGTCACCCGAAGCGGAAAGCACGTTGGCTGTAACCAGAGAGCCCGCGAGGTATCCTTCGCCAGCGCTCAAGAGACCGGACAGCCGCAGCGTGCGGGTTCCATCCTCGTCCCATGTCCAAACTTCTCTCCGGGTGTTCTCGCCGGTTCCGACCTGACCCCAGTAAAGTACGCGATCGCCGCTCGGAGTCACTCCTGCAACGCCTCCGCGTAAGGAGCCTTGCGGATCAGACAATGACAGCATCGCAGAACCGCTGAGCACATTCCGCCACACTTCGGGCTGGCCATAGAAGGTTACATCGTTAGTGGTGAGGTTGTCCGCCATGCCACCGATAACGTCGCCATCGAAGGACAGTGTTAGGGCGCGCCCGGTGTTCCGCGGAGCAGGAGGAACTGGCAGCGCGGTGCGAGTCCAGACGCCACTTTCATTTCGCCAGACCCAGGCAAGCGCGCGACGGGTCAGCAACGGGGTCGTGTCGCTGCCTGCAATGACCAACCCATTGCCCGAGATTCCCAGCGCCGCGCAGCGCTCTGTCGATCCAGGGATTGCTGAATCAAGCAGCGTGAACGAGTATTGCTGGGCAACAGCGATGCTCGCTGACCCTGAGCATACAAGCATCAGCACGATGTTTCTGGAACAGGCCATTGCAATAACTCCCGTACCGCCCAACCAGAGAACCCGGTGACGTTCCACCTTATCCGTCACCACGGCAACAGGTGTTCCTGCCATTCCGGCACTCAAGACCAGCCTTCATCGCGTCTTGACAGGACCAGGCACGGATGGCTCGTAAGTTCGAATCACTGGTTAGCAGGGCGTGAAACGACCTCACCGAGGGTTTCAAGGCATGGCAAGCGGACGACAAAGGCCGCCCCGGCGCGTCGTAAGTGTTTGCTTCCAAGCACCTTGGCCTATCTGGTGCCCCGGCTCGAAGAACCAGGGTCGACTAGCCGATCTTTAGGGATCGGCATCCAAGGATTCGCCCTGATCGGTTTTTCCATCCTAAACCGTTCGGCTGGCGTACAGAATGATGATACTGGATGGACTGATGCAGTCGAGCAGCGATGCCCGAGCGAGAGGGTTTGAAAGTGTTTGCTTTGTGAACCCTGAGTCTTGAACGCATCGCGAATTTGGAGTTGAGCCATGTTTGAACGTTTTACCGATCGTGCCCGCAAGGTGATGGCCCTCGCCAACCAGGAGGCCCAGCGCCTCAATCACGAGTACATCGGCACCGAACACATCCTCCTGGGCCTGGTCAAGGAAGGCTCGGGCGTTGGAGCCAACGTGCTTCGTAACCTCGATGTCGATCTCCGCAAGGTCCGCCTCGAAGTCGAGCGCCTCGTCCGCGCCGGACCCGAGATGGTCACGATGGGCAAACTGCCCCAGACCCCGCGCGCCAAGAAGGTCATCGAGTATGCCATCGAAGAGGCCCGCAACCTGAACCACAACTACGTCGGCACCGAGCACCTCCTGCTGGGCCTGCTGCGTGAGCACGACGGCGTCGCCGCGCAGGTCCTTATGAACCTGGGCTTGAAACTCGAAGAGGTTCGCGAGGAAGTCTTGAACCTCCTGGGCGCGAGTGGCGAAAATCAGGAAGGCGCCGAGGGCATTTCGGGCGGTTCCTCCGGCGCTTCAAGCGGCGGGGGATCCTCCAAGGAAGGCGCACCGGGCAAGGAACCTGCGGGTAGCACAGCAGGGGGGGGTGCCGCTGGCGCTCGCACCAAAGGCCGCAGCCAGACTCCCGCGCTCGACAGTTTCGGGCGCGACCTGACCGAACTCGCGCGTGAGAATCAACTCGACCCGGTCATCGGCCGCTTCAACGAAATCGAACGCGTCGTGCAGGTTCTCTGCCGGCGTACTAAGAACAACCCTGTCCTGCTGGGCGAGGCGGGCGTGGGTAAGACCGCGATCGTCGAGGGCCTCGCGCAGCGCATCATCAGTGGTGATGTGCCCGAGATCCTACACGACAAGCGCCTCGTTGTGCTCGACCTTGCCATGATGGTCGCGGGCACGAAGTACCGCGGCCAGTTTGAAGAGCGCATCAAGGCCGTGATGAACGAGGTGCGCAAGGCCAAGAACGTCATGCTCTTCATCGACGAGCTGCACACGCTGGTTGGCGCTGGCGGGGCCGAAGGCGCGATCGATGCGTCCAACGTCCTCAAGCCCGCGCTGGCCCGAGGCGAAATCCAGTGCATCGGTGCCACCACCTTCGACGAGTATCGCAAGTACATCGAGAAGGACGCCGCCCTGGCTCGTCGCTTCCAGGCCATCACCGTCGATCCGCCCAACAGCGAGCAGACGGTCCTGATCCTCAAGGGCCTGCGTGAGAAGTATGAGCAGCATCACAAGGTCAAGTTCACCGACGCCGCCATCAAGGCCGCTGTCGAACTCTCGGGACGGTACATCACTGGCCGCGTCCAGCCCGACAAGTCGATCGACGTGATCGACGAGGCCGGCGCACGCATCCGCCTCAAGAGCATGACCAAGCCACCCAACCTCGCGGATATCGAGGCTGAGATCGAGAAACTGAGCATCGAAAAGGACGAGGCGGTTCGCGCCGCCGACTACGAAAAAGCCGCGGAACTTCGCGATAAGGCCGAGCAGGCCCGCAAGCGCAAGGAAGACATCCAGAAGGAATGGCGCGCCAAGAGCCAGGAAGCCATCGGCACCGTCGACGAAGAAGTCGTCGCGGAGGTGGTCGCCAAGATGACGGGCGTACCGCTCAAGCGCCTGGAAAAGGACGAGGCCGCTCGCCTGCTCAAGTTGGAAGCCGAACTGCACAAGAAGGTGATCAGCCAGGAGGATGCCGTCAAGGCCGTCTCCAAGGCAATCCGTCGCGCACGCGCCGGCCTTAAGGACCCCAAGCGTCCGATGGGTTCGTTCGTCTTCCTGGGGCCTTCGGGCGTGGGCAAGACCCTGCTCAGCAAGGCGCTCGCGGAGTTCATGTTCGGTGACGAGGAAGCCCTCGTCCACCTGGACATGAGCGAGTACATGGAGAAGCACAACGTGTCTCGCCTGGTGGGCGCGCCCCCCGGCTACGTCGGCTACGAAGAAGGCGGGCAACTCACCGAGAAAATCCGTCGCCGTCCCTACAGCGTCGTCCTGCTCGATGAAGTCGAGAAAGCCCACCCCGACGTCTTCAACATGCTCCTCCAAATCATGGAGGAAGGCCGCCTCACCGACTCCTTCGGTCGCAACGTGGACTTCAAGAACACGGTGCTCATCATGACCAGCAACCTGGGCAGTGACATCATCAAGGGCGGCGCGGGCTTTGGCTTCTCCAAGCGGACCGAGACGACCGACTACGACAACGTCAAGGGCATCCTGATGAAGGAAATCGAGCGGTTCTTCCGTCCCGAGTTCATCAACCGCCTCGACGACGTCATCGTCTTCCGCCCGCTCAACAAGGCCGACCTCACGCAGATCGTCGAGTATGAAGTGACCAAGGTTTCCAAGCGACTGATGCCCCAAGGCTTCGTGCTCGAGTTTGACCAGGTGTCCAAGGACTTCCTGATTGATAAGGGGTACAACCCCGAGTTTGGCGCCCGCCCGCTGCGCCGTTCGATCGGTCAGTTCGTCGAAGACCCGCTTAGCGAAATGCTGCTGGCAGGTTCGTTCACGGCTCCCGCGACCATCAAGGTCACGCGCCGCAACGACAGCGAAGGCAAGCCCGAAGACCACCTGTTCTTTGACTCTGCCCCCGCCCCTGCGGACCTCGCCGAGAAGTTCCTCGCCAATCAGGCGGATGACACCCCGCACTCCCCACGCGTGACCAATCCCCCAGCGGCAAACGCCAGCACCTAACCCAACCCGCTCTACGCCAACCTACTTCAAATTGACTCTCACGACGGCCTGCCAGGAATGGCAGGCCGTTTCACTTTCCAGGTTTTCCTATCTTCTCGCTGCTCGTACGACATTTCTATGTTATAGGGCGTGAATCAGCCAACTGGTGTATTCCCGCGATATTGATCTTCACAAACGCTTTACAAAGCCTTCATTCCCCTGTATCCTGCTGCCGTCCCCCCGGGAATCAAGGGGCAAGTTGAGTAGGTGGAGATTGAGAGACAAGACAGGCGGATGGACTACATCCGCCCATTGAGGGCCTGAGAAACCCTTGATCTCTTCTTCCTTGCATGACTTCGGAGCTCTTCTTTAGAGACCGCGTGACTTCTCGCGCGGCCACTTTGAAAGAGCGGGGTGTTGTTCGTGCATCAAGATGGTGCCCGATCAATACCCGCTTCGCGTCGTGGGGTACACGGTGCGTCGCTGATTCGTGGTCCGTTGCGCAGGGACCTCGTCTGGGTTTCTAGAGAAGTGAGGAGTTTGAGAGATGAAGAAGATGATCGCTTTGGTGGCGATGGCTGGGGCCGCGAGCCTCGCTCACGCCGATTACACGTTCAGTGCGTTCGATCTGTTCGATGTCAGCCAGAATAACACCTTCAACAACAGCGGTGCCCGTGCCCTGATCGGCGCGCCCGCCTCGTTCTATACCGGTGTCCGCGTGAACTTCAACTGGGACAGCAATCCCAACGGCACCAGCAACAACCACGCCTGGTCCAACGAAGCCCGCATCCAGCTCGCCAGCGCCAGCGGTACCGGCACTGGTCCGACCTACCCGGGCGGCACCATCCAGCATTCCAGTGTCCTCACCGCCACCAACGGCGCGGGCAACGCGACGGATGTCGCCAGCCTGAGCTTCACGGGCGTTTTCGGCACGGCCTACGCCGGTGGCGCCGCTCCCCTGTTCTTCAACTACCGCCAGACCTTCTCCTCCACGATTAACGATGTTGATTGGCGCGGCGTGACCGTCACCCTCATCGAGGCAGTTCGCCCCAACTGCATCAACCTGGGCAACATCGCTGGCCCAAACCTGAACTTCAACACCGAGGGCAGCCTCCTCAGCGGCACCAACGACACCGAAATCGCCGTCTGGGACAACAACGGCGCGTTCCTCGGCACCGACGATGACGGCGGCACCGGCAATCTCAGCAGCCTGAGCCTCGCTGGTCTCACCAACGGCACCTACTACATCGCTGTTGGCGCTTTCAACAGCACCTTTGGCGCTGGCTGGTCTGCTACCAGCACTTCAATTGAAACCGGCACCACCGTGGTCAACGTTACCAACGGTACCGACACCCTCACGGGTGGCGGCGCTCTCGCCGCTGGCGGCATTCAGTGGTACTGCATCACCATCCCCACCCCCAGCGCCGCTGCGCTGCTGGGCATGGGTGGCCTGATGGCGGCCCGCCGCCGTCGCGCCTGATTGACCTAGATGTGTCCCCGACATCGCGCTGGCCCTTGCGGGCAGACATGATGCGGTCACGATGAACGTGACATAAAAAAGTCACAAGCAAGAGCCGCCTCCGAAAGGGGGCAGTTCTTTTTTTGGGCGGAGAGTGACAACTCGGGAGAACATCGCGAATTGATTACCACTCGCACCGACAAACTATGGAACGTCATTCGCTCGGAGAAAGTGTTCGTCGAGCCAGGCGTGCATGGTGGCAAACCGCCTGGGCAGCGTCATGAACAGTGCCTCGTGGCCCACGGACTGGCGTATCGGCGTCACTTTGGCTCCGGCTTTCTCGAGGCGGGCGATGAGCAATTCGCCGAGCGGCGCCGGAACGGCCTGATCCATGTCGCCCAGCATCACGAGGACGGGTTTGTTGGCAAGCGCCTGCGCGGTGTGATACGAATCAAGCCGGCTCGCGCGGAGATATGCTTTATCCACAGCACGCTTATCCGCATCGCTGGCTTCATTGGTCCAGGTCGCATGCACCGCCCCGATCCACTGGTTGTAATTGCTGGTTTGTGTCATCAGCCAGAAGTCGCAGCCGCCGCCGATGATGATGGCGGCGGCGTAATCATCAGGCTCGCGTGCAACCACGGTGGGGAGTGTCATAGCCCCTCCCGAAAAGCCGATAGCAACGCGCGGAAGGTCCTTGAGTTCAGGACGCTCACGCAGAAGAAAAGCGAACGCGGCCTGGGCCGCGAAGGCGCACTCGGCACCACGTTCATCAAAGGTCCTCGCGATGGATGCAGCAACCGCGCCGGGGAAGCCGGGCGAAGCGGGATCGATGGTGAACTCGACACGTTCCAAAAACCGGCTGGGCTGGGCCACCATGCGCAGGACAACCCAGTCGTTCTGGGTTAGCGAGCGCGTGAGTTGGCTGAGAGTCCCCTCGGGCGTCCCCAGCAAGCCGGACATGAGCAGGATCACGCCGCGAGGCTGGGTTGCTGAAGTTGCGGGGGCGGGGGCGGGGGCCGCGGGTTTTTGGGCTGGCGCAGTATCAAAAACAGTAAACCACGCGCTGTGCAGTTGAACTCTGGGTTCGCCCTCTCGCTCGATGCTCTGTGCGGAAACATACCGCAGCGTCGTCGAAGCGGTGTTGCGCTGATCACGCGGGATCGCTGCACCATCGCCCACGGGCGAGGAATCGACGATGAACACGTTCTCGCCCGTGATCGTGGCCGCGTCAAGATTGACATCTGGGAACGTGCGATCGAGGAGCGCAATCGCGGGCGCGAGTTCGCGATCGTTGGCGAAGAACGCGAAGCGCCCAGCAGGCTTGCGTCGCACGAGCATGCTGTCGACGTACTCAATCCCGCCCATGATCCCGTTGGACCTCATCACGCCCTCGTTGGGGCCAAGCCGCACGGGCCAGGCATCAAACGTTCGCCAGTTCGCGAACGCAATGTCGGATGGAGGCGTGAGGAAGTCGGGGAAGTTATGGTGCTCGCTGAGGACGCCGACGATGTCAGAGGGTTCGGCGACGGGCATCGCCGACTGAGCCTGCGCGGCCTCATAGACGATCAGTCCGAATGCGAGTATCCAAATCCAGTCTGCTTGACGACCCCGTGCCTGCTTCATGTATATCCCTTTGCAGGGATTGTTGTAGGGTCAAGGCTTGGAGCAGCAGAAAAATGGCTATCGAGTGCCGATATCAACACCACGAATGCCCTCGATAGTCTGCATGATCTAGTGTGCATGACTGGCCAGCCACTGTCGAGGCCATCGGTTTCGCCCCAGACGCTCGCCCCAACGTGCAATTCGCTTCCACGTTTTCACGCAATCTTTTGAGTCTGCATCAACACCTTAACGACCACTGAGTCTCTGCAAAAAATCACGCTCGCAAGCGTTTGGCACTCACTTCTTCACACTGAGCAACCGCTCCAGATAGTGAATATCCACCCCGCCCTTCCTGAACTGCTCATCCTGCATCAAGCGCACCTGCAGCGGTATCGTGGTCTTGATCGGCCCCACTTTGAACTCCCGCAACGCACGCAGCGTCCGCGCGATGCATGCTTCTCGCGTTTCGGCATGACAGATCAGTTTCGCGATCATGCTGTCGTAATTTGGTGGCACGCCATACCCGCTGCTCACGTGCGTATCCACCCGCACGCCAAGGCCCCCCGGTGCCTGCCAGGTTTCGATCTTGCCCGCGCTGGGGCGGAAGCCCTGGTCCGGATCTTCGGCATTGATGCGACACTCGATGGCGTGCCCATTGATCTTGATATCACTTTGCTTGTACGCAAGTTTCTCGCCCGCCGCGATCTTGATGGATGTCTTGACGATATCAACGCCAGTGATCATCTCGGTCACGGGATGCTCGACCTGCACCCGAGTATTCACTTCGAGCATATAAAACTTATGATTGCGGTCCATGAGAAACTCACAGGTCGCCGCACCCGCATACTTGACGCTGGGAAGCAACTTGGCGGCTCCCTCGCAAATCTTCTGCATGAGGGCACGATCAACGCCCGGACTGGGAGCCTCCTCAATCACTTTCTGGTGGCGACGCTGCATCGAGCAGTTGCGCTCCCACAGGTGGATCGAGTTGCCATGCTTGTCCGCGATGCACTGGACCTCGACATGCTGCGCATCCTCAAGAAACTTCTCGATGAAAACCGCACCATTGCCAAAGGCGGCCAGTGCCTCCTGGCTTGCAACGCGCAACTGGGCCCGCAGCGTCGCTTCATCCCGGCAGACTTTCATGCCTCGTCCGCCGCCACCCGCCGCCGCCTTGATGATGATGGGGTAGCCGATGTCCTTGGCAACGCGAACGGCCTCGTCTTCTTCTTCGATGGCATTTTCGCTGCCCGGAAAGACCGGTACACCATTGGCCTTCGCCGTCTTCTTGCATTCGACCTTGTCGCCCAACTTGCTCATGGCCTCGGGGGAGGGACCTATGAACTCGATCTTGCAATCCCGGCATGCCTGCGAGAAGTCCGGACGTTCGGAAAGGAACCCATACCCAGGATGGATGGCTTCGGCGCCGGATATCTCCGCCGCGGCGATGATGCGAGCGATACTGAGATAACTCTCCTTGGCCGGGCCAGGACCGATGCAGATCGCGCGGTCGGCGAGTTTGAGGTACGGCGCATCCTTGTCGGCGGTGCTATACACGCAGACAGTTTCGATGCCCATCTCCTGACAGGCACGCATGATGCGAAGGGCGATTTCGCCGCGATTTGCGATGAGGATGCGTTTGAACATGGTTTGAACATGGGATAGACACTGGGGGCTGGGGCTGCTTACTTGATCGCGATCAGTTTCTGACCAAACTCAACAGACTGGCCATCCTTCACCAGAATCTCGACGACTTCGCCGCTCTTCTCAGCCTTGATTTCGTTGAACACCTTCATGGCTTCAATGATGCACACGACCGTGTCGGCGGTGATTGCCTGGCCGACGGTGACAAATCCCTTTGCGTCGGGGTTGGGTCGGCTGTAATACGTGCCCACCATGGGACTATCAATCGAGACCGTCACGCTGCTGGCAACCGGGGCGGTGCCGGGGGTGGGGGTGGTACCAGGAGCGGATGTTGTGCTGGCGGTCGCTGCCTGGGCCGTGCCCTGAACCTGCATCGACTGCATCTGCGAGGGCATCTGCATCGGCCCGGACATCGGAGCAGCGGTCATCAACACGGTCTGGCCGCCCCGTTTGATGGTGATCTCCTCGTCGCCATTCTTGAGGGCGACTTCGGCGAGATCGTTCTGGCTCATCAAGGCCACGAGTTCTTTGAGCTTTGCGAGATCGATCATGGTTTGTTCCACAGACGCTGATATGGGAAGTGAGTGCTGGCACAAGCGATTGGCAGAAGTTGCACGAAGTCATTGAGCCTGACCAATACTCAATTCCAACTGATATTCCTATTACCCACTACCTACAAAGTCGCCCACTTGATGTCTTTGGGAAGCGAGCAGAGATTCTCGCTCCCGGTTTCGGTCACAACGTAATCATCCTCGATACGAACCCCGCCAACACCAGGCAGATAGATACCTGGTTCGATGGTGACGACCATGCCAGGTTGCAGCATCATCTCTGGTGCTCGGTGCGAGAGGCTGGGGTCCTCGTGCGTATGCAGCCCCAGGCCATGCCCCAAGCCATGCCCGAACTGGTCGCCATACCCATGCTTGGTGATGTACGACCGCGCGATCGCATCGACAGCCTTCGTGCTCGCCCCAGCACGCAGGCCAGCCGCGGCAAGTTTGTGAGCCTCAAGCACGATCTTGTAGATCTCTTCGATCTTTGCGGGCCACTTGCCAAGGCAGAACGTTCGCGTCATATCGCCCCGATAGCCCTGATACACCGCGCCCCAGTCAATCAGCAGGGGCTGGTTCTTCTTGAGTTTGATCGCCTGGGGGCGATAGTGCGGTAGGCTGCCGTTGGCCAAAGCCGCAACGATGCTCTCGAAGGCGGGAGTGCTGCTGCCCCGAATCTTCATCGCGGATTCAAGCGCCGCAGCAACTTGCAACTCGGTCTGTCCAGCCTTAATGGTTGGCAGCACCGCCTTGAGTGCCGCCTGCTGGATGGAAATAGCCTTGCGAATGGTCGCGATTTCGCCCGCGTCCTTGCGAACCCGCAGTTGCGAGACAAACCCCTTCGTCTCGCTGATCTTCGTGACCGTGCCCGCCATCGAGTGTTCCAGCGATCGCAGTTCCCCCACCGTCATGATCTCACCCTGCACGCCCAATCGCGACACGTTCGCGTCCTTGAGCATCTGGATCAACGCGGCGTGCATCCCCTGCGTGCGAATCACAACTTCAAAAGTGGCCCGCTGGGGCTCGAGTTCTTCGGTGTAACGAAAGTCGCTGAGAATCGTGGCCCGGGCACGTTCGGATGCTGGCACGAGCAGGTACGAATCCCCGCCATGAAACCCAGTCAGATACGCCACGTCCTCGGGCGAGGTGACGAGCATGTGCGTCAGCGCCTCGCGGTCAAACAGACGACGCAAGCGAGAAAGGCGATCAACATTGGGAGCAGATCCCCAGGCTCCACTCGTCACGCCATCATTCGACTCGGCACCCTTGGCCAAAGCACCCTTTCGCACAGACACGCTTTTCGATGATGCCGAACGAGCCTGCACCTTCGCTTGGGAGCGAACGGAGCTGGCAACCTTGCGACGCGACATCAACTGGGCCATGACCGGCATCGTACCCCCAACACGAGCGGACCGCAGGCACCCACCAACAAGACCGAGTCAGTGCTGCGCAGGCGTGTTACACCCAGCCAACCCCTCTACTCGACCGTCACACTTCTGGTCAGGCGATCGCCTGATTCGGCATCCTGCACCACAAACACCACCCGCTTGCCCAGCAGCGTGGTATCCGCATCTGCGCTCGCCGAATTGCTCCTTGCAACCGCAGCGCCCGGATAGGTAAATCGCCGGATCGCCTGCGCGCCTGGCGCAAGGTCAGGAATCGTGGCGCGGGATCGGGGCAGGCCCGGTGCCAGCGCCGTGACTTCGATCGTCATCGGACGTTCACTGGTGTTGGTGACCAGACACTCCGCGACCACGTCGCCACTGCGGATCGAATAGGCTGTTTCGACACGAAAGCCGCCCAGGCCCAGTTCAAGAAAACGCTCGACTCGTACAACGCCATAGGGCAGGTCCTCGCTGATATCGATGCCCAGCAGGAATCGCTTGGGACCAGCCTCCTCAGTGGCTCGGAAGGCCGTGGTGAACGTGAACTCGCGCGAAGAGTTGGCGGCGATGCTGAATGTGAATGTGCGCGGGTTGATC
The DNA here is from genome assembly GCA_964425995.1 of uncultured Phycisphaeraceae bacterium. Classification (GTDB taxonomy): domain Bacteria; phylum Planctomycetota; class Phycisphaerae; order Phycisphaerales; family UBA1924; genus BJHL01. The sequence goes on from CAYRPC010000041.1 coordinate 18,698, forward strand.
CGCCAGGATCGATCACGCTCGCCCGTGTCAAAGCCGCCCGGTTCCAGGATGCTGAGTTTGCCCGAGATGCTCTGAGGCCAGGGGTTGCGGAGCATGATCGTGTGCTCGCCCAATTCCGCCGCGGCATCCAGCATCGGGGGTTCGATGCGCACACTCGCCAGAAACTGGGCCAGGGCCACATCAATCCCGCGCACGAACACTGGCTGCAAACCCACAGGAATGCGCACGCTGCGAGAGACGCCGTCAGGGCCAAGCGAGCCCTGCATGCGCTTGGAGTTGCCAAAGATGTCGACCAACTCGATACCCGCGTTCCCGATGGGCATTTCAACAAAGGCCTTGCCCGGTTCGCACGATTCGTTCCAGGCGATGAGCCACCCTCGGGTATCTTCACTGCCCTGCGTGCGAGGTGCCAGGATGTAGCACGTCAGGCCCTCGGGGGCTGGAAACTCGCCAACGATGCGGGCATCGGCCAGAATCGAACGGGCGAAAAGAAAAGATGCCAGTTCGGGCGTGGGCCGGGCCGGTTCGCGCTCCCCCTCCCCCAGTCGCCAGGGACTGGTGAGCGCGACGCTCATGGGCAACAGTGATGTCGATAGACCGGTCGCACCCTCGGTTTGCACCTGATCGCCCATCAGTCGCCACAGTTCGACAAGTTGCTGCACCAGTCGCCCCGCCCGCTCGCGCGGGCTCGCAAGGTCGTCGCGCACATCAGGATGTAACTGCCACTGCAAGGCCACTTCGCGCGTATTGGCGGAGGCCTGCTCGCCCGAGCGACGCGCAGCAGCACCACCCTGTGCCAGTTGCGTCATCCGCTGCCCCGCAAGCGTGCGAAGGCTCTCAATCCCCATGTCGCGCGGAACATGGATAAGCAGGCGGGTCGGACCAGCAGCCCGCGTCAGGGCCATCGCCGACCAATCCTGCGAGATGCTCGCAGGGACCGCCAGTGTGAGGCCCGGGACAAACTTCCCCACGCCCGCACGGGATTGGGCCAGGTCAGCGAGCGATGGGCTTGCAAAATAGCCCGAAGCCGGTGGAGCAATCCCGATCTGCCAGCGACCCGTGAGGGCACCAAGCTTCTCCAGTGGCTCCTGCACGAAGGGCAGCCACTCCCCCGGTGGACGCCCAAAGACCGTGGCGACATCGCTGGTGGCAAGGTTGCTCCGCTCCGCGAGTGTGTCGGGCAATCGCGGCATCGCGATCGACACATCAACAAACTCCCCCACCAATTGACGCACGAGCACTTGCATCGTGCGGGTGTGCGCTGATATATCCGTCTCGTTCATCGACTTGGTCCATAGTGGCAGACTGACGACGTTGACGCCCGCCTGTTCGAGCATCGCCGGCATCTGAACCAGATGGCGCGTTGGGACTTCATCAAGCGACAACGCGAACCGACGCCAGTCGGTCATCCCGCTCGGCACGCCCGTGCCTCGTGCAGTGCCCGTGCCCCCAAGGCCTCGCGTGCTGGTGCTCTCACCCAGATCGGCGGATGCATCGGGCTGATCTTGGGGGTCAAGCGTTGCGGTCCGGGCCGCAATATCTTCGGGAAGCCACGCGAAGTCGGTGAATGTGCCCCCAACGGGCTGCCCCATGGCAGACAGCAGCCGCATGCGTAGTCGATACCACCCTCGCGCGGGCAGATCGGGGCGCCACTTCATGTTCGCCGTGCCCGAGCCCAGGGTGTGCTTCTGGCTGGGCGTAGCTCTCCCGTCGGCGTCAATGGCATCCAGTTCGAGAGTGAGTTGCTCATTGGCAAGGTCGCGCACCAGGACGCCAAACTCCGGTGGCTCTGATGTCCGGGCGATCAAACTTTCCATGCCCTTGGGCGGTTGCAAAGCAACCCGAGGAAGTTGCAGCACCGTCAGGTCGTCAAACCATGCCCGCCCGTCGAGGTCTTCGTCGTTGATGAGAAACGCGTCAATAGGACGCTGAGGCGTGGGAAAGATCGTCCTGATCTGCTTGGGTTGAAGGACGACCAGTTCAACCTGTATGAAGGCCGCGCCCGGCTGGTTGGTGGCGACGCGAACCGCCAGTTCACGCCAGCCGTCGGGAGCGATCGCAAGTTGGCTGACTCGCTCGCTTCCAGCCATCACGCTTCCATCCGCACCAAGCACACGCACGATGAGTGCGGTGCGAGCATGAACCAACCCCTGCGTGCGCACTTGGACGGATATCGAATAATCCGTGTCCGGAAAGACCGGGATCGCCCCGGCATCCAGCAGCAGCGAGGTGCTACCGCCCTTGGAGGGCAGCATCACACTGCCAACACCCCGCGTGGTCATGGCAATCTGATCGGCGGGGGGCGAGGCCGGGAGTGGGAGTGGGGCTTCGCGGCCATCCCCGGTCTGGTTAATCTGCCCAGCCTGCCCGCTCTGGTCGGTGGTGTACACGAGTTGTGCGAGATTCCACGATGGAAAGCCCGGGCGTGGCCGGTCGGGTCCGTCCTGAGCGCGATACCAGAACTGAGGCACGCGCCCGGGATTGGTGTCGCGCTCCTCAAAGTCAAAGACATGCAGCATGCGCCCCTGAACAGGCTTGGGCGGGGCTGGTGCCGCAGTAACTCCCGGGGCGGGGGCAAGCGG
>CAYRPC010000042.1:0-21273 GCA_964425995.1 uncultured Phycisphaeraceae bacterium
GTTGAGGGACGTTGGTGAGTCGTGCCTGGCGGTCGAGTTGGCCGGTTGGTTCGTCAATAGCAAGGCTCCGCCGGGTGCGAGACTGGGATCTCTTCCCTTCACGCGCAATGGCAACCGCTCCAGGATCCTCCGGAGTTCAATGTGCATCGGCGTTTGGTGCCGCAACGCTGCAAACGCCTAGGCGAACCTCGACCAGACCCTCGTCTACGCTGCGCTGCCATGCTGCCCGTCACACACTCCCCAACGCTGAGCCAGGCCTCCTCGAACCCGACCGGTCTGGCAGGTATTCTGGATATTCCCTCGCCTTCGCCGCTCCCAGAGCCGCCCGCATGGCAAGTCAATCTTCTCGAACAGCCCTGGTACTTCGCGGGCACGCTCTTGGGGATCGCGATCGTTCTGGTCTTGCTATTCGCACGGCGCGATGAACTTCGCAAGGGGCTTGCAAGGGGCGGTCCGCTGGCCCTCGCTTCGGGCATGATTGTCTTGATTGCCAGTCTTGTGCATACCCCCCGCGAGCAGATGCGCAAGGCCGCCACCAACCTCGTCGCCAGCGTGACCAACGTTGACATACCCGCGTTGCGTGCCGCGCTCACGCCCGATGCCCGCCTCGACTACTTCGGCGGTATTGATGTCAACGCGATACTGACCCAGGTTGAAACCAGCATGACACCGGGCCAACGCTGGGCCATCAAGGACTACTCAATCGAGCAGTTCCAGGCGCAGGCAACCAGCAAGAACTCAGGGATCGTGCAGATAAAAATCCGGGTCATCTCTGAAGCCGTGGGCTTTCCGCATCGATCGTGGTGGAAGATCACCATGCAGCGTGCCCCAGACGGCACATGGCAGGCCAGCCGCCTCGAACCGCTTGCGATTCAGTTTGAAAACAACGTGCGGTAGTGGTCGTTCCGATCACTTGGTGCCCACCCGCTCTACAATTTCCAGCCCGAAGTGCTCGATGCCAGGCAGGCTTCGATTGCTGTTGCTGATGAGCCGCAACTTGGTCAGCCCCAGATCACGGAGAATTTGGCAGCCCACACCATACTCGCGGAGCGGCATAACCGACGAGGCTTGGGCGCGGGCCTGCAAGTCAGCCTGATCGCGCTCCACACCATCTGACTGCAAGGTTTGCAGCATGCCTTCAAGGTCGCCATCGGTCCGGGCGTTGCTGCCCGTTGCTCTTGTGTGCGTGGTGCGAAGGTACACGATCGCGCCGCGACCCTGCTTGGCGATCATGCGCATGGACTCGTGCAGCACACCGCCGCTCGCGCCGTCCGAACTCGAATCGAGGTCCATGAAGACATCGCCCAGCAAACTCCGCCGATGCATTCTTACGAGCGTTGGTAGTCCGCCGTGCCCGGGCGCAAGTGCGTCATGGTGTAAACCCATCGTCAAGGCCACATGCGGCAGCGGGTCAACCACGCTCTGGTACACATGCGCTTGAAACTCCCCAAACGCAGTCCGGACGACCCGCCCTTCGCGAGCACCCACTCGCTTGACCAAACTCTCGCGCGCCAGGCGATACTCGACGATCTGCGCGACGCTGCACATCAAAAGCCCGTGCTCAGCGCAGAACTTCTCCAGGTCCGGCACGCGGGCCATCTCCCCGTCTTCGCGCATCACCTCGATGATGACCGCTCCGGGCCTTAGCCCCGCCAATCGGCACAGGTCGACGCTGCCTTCGGTCTGTCCGTTGCGCACCAGCACGCCGCCGCTGCGCGAACGGAGCGGATTGATGTGCCCGGGCCGCACAAAGTCTGTCGCTCCATAGTGCGGATCGATTGCCATTTGGATGCACTTGGCACGTTCCTTCGCAGAAACGCCTGTGGTCCCGCCATGCCTTGGGTGCAGATCAATCGAGACCGTGAAGGCTGTGCCTCGCTGGCTGGTATTGACCACCGATTGCGGCACCAATCCAAGCCGATCACACTCTTCCTCAGGCAGCGAAATGCAGAGGTATCCAAGCGCCTTGCCCAGCATGAACGTCACCGCTTCGGGCGTGACAAACTGCGCGGGCAGGACCAGGTCCCCCTCATTCTCCCGATCCTCATCGTCGGTGAGTACGACCATCTTGCCCTGTCTGAGGGCTTCGAGCACGTTGGGAATGGGGGCAAATGGCATTGGGCCATTCTTGGACACCTGGCGGTTGGGCTTGCACTCCTGTTCAATATCTGATAGGATATAGCCCTGGGGTTTGTGCTGGCAGTCGCGGCGATGACCGGGCTGCACTCTTCAGGAGTTCTGGACATGAGCAAACGCAGTTTGATTCGCACCTTTGTCATTGGTATCGCTCCAAGTTTGCTGGTTGCACTTGTGGCTGGCTGGTTGGCTGGCTGCCAGTCTGGCAAGCACAAGTCGGGTGGCGTGCAGGCTGTTGCTGCCCCTTCTCCCGCGAGTCAAGCAACGATGAACCAACTCAAGAGCCTCGCGGGCAACTGGGAAATGGAGAACCCGGAGAAGCAGGGCGAGTGGAACCTCGCGAGCACTTTCCAAGTCACCTCAGGCGGGAACGTCGTCCGCGAGATCATGTTCCCCGGTTTGCCCCATGAGATGACCAATACCTATCACCTCGACGGCGACAGCGTCGTTGTGACGCACTACTGCGCGATCGGAAACCAGCCACGCATGCGGGCTGTGTCCAACGATGGCCACCACCACTCCAGCAACCAGATTCACTTCCAGTTCGACAGCGTCACCAACTTCACTGGTGGCGACCAGACCTATATGGGCGACCTTCTGCTCACGATGAACGGTCCGGATTCGCTGACCCAGAATTGGCGCAGTTATCAGCATGGCAAGATGAACGAAGACTCACACGCGTCTTTCGCGCTTAGGCGCCAGAAGTGATTTGACGGACTTGCTTGGACACACGAACTTTCGGAGAGAACCCATGTGGCTCTACATCCTCCTGACGCTCGCCGGACTTCTGCTCACATGCATCGGCACTCTGGGCATTCTCGGCTCGCGTCTTCCGGAGACGCACGTTGTCTCCGCGACAGTCGATTTGCAGGTGTCGCCCGACGTGGCATGGGCCAGCATCAACGACATGCAGAGTTTTCCCGGTTGGGTTCCTGCCATCACCAAGATGGAGCGTCTGCCCGATGACAAGGGCAGGCAAGTCTGGCGTCAGCACATGGGACACAACAGCTTTGTGACGACCAATGACATTTTCGAGCCGCCAACAGCGACCAGCAATGGCCGCGTCCTGCGCACCATCCTCGACGAGCATGGCCCGTTCTCCGGTTCATGGGACCATGTGATCGAAGCGATTCCCGGCTCGCTAATCCAGACCCGACTCACGCTGACCGAGACAGGCACCGTCAAGAGCGCGATTCCCAGAGCCATGATGCGGTACATGATGGGCGAGGACTACTATGTCAAGAAGTTCTTGGGCGCGGTGAAGATAAAGTTGGGATGAGACTCATCGCCCTTTTTAGCCCGCCCCGATATCCCCGATACCCTGCGCCGTGATTCGATTCGAATTCCTCAAAGCGCTGTTGACGCTTCTCTTCGCCCTAGTACTTGCTGGCTGCGCGACGCCCCGCGATCGCTCGGGCGAGAGTCCCCAAGACTTTGCGTTTGCGATGCTCGTGCCCGACGGGCTCGCGCTTTCGAGCACCACACTCACCGACCAATCAACCTCCGCGTTGCTCGAGCCGGCGTGGTACATCCTTTCCAGCGATGGGGTGCTGCGTGTGGCCTTTGGGTCCATCGATCCCAACCATGCGTTCCCGCCAATTGTCCGGCGTGTGCCGCGCGAGCAGCGCGAGCAACTCTTCACGCGCCTGGATCGGGCGGGCCTGCTGCGTCCCAACCTTGTCGGTCAACCCCTAGGCGATGGATCGCAGGTCGTCGTGACTCTCGACGCACCAGCGACTATCGCGCCGCCGGACGGAGCGGGCGCGGGCATGGTCGGTGTGTGGTGGAATGCTGGCGGGCGCAGGCGCAGTTTTGCGATCTTGCCCGTGCAGGCTAGCGATGCGCAGCAAGCCACCGACCCCGGCGCGGCCCAGGCGTGGGCCGCGCTCGAAGATGCGCTCATCATGCTGCGGCGCTGGTCCTGGCGTGAAGGCAACTCGTTCGAGCCGGCGCTGGGTGCGCTTCCAGCGTTTGCTTCGCCAGCCTTGTCGAATAAGGACGGCCCATGAACGCTGTCCCGCAAAAACTGACGAGCAATCAGGAATCTTCTGGTGACGTGATTGTGGGCATCGATCTGGGCACCACCAATAGCCTGATTGCGATCTGCGATGTCTCGGGAGGCCGGGGTGGGGGCCGGGGTGGAGGCGAGGTTGGTGGTGGGCCCCGAGTGCTGCTCGACGATGCTGGCCGCGCCCTGCTTCCCAGCGTCGTTCGCTACACGAGTGATCGTGCGGGCACGTTGCTAAAGACTGCTGTTGGCTACGCCGCGATGGTGTCAATCAAGGAAGTCGATGCTGGCGAAGGACTGGATCGCCAGAGCGTGATCGTGTCGAGCGTCAAGCGTCTTATTGGTCGCTCGCTCGCGGACGCACAGGCCGATCTGCCCTTTCTCTCGTATCGCGTTGTCAGTGGTGAGCGAGGCACTGCCCGCGTAGTGCTTGCCGATGATTCCGCGATCGGTTCCACAAACGTAGTGCGGACGACCAGTCCTGAAGAAGTGAGTGCGCTCGTTCTGCAAGAACTCAAGCGCATCGCCGAGGCCCGATTGGGGCGTGTGGTTCGAAAGGCTGTCATCACGGTGCCCGCGTACTTTGATGATGCCCAGCGCCAAGCCACTCGAACGGCAGGGCGTCTTGCGGGCCTCGAAGTCGTACGCATCGTGCCCGAGCCGACCGCCGCCGCGCTTGCGTATGGAATTGGCCTGGCTCGGGACGCATCACGCAATCGGCGCGAAGTGTCGCACGTCGTGGTCTACGACCTGGGCGGCGGAACATTTGATGTCAGTGTGCTGCGTTTGACGCCTGCGGACAGGACTGGGGACGATGCGACAGCAACAACCGACTTCTATCAGGTACTCGCAACCAGCGGTGACACGCATCTGGGCGGCGACGATATCGACCATCTGCTCGTGCGCGAGTTTCTGCGCCAACGATCCGGCGCTTCGGGCCAGATGCCTGATGCTGGACGGGACCAGATCACGAGCCTTGTAAACGAGGCCCGACGTGTCAAGCATGCTCTGACCGAGCACGACGGTGCAAAGTTTGTCATGCCCGCAACTGACACGGTTCCTGGCGAGCCTGGTTTCTCATGGCCGCTCACCCGAACCGAGTTTGATACGATGATCGAGCCGCTCGTCGGTCGCACACTGCGTCGTTGCGAACAAGCCATTCGCGATGCCCGGAGCAAGGGACTACCCGATGGTCCGCTCGACCAGGTGATCGACGCGGTGATTCTTGTTGGTGGCAGCACTCGCATCCCGCTGGTCCGCGAGCGTGTTTGCCAGTTCTTCGCCAAGCAGCCTTACACCGCCATCGACCCCGATCGCGCGATCGCCCTGGGCGCGAGCGTGCAGGCCAGCATTCTTGCCGGCACCACCAAGGGCTCGCTCTTACTGGATGTGATTCCGCTCTCGCTGGGTCTAGAGACGGTGGGCGGGGCGGTCGCCAAACTCATCGTGCGCAACAGCCCCGTGCCCGCGCGCGCGAGCGAGATGTTCAGCACCAGCGTCGACAACCAGACCTCGATTCGTCTCACGGTCTTCCAAGGCGAGCGTGAAATGGCCGCCGATTGCAGGAAGTTGGGCGAGCTCCACGTCCGAGGCATCCCGCCCATGCCTGCGGGCCTGCCGCAATTGGAAGTCACTTTCCTGGTCGATGCCAACGGGGTGCTGAACGTCAGCGCGAGCGAGCGACGCAGCGGCAAGCGGGCCACTATGCAGGTGATTCCCAATCACGGCCTCACGACCGAAGAGGTTGATCGCATCGAGCGAGAGAGCCTGACGCATGCGCGTCAGGACATGGCCCGCCATCGCATCGCCGACCTGATAAGCCACAGCATGCTGGACGCGAGCGCGATCGCTCGCACGCTTGATCGCGTCGAGTCGCTCCTCGACCCTGCGTATGCCAGTGCGCTGCGGGCACGTATCGCCGAACTGCGCGTTCTCATCGACGCTGGCAAGCGAGACTGGAGCGCCGTCGATGCCAATGCATTCCAACGCACCAAGGAAGCCCTTGATCGTGAGAGCATGCGGCTGCACGAGGTTGCCATCGCGCAGAGCCTGCGCGATGGCACCACCCCAAGACACTGAACTCGACATCAATGTTTGTGTGCAGCAGTGTGTTCTCGGGCCTTTCGAGCAACTGGCATCTATCGACTTGTCGTTCGCGCCGATGTTGGGGGCATGACTCGAAGCCTCCATCGCACCTCCCTCCCAACCGCGACATGGGTCACGCTTGTGTTTGCCCTGATGGTCTTTGTCACGCCCGCCCACGCAGTCAACTACTTCGTGCGCAAGACCGGCAGCGACACCAACCCGGGCACGAGCAAGACTGCGGCGTTCCTCACCATCCAGCGTGCGCTCACTGCGGCCAACGCGGGTGACATCATCTATGTGGGTGCCGGGTCATACACCGAGAATCTGACGACCGTTCGAGCAGGCTCGTCGGTGACGGCGCAGATTCAGTTGACGGGCGACACCGCGGGCACGCAGACCGGCGATGCTGGAACGATCAACATAGAAGCCAGTGGCAGCAACACTGCCCTCCGCGTCAACCATGCCCACTTCCGCGTCGCCAGCGTCACGATACGCGCCGGCACGGACAGCGTGGTCTGGAACTCCACCAATGGCGTGATGGCGACGGTGACGGTTCGAGATGGCACAGACGACGGGCTCGAACTGCTCGCCAATGCGACGCTCACGACCACGGGTTGCAACTTCCTGGCAGCGACCGACAACAACATCGTTGTCAACGCCACTGCGCAGTTGTCGGCCACCGCCGGCACCATGCGACAGTCCATGACGACCGGCGCGGGCATCGCCGTGCTCGGGGCAGGTTCTGTTGTGACGCTCAACCGCGTGAAGATTTATGCCAACGCCACGCAGGGCATGCTGGTGCAGCGCGGCACGGTCACCATGACCAATTGCCAGGTCTACGACAACAAGTCTGGCGGTATTCGCGTGGAGGGCTTCAATACCAGTTCCGGCGGTACCATCACAACCAACACGACCGTCAACATCGTGAACAACACGCTCGATGAGAACCTCGGTGCACCAGCCATCTGGATTCGCGACGCGACGTACCGCATCATCAACAACTGCATCACCTACCACTCCATAGGCGTGGAACTGACCAGCACCGAATCGCCCACGCTCAACGTCAACAACGCCTGGGGCAACAATATCTACTTTGGCAACAGCACCAATGTGGTCGGTGATACGACGGATTCTACCGATGTATTTCTCGATCCTGGCTACATCAACCGGGGCAACAACAACTTCACGACCCTCGCCGCTTCGGGCGCAACCGACATGGGCAGGGCCGCCAACGCGTACACAACGATCGACTTTTCCAATCGTGTTCGCCCTAGCAACGCGATTTACGATATCGGTGCGTATGAGGCGGGCGGCTTGATCGGTACTATTCCATACTTCCGCGACTTTCAGTCCGCTCTCACCTCTGAGTGGAGCGACACCACCCGAACCACGATCGCGAACGCGAACGTCACGACCTACAAAGGTCCACATTCCAACGCCGGCACCACGGCGCAAGTCACGACCGTGTGGCTGACTACCACCGTGGGTCAGGATTACTCAATCTTCTTTGATCTGCTCGGCCTCGCGTTGCTCGATGGAGCCAATACAACAAATGGTCCGGATCTGTTCGAGGTCCTCGTGGACGGCTCGATCATGTGGCGTGAGAGTGTCACGCAGTACCGCAACGGCTACCCGCAGTCCATCGTCGACACGCCCGAATATCACGATAGCAGTTACGCAATCTATCGCGGCATCGAAGTTCCATTTACCGCTGAGAACACGCTCACGGCGATCTCATTCAATGCCGCGTGCAATCAGGGATGGACCGATGAGGGATTCGGGATCGACAACTTCCGCGTCGTCACTGCGGCTACCGCCGCAACTTTCAGATTTCCGTTCCGCGATGTGGCAATAGGCACGCCCTTCGCGCAAGTCGCAAGGGGTGGCGGCCTTCACAGCGCGGATGTGAACCTCGACGGTCGGCCCGATGCGATCGTGCTGGGACAGGCATCAAGGTTGCTGCTCAGTTCGGGAATCAATGCCTGGACATCAACAACGCTGAATGCCAATGCATATCTGTCGCAAGGCGCAATCGCGGATGTTGACAGCAATGGCGCACCCGACTTCCTCGCACTCCGGACGAACCATGCGGAGGAGTTCTTCGCTTCGCGTGCGAACGCTGGCGTCTTCTCGGGCTATTGGCAGGGATCACCGATATCGCTGGGTGCCACGGTCTCGGGTAACGCCGCCAGTGTTGCAGCCGGTGATACCAATGCCGATGGGCTCATCGACTTCGTGCTCACGACCAGTACCGGCAACAGCCTGGCAATCGCAACGCCAACGACAATCGCTTCAGGATGGACGCTCGCGACATTCTTCCCCGACGGACTTTACAGTTACGTCCCCACGCAGACAGGCATTCCCAATGGGACTGCCGATAGAGGCGCGGGCAATCGGATTACCGCCGGAGACGTGAACAACGATGGCTATCCAGATTTTTTCTACCTCTACAACGGTGGTCGTCTGTTCCTCAGCAACGCCGACGGCACGTACACAACCAACAACCGGGGCATCACCACAACCGGCACTGTGCTCAACGCCTCCTGGGCCGACTACGACAACGATGGCGACCTGGATCTATTCTTTGGCACCTCTAACGGCGGGTCGGCCATGCGGTTATGGCGAAGCCCCGGAGCCACCGGCAACTTTACCAACGTCGCCACCACGGTTGGCCTCAATCTCACCACTAGGGTCAGCAGCAGTTCGTGGGGAGACTTTGACAACGATGGCGATCTGGACTTGTACGTGATCGGCAATAACACGCAGGCCCAGTTGTACGTCAACTCCGGCGCCCCAAACTACACCTTTCTCGCAACCGAGCGAGGTGCTAGCACCGTCAGCGAGATCGCCGACTGCACATTCACCGACTACGACCTGGATGGCGATTTGGACATCGCTGTGACCAACGCAAGCAATCAGGCCTACTTCGCCAATCGCTTCTTCGAGAACACGCCCACCGCCAACCAGAGCAATTATCTCATCGTGCGCGTTGTCGGGCGTGGTTTGAGAGGCATCAACAGGCTCGCAATTGGCACGCGCGTCGAACTCTGGAACAGTGCAGATACCACGTTCTTGCAGCGGCGCGACATCGGCAACGCTCGAGGCAACGGTCAAGATCCGCTGCTGCTCCACTTTGGCGGCGTTTCGCCCGCCACAACCTACACCCTCCGCGTCTATCGCCCCAATGGCACTCGTTACGCCGTTCAAGTGACGCCCGCGACCGCCAGCACGACGATCGCGGGACGAACCATCCCGCAGATGTACACCTTTGACGAGGAAGTGCTCTATCCAATTGTCCAGGTGGTTCGCTGGCACGAAGTCGGCGAAGATGAGTAGTTCCGTTCGCCATGCCACCGACTCGTTCTTGGCGGTCCCAGACAGACAGCTCTGCACAGTCGTGGACAGATGCGCTGCTTTACTTGGCTTCAAACTCCCATCCTGCTTCACGCGCCTGAGCGTCGATCGCCGCGAACAACGCCGCGGCAAGGCTGGCATCGCCGGCAACCTTTGAAGATTGCGTGCGCAGAAACTCCTCGCGCTTTGTCTGCAACTCCGCGACGCGGCTGTTGATTTCGATTCTTCGCACGCGCTTGGTCTCAATGAACTCCACCTGCTTGGAATATTCCATCTCTCGCAGTACCTCGGGCAGATCGTCCTTCTTGATCGACTCGAGCTTGACATTGCCCGCCGTCAAGCCATCCACGAGGTCCCACCCGTCGTTGCGATAGTTTGAGGAGTTTTTGGTGACAGCCCGTTCGATGCTCGCGGCCTTGGCAGCGCTTGCTGGCAGGCTCATCGTCGCGTCGTCAGCGAGCGACTGGCGTGCCAGCGACTCCTTGCCCCGAGTGCCAAAGGCAAGATAGGTGTCGTTCACTTCCGTGCCAAGCCGTGAGATTTCATCGTCAAAGGGCGTGGAGATATGCCGCACGTCCTGACTCTGATCGATGATGCTATATGCCCCGCGTCCTAGCGTCGCTCCATCGCGCCACTTGCCGTCCACGCCTTCCTGATAAGTCCCGCAGTGGATCGTGTTGACGCGGATCTTGGCCCGGACCGATCCTGCGATTGCCTGGGCGTAGAACCCCGGCTCTTTTCCTTGAATGAACGGCTCGTTGCCCGCGATGAAAATCAGGTTGAGATCACCAAGGCATGTGCCCCAGGAGAGTTCCCGGGTGGCGCGATCAATCGCCTGTCCACAATACTCGTTGCCCCCGTCGGTCTGCAATCCAAACAGTTTCTCACTGAGCAGGTCCAGGTCGGTGGTGAACTCACTCACCATGCGGATGTGTCCCTCGCTCTCTGGTAACTGGTTGTTGCCATACTCATAGAGCGCGATCCGAAGTTGTGGCGCTCTGCCCTCGCGCTTGCAGGTTCGGAAGCGGTTGACCACGCTCCACAACTGGGCCTTGGCTTGTCCGATCAGGCCATCCATGCTGTTGCTAGTGTCCAGAAGCAACGCGATATTGACCTGCGACTGGCGCTCCGCCAGCACGGGATTGTCGCCCGATCGCGCAGCGATCGGGTCCACGGGCGGGCATGCCTGGGCACGCCCGGCGCTTGCCGCCAGAAGCCCTGTGAGCAGCCCCGTGAGCAGCGAGAGGCTTAGCGCTCGTCGGGCGAGCGATGGGCGATTCCGTACGCAATCGCAACTTGTGATCGAGCGGGTTGTGACACGAGCGTAACGAGCGCGACAATCCATGGGCGGCCTCCTTCAGAGATGAGCAACTTCATCAAACCAGGCATCGCACCAACGCGTGCCAATATGATGTGATACTCCGGAGATCGACATTCGCTCGTCACGCCGATGTCACGACCGTCGGCCCTCCAACAATGCACCATGGACTACCGGATCATTTCCATCGGCGCTCTAAGCGCCCACCCGCTCTGGAACGAGAAGCCAGGCGGCCCCGGAAGCACGAGCAGCGGGGGCGGCGTGCGCACCGGCCACACCACGACGACGCTGATAACTTCTGGTACCAAAAAAATACTGGTCGATCCGGGCCTGCCAGCGCAGATTCTCGGTGCACGACTTGCAGAACGAGCCAATCTCAGGCCCAGCGACATCACCGATGTCTTCCTGACCAGTTTTCATCCCGAGACCCATCGTGGTCTGCCCCTCTTTGAGAAGGCCCGCTGGCTCATCAGTTCCGACGAGCGAGAAGCGGTGGGGGTGCAGTTGGCGACCGCGCTCAAGGACATCTATACCCGCAGCGAGGATCAGGGCGGCGTGGCCAAGGACGAGTCGCTTCTGGGCATGCTGCAAGGCGAGGTCGCCCTGTTGCAACGCTGCGAGCCAGCGCCCCAAAATCTCGCCGATCGTGTCGACATCTTCCCACTCCCAGGCGTCTCACCTGGCACCTGCGGCCTGATCCTGAGTGGCCCGCGATTCACGACCGTCGTTTGTGGCGATGCCATGCCCACGCAAGAACACCTGGAGGCTGGCAAAGTGCTGACGACCGCTGTCGATATCACCCACGCGCGCACGAGTTTCGAAGAACTTGTCGAAATCGCCGATATGCTGATCCCAGGCCGCGACAACCTGCTCGTCAATCCCACCAAGCGCCCATTTTGATTGAGAACATGATACAGCAATGTGGCACAGGCTCCTCGCCTGTGACCGACCGAGAACGACTTTTGTACACAGTCAAGGACGCTAGTACCACCAAGTAACACAACATGCCTTGCCCGCTCTGCCAATCCGCCGACAATCTCTTCTTGATCGCAACGCTCGCGCACACCCATGTCGTGCTGGGCGACAACCAAGGTTGCCCCGCCTGGTGCGTTTGTGTGCTTCGGGGCCATATTGAGCACATGGACGAACTGCCCTTCGAAACCCAGCAAGCCGTGTTTACCGAGGTTGCGCTGGTGGCCCGGGCGATCCGTGGGTGGACCATGCAGCATGCCCCAGAGTGTGGTTTACAGCCGGTAAACACGTCGCCCCGCATCAACTACGAATGCCTGGGCAATCAAGTTGCGCACATCCATTGGCATGTGATTCCGCGACACGCGGGTGATCCCGACCCGCGCAACCCCGTCTGGGGCTGGAGCAAGGACCAACTGGCAGGCACGCTTTCGCCCGAGCAACGTCACACTGTTGCCGACCAACTCCGTACTCTGCTCGCTCGATACGCTGACCCATGCTCGCCACCATCGCACAGCGCGAACTAATCGCTCCAGTCGGCCCCTTTGCGGGCCTGGGTTTGTTCAGCGGCAAGCCCGGCTCTCTCCGCGTGCTGCCAGCGCCCGCTGGGAGCGGCCTGATCCTTCGGTCCGTACGTGTTGAAGGTATCGAGTCCTCACCCGCCACTATTGCACACTTGACAACCGACACCAGTTGGTCCAGCGTGCCAGCGCGACTGCCGCCGGGCATCACGCCCCACCGACTGGTCCGCAACACCACGCTCACTGTTGGTCCGCGCGTCTTGGCCACGATCGAGCACATCATGGGAGCGCTCGCGGGGCTGGCGATTGCCGATGCGATTATTGAGGTCCAAGGCATCGAAGTTCCCATCCTCGATGGCAGTGCCCACGCTTTTGCCCATGCGCTCCACGAAGCATCGCGCGAACATCACCCTCCGGCCAGCGTTGGTCGGCGCGAATCGATCAAGCTCACCCGCGAAGTCCACGTCGAGGAAGCCGGTGCGAGCATCGTTGCCACACCCTTGCCAGCCAACCAGACCCCAAGCGTGACCTATCACCTCAATTATGACGGCCCGCTCGCCATGGCGTTCCCGCCCCAGTCAGCAACCTGGCATGCCGACGCGCATGGCCCCGCCAGTTTCCTCCGTGATATCGCGCCCGCCCGCACCTTCAGTTTCGAGAGCGAAGCCCGCGCGGCCCATTCATTGGGCATGTTCCATGGTTTTTCTTCCAGCGATCTGCTGATACTCCGGCACGACGGCACGCCCGTCGAAGGAAGCCTGCGCTTTTCCGACGAACCAGCCCGTCACAAACTGCTCGACCTGCTGGGCGATCTTGCCTTGCTCGGACACCCCATGCACGCGAAGGTCATCGCGACCCGCTCGGGCCACGCACTGACCCATAATCTGTGCAGAGCAATTTTGCAAGCCATGATGTAAGCCCCAAGCAGCAAAGCCGCCTTCGCATTTCCAGCCCTTCTTTTCCCCGGCTCGTGCCTTACGCTTCCATCCCGGAAGGACGTGGTGTCTGCTTCTGGCATTCGGAGTAGTACACCTATGGCATCAATTTTCAACGCACCGAGCGCGCTTGATCGTCTTGACCTGTCCTCCAGTCGCGTCTTCCGCAACTTGTCCAGCGCGGAACTGGTCGAGCGAGCAATCGCCAATGGCGAAGGACAGTTGGCCGCCAACGGTGCCATCTCCTGCCTGACGGGCGATCGCACGGGCCGCAGCCCCAAGGACAAACAACTCGAGAAGACCGCCGGCATCGATGAGAAAATCTGGTGGGGCAAGGTCAACACGCCCATCACGCCCGCGCAGTTTGACGCGGCCCTTGATATAGCCGTGGCCCACCTCAACCAACGCCCCAAGTTGTACGTCTTCGAGGGCTATGCCGGTGCGGACCCCAAGTATCGCCTGGGTGTGCAGGTGATCACGGAGCAGGCATGGCACTCGCTCTTCGCCAGTACGCTCTTCATCAAGCAAGGCACCAAGGCTGCTGGCGCTCCCGCGGCGTTCAAGAAGGATTGGACCATCATCAATGCAGGCAAGCGCCGCCTGACCGCCGATGAGCAGGCCAAAATGGGCTACAACGCGCCCGTCCTCATCGCCCAGAGCCTCGAACGCAAGACCGTCGTCATCATCGGTACCGAGTACGCGGGCGAAATGAAGAAGAGCATCTTCTACGCCATGAACTTCGACATGCCCGAAGTGGGTGTCTTCCCCATGCACTGCTCGTGCAACGTCGACCGCGCCACCCGCGAGAATCCCGCGCTCTTCTTTGGCCTTTCGGGCACCGGTAAGACCACGCTCTCCGCCGATCCCCGCCGTGCCCTGATAGGCGATGACGAGCACGGCTGGAGCGACCATGGTGTCTTCAACTTTGAGGGCGGGTGCTATGCCAAGTGCATCAAACTCAGCAAAGAGACCGAGCCGGAAATCTGGAACGCCATCCGTTTCGGCAGCGTGCTCGAAAATACCACCATCGATCCGGTCACGCGCATCCCCGACTACGACTCCGCCAAGTACACCGAGAACACCCGCGTCACCTATCCGGTCGACTACATCGATGGTGCAGTTATTCCCAGCGTCTGCGGCCATCCCAGGAACGTCGTCTTCCTGACGGCCGACGCGTATGGCGTCATGCCCCCCGTCAGCAAACTCACCAGCGAGCAGGCTATGTACTACTTCATCAATGGCTATACCAGCAAACTGGCTGGCACCGAGGCCGGTGTCAAGGAGCCTGAGCCCAACTTCTCTCCCTGCTTTGGCGGCGTCTTCCTTCCCAGGCAGCCGGTCAGTTACGCCAAGCAACTCGCCGAGAAGATCAAGAAACACAGCGCCAACGTCTGGCTGCTGAATACCGGCTGGACAGGTGGCCCATACGGCACGGGCAACCGCTTCAGCCTCAAGTACACCCGCGCGTTCGTGGATGCCATCCTCGATGGCTCGCTCGCCAAAGCCGAATACCACCAGGATCCCGTCTTTGGCCTGCACATCCCCAAGGCAGTTGCGGGCGTTCCCAGCGACGTGCTCATGCCGCGGAACACGTGGAAGGACGGGGCCAGGTACGACGAAACCGCGAAGAAGTTGGCGGCGGCGTTTCGGAATAATGACAAGCAGTTTGAGATGCCGGAGGCGGTGCGCGGGGCGGGGCCTCGTGGCTGATGCAACTGAAGCGACTGTGGGCACAAGCCATCGCTGGTTTCTTGAAATGTTTGGATTCGCCTTCGCCCATCCGATGCGATCACCGGGCTGAGCAGCGCCTACGCGTTCACCAGCACTGCCAAGCAAGCCATCACCGGGAATGCCAGCACAAGCAAACACAGCAACACAGACCACATTTTTTCTCGATGCGGCATGCGCATTGGCACCGTCTGTTGACGCTCTGTCTGTCCGCAGTCATTCAAGCGAGCACGGTCGCTCGTCGCCCGCCCTCGGCTCTCATTCGACCTGGACCTGAGATGGGGTCAAGACCACGGGCATTGGCCCGCGACGATCGCGGGCCAGCTCGAAGCATCAAGGTGTTCTGGCTTTGACGTTGCGTCAGTGACGGCGGCGTCCAAGCGCCAGCGCGCCCAGAATCAATACCGCAGCGGAGGCCGGGGTGGGAATGGCGACGATGTTCAAGCCGTATCCGGTGGTGCCGGCGGTTTCCTGGAGCCAGAGCGTAAAGCTGCCGGGGTTGAGCGGGGGCGTAAACCCGATGGCTCCGGAGCCCGTCGCGATGGCGGGAAGTATGTTGGTGTTGAGGTTGGCGCCGCCGAAGAGGGTGTAGCCAAGCAAGTCTCCGGGCGAGGCGCTATTCGGAGGGACCGAGAATGTGGTGCCCGCTTGGATGCCAAAGAACGAGACGCTCCCCCCCGAGTACGACGTGACAATGATCGCGGAAATCTGAAGCCCCGCGGGAACATCCATGCGCAAGTAGTCCAGGTCGCCAGAGCCGAAAGTGCCGGTGATCTGATTGTCGCCGAGCGTGATGTTCAGTAGCGACGGGGCGAGCCGGTTGCCGGAGATGTCACCGTTGGAAGACTCTACCCAAGAGCCGGCGAGCACGGGTGTGGCGGCGAGAGCGAGCAAAGCGGCGATGGCGGCGGCGTGATAACGCATTGAACAAATCCTCCGGAGAGAGACGAGGGTGGGTCGGGGGGACTGTGACAGCCCACGCACCGACACAGCGTGGTCTTGTCACCGGCCGTCAAGACGGACGGCACATTGCCCGACAATAAGTCGCATTCGCGCAATGCGCCTTGCAGCTCGATCTAGTTTTTCTTGGATGCGGCTGCTATGCGAGCGTTGAGCCGCTCGCGAACATCCGCCGGAAGGCCCGGCGCGGTACGAGCAGAACGGATGAGGGCGGCGCTGGTGTTCCTTCTCATCCTCTTTCAGGATCTCGACGAGAAGAAGTTCCAGAGTGACGAGCGAGCCTGGGAGCGGACGCTGCTCCGGCGTACGTTCCGCATCGCGGAGCTTCCGCACTTCCACACGGCCCAGCGCCGGGCCATGATGTCTGCTGTTGACGTAGATGAGGCCGGGCTGAGCCGCGTTGCTCCAGTTCCTTGAGCGGCTGGGCGTCGTTCAACTGCTGCCTGAGGGCCAGTTCGGCTTTCTGGCCCCGGTCCATCGCTTCATCGATTTGGGCGTTCGGTACGCTGAGGATGGCAACTGGACGGAGAAGTCTGGCGGCGACGAGCGCGTGCCGCCCGCGCGGGATCAGGCGTTCGATGACGACGAGGAGGCGGTGCAATGGCCGACTTCGGCGTCAGGCGACTGGTGAGGCGTTGAGACTTTCTGTTCCGTCCGCCACTCGATTTTTTACACAGGGCTTGCTATTTCGCGCAGATTCGGTATCGTTTTGCTTGTCAGTCCATCTGCGCGGCGGGCCGCGGCGTGGGCTGACTCTGCTCGCGGTGCCCGCGTAACCGTCGCGAGTGGAGTGATTGATCCCATGAACCCTGCCGCGGCACGTCCCGTCGTTCGGGAAAGATACCCACTCGATGGCCACACTCTCAACCCGCAGCGCATTCATCCATGGACAATGGAGTACCGCAGACTCAGCCCAGTTGTACGGCATTCCCGACTGGGGCAAGGGGTACGTTGGTGTCAACAGTCTCGGCAATGTCACCGTCATGCCCACCAAAGAACTGGGCAAGCAGGTCGATATCGCGGAGGTGATCCAAGGCCTCAAGGAGCGGGGGATTCACACCCCCGTGCTTCTCCGGTTCAACGACATCCTCAACCACCGCCTGCGCGAAATCCGCAAGTCCTTCGACGACGCGATGAAGGAACAGGCCTACGACGGCGGATATTCCTGCGTCTATCCCATCAAGGTCAACCAGCAGCGCCACATCTGCGAGCAGATCGCAGGGCTGGCGGTCGAACTGGACTTTGGCCTCGAAGCCGGCAGCAAGCCGGAACTGCTCGCAGTCCTGGGCCTCTCCGCCAGCGCGGGCGGCCCGGGCGTCAACGGCATGCCCATTATCTGCAACGGCTTCAAGGACGAGGAGTTCATCGAGACTGTCACGCTGGCAACCAAACTGGGACGCAACATCATCCCGGTCGTCGAGAAGTGGACCGAACTGGAACTGATCGTCAAGCACGCCAAGCACTATGGCGTGCGCCCAAAGATCGGCCTGCGGGTCAAGTTGTCAAGCAAGGGAGCAGGACGCTGGGAATCCAGCGCGGGCGTGCGCAGCAAGTTCGGGCTCTTTGTCAGCGAACTTCTCCAGGCGGTCGAGTACCTCAAGAAGCACGACATGCTCGACTGCCTCAACCTACTGCACTGCCACGTGGGCAGCCAACTCTACGACATCCGCGTCTTCAAGAACGCCGTGAATGAGTTGTCGCACATTTATTGCGAGCTCGTCCGCCTGGGCGCGGGCCTGCATTACCTGGACATTGGCGGCGGCATGGGCGTGGACTACGACGGCTCGCAGAGCGCCTGGTCCAGCAGCATCAACTACACGATCGCGGAATATGCCCAGGACGTGGTCTACCGCATCAAGAGCGTCTGCGACAGCGCGAAGGTGCCCCACCCCCGCATCGTCAGCGAGAGCGGGCGCGCCATGGTCGCCTATGGCAGTGTGCTGGTGGTCGACGTGCTGGGAAGCAGCAAGTTTGAGGCAAACCCCGACCTGGCACGGATTGAAGAGTTGATCAAGGACGAGGCCACCAACGGGAACGACCGCGAAGTGCCCCAGCCCGTGCTCGATCTCCTCGATGCCTTCAAAAACCTGACCGATCGCAACCTGATGGAAGCCTACCACGACGCAACCCAGGCCCGCGACGAGGCCATGAGCCTCTTTGGACTGGGCTACATGAGCCTCCCCATGCGCAGTGTGGCGGAGCAGTTGTTCTGGGCCATTGGCAACAAACTCCTGGAAAAAGCCAGCAAGAAGGGCGAGTTGCCCGACGAGTTTGAGAACCTGCCCGAACTGCTCAGCGACATCTACTTCTGCAACTTCAGCCTCTTCCAATCCATGCCCGACAGTTGGGCCATCGATCAGTTGTTCCCCATCGTCCCCATCCACCGCCTGGGCGAGCAGCCCACCCGCCGGGGCATCCTCGCCGACATCACCTGCGACAGCGACGGCAAGATCGACCACTTCGTCGACAAGCGCGAGGACAAAAATACCCTCGAACTGCACGAACTGCGTGACCTGCCTGGCGAGGGCCGGGGGTGCGAGCCGTACTACTTGGGCGTCTTCCTGCTGGGCGCGTATCAGGAAATCCTGGGCGACCTCCACAACCTCCTGGGCGACACCCACGCCGTGCATATCTCAATCGACGACGACGGCGAGTGGGAAATCGAGGAAGTGATCGAGGGCGACACCGTCGAGGAAGTTCTCAAGTACGTCCAGTATGACCCCGAAGACCTCAAGCGCGCCATGCGGATGGACATCGAAGCGGCGTGCAAGCAGGGGCGATTGACGCTGACCGAGGGGAAGAGCCTGCTGAAGTATTATGACGATGGGTTGGAGGGGTATACGTACTTGGAGGGGTGATTCAACTAATTTTATATCTACTTGTACTAGAGCGTGACTTTGTGTTGAACAAGCAAGCACATTCTCGCCTCTTTCTATCAACTCTCGACTCTTGGAAGCTCTGAACAACTTCGCGCAGACTTTCCACACGCCTCTGTTTTAGCCGAGATTTCAAGGTTCGGAAGAGACCAATCGCGGTTGTTCAGAGGTCCTTCTTGAGCCACCAGTCGTATTGAGTCGCTTTCGTAGTGCCACGAGGGCACTAGCGAACGCTACGGTGCTTCCGAGGCAGATGTGTTGCTCCCAATTCACCTGAGGTGAGCCAAATCGAAAAAACGCATGCGCAGCAAGTAGGCACAAACCCAACCCTCCGACGTAGTACATTATCCGTTGACGATGTCCATGCTTCACAGGAGTGTGTGTAGTTGCAAGAACGAACATGCAGGCGTGCGCTAGTCCATGGAAGCAAGCGAAGCCCACGACCCCAATCAGGATTGCAATATCATTCGGCCTAGTCATAAGTAGGTACTCTGATCGAAATGCTGCGAACCAATTGTCTACGAAGTAATCGTCTCGCGCCAGGGAGTTAGCACTAACTAGGTATTGCTTGTCGCTGTGAGCGCTGTCGAATGTCGGACGCAAAGTGGCGTGCTCTAACGTTTCGACCAATACATAGAGTGACACCCGGTTATCAATGAGGCGGTTGAACAAAAAGCCAAACTCAATCCAAACGTAAAGAAGCGACAATGGTAGCAGAATTCGAACAAACTTTGTAGGAATAATGTACCCGAGTGGTTTTAGTTCAAAGGTCGACGCACGTACGAAAAAAAGTACGAAGAGCGATGTCGCGATCAGGACCGCTTGGACAGTAAAAATCTTGCGTAGTGACGAATACTGATCGCTTAACAGCTTTGTTCGAGCAGATATAAGCTTGTCCGTTACTGTTTCTAACTTATCTTTACTTATCAAGTCAGTCACGTCATGTCGCGTTGGCGTCCATGCGGGCTCGCCAGAGTGTACGAAACAGATCAAAATGAACAGGCTAAAGACAACGAAAGCCACGATGGGTCCGATCCACCGCAACCACGCCTTGCTCGTTAGATCATCGAGTTCGTAACTGCTTATCATAATTATAGTTCTCTGTTTAATATTATTTATATAATTATCTGATCTGCGAATTGGTTTTTCGCCCGCGCTGCCACCCCAGGCCGCTCTCTCGCTGGCACGCCGCCAATCGATATCATGTGAATGTTTCTGCCAAGAATGTCCGAAAGGACCATCTGCAAGCCGCCCAGCGCGAGCGGCCCTGGCGGGTCAAGCGGATCGGTCTCGACCATGACATCGACATCGCTGCCGAGGCGAAAACGCTTGGCAAGGACGGAGCCAAGTACAGAGAAGCGAACCAAGCCAACGTGACGGCGCGCGGCGCTGATTCGGGGAAGATAAAAGGTAAAATCGTGCAGACAACGCATTGAACGAATTGTACCGCCGCAACCCATGTTGTTGATGCCGGTCGAGTCGCCCTGCCTCACCCCAAAACAAACTCCCCAACCTCCCCCGCCGCAAACCGCTCCGTCTCCTCCCCATCCGAAATCCAAGGCACCGATCGCCGCACTGTTCCACAATGCGATGCGACGCGCCATTGCAGCGCACCGCCGTCGCATGCAACCGACGCCCCCGTTCCTCCGCGCCTTGGTCTCCACCATCTCGTTGGACTGACGGTCGCACTGAAAATCAGACATCTCGGCTAAGTCGCCCCCCCCACCCAAACGCCGGTCCTCCATCAGCCCGTCCGCGATTCTCCAGCGGCATCGCCACGTTCGTCGTTGCCGCGTCCAGCATCTGCCCCGCAAAGAAAACTAACTTGCACACCAACCCCACCCCGCCGACCAGCGCGAAAAAGCGCAGTCCATCATTCCAGAGCGGCGTCGACGCGTTCACCTCGCGAGCCAGATGAATGCGTTCGTCCCCATCCACAATGTTCGGATTCTGATCAGTCTTCGATAGGGATTGATCCCACTCGGCTCCCCCGTTGGTTCCATCCGCGACAACATCAGTCTGCGTGGCCAGGATGCGATACCTCCATGGGGAAGCGAACCGTGCGAGCCGAGCGGCGTTTGTACGCCTCAGCGGGCAGGTTGTGACGGACCTCCGCTTCCACCCGCCGACCCCGCGAAAATGCCGAAAAACATCGACGCAATCCGATATTCTAATCATGGCTGACGAGCGGCTTACCTAGACTTATGATCGCGCCGCAAGGGGTGCGAAAACCGGTCTGCCCAGGTATCGATTCTCGACCTCCAGATGCCCGAAGCAAGCCCAAGCCGGACGGTCCCGAAGCGAAAATTCTTGCCGTCGACACTGCTCCTGGACACCTAACGCCATGCCCGAACAATCAACACCATCATCAACCCCCCCAACA
>CAYRPC010000043.1:0-21127 GCA_964425995.1 uncultured Phycisphaeraceae bacterium
GTGCCATGGGGAACGATCATAATCGTGTGAACTGGCTTGATCTGGGCATCGTTGTGGAGTTTCGGTTCCGTGTGCCTGTGTCACAAGGTGTCATGGCATCTCGTAGTCTGTCATAACATCGCCGCTTCTCTATGCCTTCCACCCCAGACCAACCAGCCGGATCGATGCCTGCGGGCGCACCCATCGAGGGCGGGCCTATCGAGACGCGGGCGGACAGGGCCAGCGAGAACCAACCGGATGCTTCTGCACCAGCGCCGCTGGGTGAGCATGTCGGGCGTGGTCTGGCCTGGGTGCTCTTCTCGTTTTCGGCCAGCAAACTGGTGGGAGTTGGGTTGTCGGTCGCGCTGGGCTTTCTGCTTCTGCCGGAAGAGATGGGCGTGTGGGCTGCAACGCTGGGCTTCTTTGGTTTCATGCAGTCATGTCGGGACGCAGGTGTTGCGACGCTGCTGGTCCAACGGGGCGAGAAGGAGTATGAGTCGCTGGTGGGTCCGGCCTATTGGCTTTCGACGGCGTTTCATTTCTTCTGCGCGCTTTTGGCGATTCTCATCGGGCTTGTCCTGCCCCTAGTTGAGCCCGACAAGAAGGAGATGGGCCACACGCTTCTGTTGTGCTCGCTGGCCATGATCGCCATGGCTCCGGCAACCATGGCTCAGGCACGCCTCAAGATGAAGTTCCGATTTCACAGCATCGCGGTGATCAGTTCGATCTCCGCACTGATTCGGGCTATGGTCATTCTGGGCGGGGCGCTGCTGGGTGCGGGCGCCGTCAGTTTCGTGCTGGGGCTGATCTGTCTGGCGTTGTTTGAATCCATCGCCCTGTCCCGCGCGACGGGAGAGCGGATGTGGGCCCATCCGGCCCAGCCGCGCCGCTGGCTTGAGATACTCTGGACCGTGCGTTGGTCCATCGCGGTTGCCTTCGCGACCAGTTCGCTGGCCGTGGGCGACTGGGCGGCGCTGTCACTGACGGCAGAGCCTGCGGTCATCGGCATCTATTTTTTCTCGGTCAGCCTCATGATGCAGGCGGAGCAAGCCCTCGCGGGCACGGCGTCGCAGGTGCTCTTTCCAATCTTCTCTCGCATCAAGGATGAGCCCGCTCGCCTCGCGCAAGCCATGCTCCGGACATTGCGAGCTCTCGCTCTGATCTCGTGCCCGGTCTCCATAGCAGTGGGCATTCTGGCGGATCCGCTGATTCGCTTCGTCTGGTCCAACGACCGATGGAATGAGTCGATCTTGTGCCTGACTGCGTTGACGATCTTCTCGAGCTTCCGAATCTGCTTCGTCGCTCCCGTCGCGATGCTTCAGGCTCAGGGGCGCTTTCGCGCAATGTTCGTGTGCAATGCCATCGTGGGGGGCTCACTCTTTGTGAGTGCTCTAATTGGCGGTCTTCTTTTCGCAGAGCCGCTCAAGATCGCGATCTGCACGGGCGGCACGCTGGGGCCGATATGCCTTGTGGTCACGATGCTGGTCGTCAAGAAGGTTGGACTGCCGCGACGAAGGACGCTCACCGCGCTTGTTCGTCCGTGGTTGATCGCGGTCATCGTCGGGGGCGGAGTCTACTTGCTGGATCGCGAGTTGGTGACGCTCGCGAAGTCTTCGTTGCGGCTGCAGGAATTGACCAGGTGGGGCCACTTTTTGCGGCTGATTGCAGGCGGGATGCTCTTCAGCGGGTTGTACATGCTCGCAGCCCGCATGGTGCTGGTGCCAGCATTGCGCGATGCCCTCTCGATCATGCCTGCACGGCTTCGTGCCTTGGGTGAACGCGTGCTTCGCCTGCGAGCCAGCGATGATGCCGACCCTGCTTGAATGGGACACGAACCAAAGCCGACACGGCTAGTTTGGACAGAGGCGGGTTTGGCTAGAGGTTGCTTTGGCTAGAGGTTACTTTGGTTAGAGGCAGGGGCCTTCGCTGTACACGCTGAAGAACGAATCAACATCGGCGGGATCGAAGAAAGAACCGTCGTTGTTGAAGTCGATGTCGTTGCAGGTTGCGCCCTGCGGGACGCAGGGGCCCTCGCTAAAGACACTCAAGAAGGCTTCGAAGTCTGTGGGGTCAAAGAAAGAGCCGTCGTTGTTGAAGTCTATGGAGTCGCAGATACTGCCCAAGCTACCTGCTATCAGGAAGGCCAGGTCCTGCGTGAGGGGTGCGGGCAGCGCGTTCTTACCAGGGTCCGCGAGAGGCACCCAGGCTCCGCCCGCATTCGTCGAGTTCTGAAGCGCGTTCCATCCCGGCGCGTTGCGGCCGTTGTCGAGCGTCGCGGGCACGGCGTAGATGGGCGTACCAGGCGTGGTGGGCGCAAGTTGGAGTTCGATCCAATACGTGCCAGCATCAAGGTGCATCGAGAGGGGCAGATTGACGGTCCAGATTCGACGCGTGGTGTCGGGCGAGGAGATCACCGGGCCCACGGTGGTCGTGAAGACGCGATAGATGCTGGTGGGTGCCGATGATGTCGGCAGCGAAGCAACCTGCACAACAAGCTGCGATCCGGGTAAGCCCGGCTGGCCAGTCCAGACGTTCACATTGGCGGAGTTCACGAGTGATGCGCTCGCAAAGCCGGGGGAATAGACGTAGAACGTCAGGTCTGTGACCGACCAACTTTGGCCAGCGGGGACCACAAAGTCGTCCGCAACGCGATAACTGAGTGCGTTGGTCGCGCCTGATGCCGCGTGGAGGGCAAAGCCAGCGAGCCGATTGGCACCCATCAGTGCGCCACCATCTCCCACCTCACTCCAGAACGCGCCGTTGGGCGCGGGCGCGCCGTTGCCGGCGCTCGAGACCGCAGCGAGCGCGGGCAAAGAGGGATTGGCGGACGCGTTGCTGTACAGACTGTCGGCGTGGGCGAAGGTTGCGAGGCCACTGACAGAGAGCAGAACACCGATACTGCGAAGACGTGAGGGCATGTGATTCAGCATGAGAGCACCCCTTTGAAAACGGGCGTGTGATCGGGAAAAACGTGCGCGAGATTGGTATTGCCCAGGCGCGTCTGGACGATCTCGGCCAAGATATCGCGATAATCGGTGGTCACGTTGAGGTCGACACCCTCAAAGAGTTGGCCCGGGGCAAGGCCTGGCCAGTTGCGAAGCACCCGTCCGCCCGTGACGCAGTTGCCCATGGCCATCATCACGTTGCCACGACCATGGTCGGTACCCACGCTCGTGTTTTCCTGCAGGCGGCGACCAAATTCGGACATCGCCACTAGCGTGACACCTGGATTGGCCTGCGTGAACATGTCGGCGTAGAAAGCGCCCATGCCACTGGCGAGTTGGTTCATCAGATTGGCAAAGAAGCCGGTGCCAAAGTTGCCCTGGTTGTTGTGGGTGTCAAACCCGCCCAGGTCTATTGCGACCGCTTCAACACCAACCTGCGCTTTGATGAGCGCTGCGGTGCTCTTGAGGGCGGTGCCGAAGCCGGTGGTGGGATAGACCGCGCCGCCCGCTGGTGCATAGCCCGAGAAGTTGATGGTGTTGAGCATGTCGATGGTGTCAAAGGTCGTCGACACCACGGCGGCAAGCGGGTTACCCGTCTGCATGTACATATCGGTGAGTGCAGCACGACGTGCGGTCCTTGAACTTGAACTGCCGCCCAAGTTGAACTCGTCGAGATTCGAGATCGGGAGGGTGCTGGGCCCTCCGGCAAGCGACTGCTGGAGGCCGGTGCTGATGCCCACGGCACGCAGAATCGCTAGAGGATCGGTGGGAGCAATGCTCTCCAAGTGCCGACCCAGCCAGCCAGTCACGAGCAACTGGTCTCGGGGTTTACCGACTTCCATGAAGCGCTGGGCTTCAAAGTGGCTGCGGCTGGGGTCTGTGCTGCCACAGGCGTGGACGAAGAGCAGTTTGCCGTCGAGGTAGGCCTGACGGAGGGGCAACATAGGAACGGGCAGGCCAAAGAAGCCGTCAAGATCCGTACACTTGTCGGCGCTCGCACTATCGGGGCGAGGAATGGCGAGATTGGGACGTGCGTTGTAATAGCCGTTGTCGGCGTAGGGGACGCACATGGTCATGCCGTCGGCGGCGCCGCGAAGATAGATCGAAACGATCACATCGCGCTGTCCGCTGCGCGGACCCTGGCCAATGGCAACGCGCGGGAGCGCACCACCCAT
The DNA here is from genome assembly GCA_964425995.1 of uncultured Phycisphaeraceae bacterium. Classification (GTDB taxonomy): domain Bacteria; phylum Planctomycetota; class Phycisphaerae; order Phycisphaerales; family UBA1924; genus BJHL01. The sequence continues at coordinate 4,100 of CAYRPC010000043.1, forward strand.
GGCGAGCATGGCCATGGCCGTGCCACTGGATGCCGCCAGAAAGCCGCGTCGCGAGAGCGAGTTGTACTCGTCGCAGGCGTGCGGATCGTGTCGAGGTGCGTGGCCAGGATTGTGAAGACGGAGGGAGGCGGTGGACATGATTGAGCCTCGGGGAGAGTGGTGTGCGGTCGGGGGATCAGGGATCAGGGCTGTGTCGGTCGGGATGCTGCCGTGGAACTGCCAAAGACACTTACCAATATACTTCGCAAAGCGATTCGTCGCTAGTACCTAGAACTACTGGCTAGAACCACTGGAAGGTCGGGCCGCCAATGGTGATGCCCAGTGAATCGGTTCGTTCCTGTGTCGAGGGCGCTCCAGGACCGATGAGCTCAATGATCTCGGCACGCTCGACGCTTGTCATGCGTCCCTGTAGGACACGCAGGTTGATACGGTCAGCAACGAGCGGGCCGGAGGAATCGGAGCCGGTATAAAACAGGGCAATATCGGTGACGATGCCGGAAACTCCATTGCCACTGATGGTGGTGCCAAAGTTCATGCGAGGGAGGACATTGCCGCTCCAGTAGCTAGTCGTATCTGGGTATCCGTCGGGCGCGCCCCAGGCATAGGGCTGGTTCTGCACGGGCTGCAGGAGATTGCGAACGCCAGTGAGATTGTTGACTATGATAGGAAGCGTCCTCAGCCCAGAGATCAACAGGTGCATGGGGCGCTTGAGTTTGAGCGGGGCCGCGGCGAGGCGCTCGGGGCGGAGGATTCGCCGGACCATCGCCTTGATGTCGCCATTGGTTGATGTGTAGACACTCGCGATATCGGTCACGATCGCTTCGGGCGTGTTCTCGCCCAGGAATTCGAGGCACATCTTGCGAGCGATATATCGTGCTGTGTTGGGATGCTGGTGGAGCATGACCAGCGCCTGGTCGCCCTCTGCCTGGCCTTGATTTCCTGGGAAATTCACACCAAGGAACGTCTTGGGTTGGTTGTTGTGGTTGTTTGAGAGGTAGCGGAACTGGCCGTAGGTTGGTTCTGTGGTCCTTCGATCAACCGCCCAACCAGAAAGAATGCGAGAGAGTGCAACGACATCATTCTGGGAGTAGCCACCATCAACACCCAGTGTGTGGAGTTCCATGATCTCACGGGCATAGTTTTCGTTTGGGTTATTTGCGGTGCTGGCGGTGTTGTCAAGATAGTACAACATCGCCGGGCTGTGGGCGCTGGCGATGAGCATATTAGGGAACGTGCCCAAGGCGTGGGTCCGTACCACGTTGGCATCGTCGGCGACCTTAAAGTACGAACTGTCATCGTTCTCGAAGATGAAGATCGCGAAGTGGTTGGTCCAGAACTCGACCAAGCGTTCGAACAACTGACGCTTGCTGAGCAGGGCCCGCATCAGGCGAGCTTCCATAAGTTGCAGACGGGTCTGGGTGGTGCCGGTCGTGCGCAACTGGGCGTAGTTCTGTGCAAGCACTGGATAGGCGGCCAGGCGTGCGATCGCGTCGGTATCTGGGATCGCGGCGGGGTTCAGGTGGTACTCGAGATATCCGTTGTACCCAAGGCTTCGAGCCAATGCGAGTTCTTCGTCGTTGGCGCCGAAGGTGATTCGGTCGACCAACTTGAGCAGCAGCGCATCGCTTGAAGGATCAACATCAGCAGGTGCGGTCGCAACCGGCTGGGCGATGGCCTGCTGTTCACGCATCTGCGACTTGACGAGCGCGGCACCAAAGACACCGCTCAAGAGCGCAAAGGCACCTCGACGAGAACCGGCCCAGGGCGTTTGCGGGGGCGGGGAAGTCGGCGCGTCGGCCAACTCCATGAGGCCAGTATTGACACCCGAACCAGAATTGAGAGCCGAATTGAATTCTGCCTGCTGCTCGTCGCGTTTCATGGTGACACCTTTCGTGACTGGTGCGTCGCCTATTCGAGGCGGGCCACACCAATGCGCATGTCCATCGACTACATCGACTTCATTGACTGAAATCATCGTTCGCAAGTTGTCTGGCGGATCAGGCTTTACCACCATGGACGCGCCGCCGCACGTCCACGGACACTGCTGTACTTGCGAGTTGCTTCTCGCTATCGATCCTGACCCAAAGCTCATCTTGCACATTCTACTGGAAATTGCAAGTGAAATTCTCGGACGATTTCTATAACATCTGATGCCAACCACACCTTCGTGTCATGGCTGCAACGAGCAAGGGATGCCTCTATTGCACCTATTTTTCTGACCATCGTTTTCGAGCAAACGCATGCGTGAAATCAGCCATGGCATCCAAGATTCTGTGGGGCTGCAGGTGCCTGAACTGATGCCTTGCTGTGAAGCCTCATGCCATCGCGCGAGACCCGCCACTTTGGGCCAGCGGGTTAAACATACGATATCTCTGTCATGGCAAACTTGAAGCAGAAAAGCAACTCGACGACGATACTTCTGGCGGTGCTGGTAGTCGGTGCGCTGGGCGTGGGCTTCATGGCTTTTCGGATGGTGGGCAAGAAGGCTCTTGACAGCTCTACAGGGACCAACACGGGAGGAACCAACGCGGGCTCAGCGGGCGGTGACGCAACCGCTCCCAACATCACGTCCAGCGATGCTGCGCTCAACGCGGTGCAGGACTTGAAGCGAGACCGCCAGTGGCCCAAGGCTCAGGCCTTGCTCGAAGCGGCGATCCAAAAGGATGCCACCAACCAATCGCTGTATGTCGAGCTTGCTGAGGTGCTCGTCGGCCTCGAGCAATTTCCCAAGGCGTACGAGAACTACGAGAAGGCACTGGCAATTGGCCCGCGCGAGGGCGAGCTTGAGTTCGCTGCTGCCACGTGTGCCAATGCTGCGGAACGCCTGGACCGCGCGGTCGAGCACTATCAGGCAGCCGAGGCTGCGCTCAAGAACGACTACCGCCCACCGCTGTACCTGGCTCAGGTGCTGATCAAACTCAACCGCTTTGATGAGGCAAAGGTTCGCCTGCGCCGTGTGCAGATGATGAAGCCCGACGAGGCGATTGCGCACGGAACCATGGGCGAGATATTCCTGCGCGAGAACTTGCCCGACCTTGCGATCCAGACCGTCGCGGAGGCGCGCCGACTGCAGCCCGACTATCTGACGTGGCGGCTGGTCGAGGCCCGGGCCCGCAAACGTAAGGGACAGGCACAGGAGGCCCTCGAACTGCTCACTACCCTTCCAGATGCACAGAAACTCGAGCCGGGCGTGCTGCCGCTGATGGGCGAGTGCTTTGGCATCTTGCGTCGACCCGCCGATGCAGCCACGACCTTTGGAGCACTTTCTGACCAGTTCCCCCAGCAAGGCGACCTGGCATTGGAAACGGCGTTGTGGTTCGAGCGCGCGGGGCAGAAGGCCATGGGCAAGCCCTACGCCGGTCGAGCCAAGATGCTTGCTGTGAGCGGAGCAGCGGAAGTGCTCGCCAGATTAGATGAGTAGTGCTTGCCTAGGCGGGATTGGGCCCGATCGACTCGACATCTCATCAAGCCTGCAAAGCACAACCCCCTCGCGTGAAGGCGAAGGGGCTGAGAGCAACCAGCATGTCTGGCAAGATGTCTGTTTAAATTTGTGGCTGGATCACCGTTTGGAAGCATTCGCGTGTTTTAGACCGATCGACGACGACGAGCAATCATCAGCCCGCCCATGCCCAAGAGGGCAATCGCACCGGGCGTGGGTACGCGAAGAGAGTTCTCAACCACCCACTCACCGATCGCACTGCCGCTGTCCAGGCCCGCCTGATTGTCAAACTGCCAGTGGATCCCGCCATAGATGCGGCTCATGCCTGCATCCTCCATCGCCGCTGAGATGCTGGTGTACTGGCGCGTGATGCCGTCTCCTGTGACGGTGAACGTCTGGGTGTCACCCATGAGTTCAGCCAGAACGGCTGCGGCTGCGGATGAAAACGTGCTATGGCCGCTCGTGTAACTTTGATGGTTGGGCGTGACGAGCAGCGGCTGCCAGGTGGGATCGGCACCGGCGGGATCGAAACCGTCGGAGCCCGAAAGTATGATCGCCGTCTCAGGACGCCAGAAGTCGTAGGTGTTCTTGGTCTTCCAAGCGGTGATGGCGGCATCCGAGACAGCGATGCCCAGCAGCGCGAAGGTGCGAGCGCTCTCTTCGATGCTCAAGTTGTTGGTGGAAACAACCTGCTGGGCGATCTCGTTCCACATGCCCGGAGGCGTGACGGTATTGGAACCCGCCCGCCAGAGAAAGGCGGTGTCGGTCTGCTGCTGCGTGCGGGTTGCGCTGGTGTTTCTTCCAAGTTCGCGCACTTCGTTGTAGGCCGTGGCGTAGGCGGGGCTGTTGATCGAAGGGGGCGCGGACGGCATGTACTGGCTGGAGGAGTTGACGCTGAAAGGCGTGACCGTCCCCCAGTGTGGCAAGGCCGCCGAAGCAAAGCCAGGACCGGTCGGACGCCACTGACCGGGGTTGGTCCCGCCGTTATATGTGAAGTTGTTGTTGCTGTTGTCACTGCTGCGCAGGTTCATGATACCGGTGGCGGCGCGACCGCCAAGGTCCACACCGTCGGTGCGTCCCTGGCCGGCACCGACGGCATTCAGGTGGGTCGTCAATTGTGCGTCGAAGATCGCCTGACGCGTGGGGAAGAACTGGGTGAGCACGTCGCGTGCTGCCTGCGCAGCGGCGGCTTCCTTGCTCGCGCCGCTCGGGCAGGGCAGGTAGCCCTGATAGGTCTGATACTGATTCGAGATAGCGTTCACGGCATCGAACTGGGCCGTATGCACCATCGCCATCATGCGGGCGGCGCGGGGCGGGGCAACGTTGCCCGCGGAGATGGAGTTGAGCAGTTGCTGGTTCCAGTCGGTGATCACATCGGCGTGGGCAATGCTGGTCAGCGAACCAGGGAAGGCCACGATGCCGACCATGACAAAACCCTGTTTGAACATGCTATTCGTCTTCACTTTGCTCTCCTCTTTCTCTTTTGCTGGCGAACCGATGGGCAGGACTGCATCCATCACACACGCACTAGACACCAGGTTGCCCGCTCACGCAAGTCATTTTATCAAATTATCATTGAACTCTCTGGCGGGGTTGCCGACTTTGAAGGTCGTGCGGGTGATTCCCCGGTGTGTTTGCCTGATTATTGTGCTATTTCCCCGGTTGCAAGGATGACAGCAGGGTGCGGCTCTTGAAGCAAACTTGCTCTCAATAATCAACCGTGCAGATGCGGCATTATGAAGTCATCGTGATCGGCGGCGGGCATGCCGGAGTTGAGGCCGCGTGGGCCGCTTCCAACCTGCTGCGTGGCCAACTGGGCGCAGGGCCGACCGCCCCGGTTGCGCTTATCACCTTGGACCCGAGCAAGATCGGGGTGATGAGTTGCAACCCAGCCATCGGCGGCCTTGCCAAAGGACAACTGGTTCGTGAGGTGGACGCGATGGGCGGCCTCATGGGCCTTGCGACCGATGCGAGCGGCATCCAGTTCAAGGTCTTGAACCAGAGCAAGGGTCCCGCAGTGCAAGGCCCGCGAGCACAATGCGACAAGCACGCGTACGCACGCGCAGTGCAACTGCTAATCGCATCTCGACCGGAGATCGAGATCATTGGCGCAAGTGTGGAGCGGCTGATTGTCGAAGGCGGGCGTGTGGTTGGTGTGGAGGTTCGCCTCAACGAACCCCATGCATCATCGTCGAGGTTGACTGGCATCGAATCGCTTCATGTGGCTCGTAGTCAGACGCTTGGACTTCGTTTGAGTTGCTCAACTGTCGTTCTCACCACGGGCACCTTCATGCGCGGGCTCATGCACACTGGCGAAAGCAAGACTTCGGGCGGTCGGCATGGAGAAGCCGCCGCGCATGCCATCAGCGATTCGCTCCGCGAGTTGGGCTTTGAACTGGGCCGACTCAAGACCGGCACGCCTCCGCGCCTCGAACGCGAATCGATTCGATGGGAACAACTTGAAGAGCAACCGGGAGATATCGACCCGCAGCCATTCAGTGATCTCACGGGAATCGGGCACCCAACCAGTGCGATCAAAGAATCAACGCAGGCGAGCATTGATACCGATGATTCGCGTACTGATCTCGCCCGATGGTGGCGAGCCAAGAACGACAGCGATGCTGCTACCCGAGTGAACAGCAGGCTCGACTCATGGCGAGATTCAGCGTTTGAGCAAACCACGTTCCCGCTGATCGAGCAGGTTGGCTGTCGCATGACGCAGACCAATCCAGAAGCCCACGCGACGATTCGCGCGAATCTGCATCGTGCCCCGATGTACAGCGGGCAGATTGATTCGACAGGCCCCCGCTATTGCCCATCCATCGAAGACAAGGTCGTGCGCTTCTCTGATCGCGAGAACCATGGCGTATTTCTCGAACCCGAAAGCCACAGCAGCAACTGGGTCTATTGCAATGGCATCTCGACGAGCCTGCCGCCGGACGTGCAGGATCAACTCGTTCGCACCATGCCCGGATGCGAGCAAGCCAACATTCTGCGTTATGGATATGCCGTGGAGTATGACATGGTGCGTCCGCACCAGATCGATGTGACGGGGCAGACCAAACTGGTGGCGGGGTTGTTTCTCGCGGGGCAGATCAACGGCACCAGCGGCTATGAAGAGGCGGCGGCACAAGGTTTGGTCGCTGGCATCAACGCTGCTCGACTGGCACTCAGCCAGCCTGAGTTTGTGTTTGGACGCGATCAGGCGTATATCGGGGTGCTGATGGACGACCTGGTGACAAAGACGCCCGTCGAGCCGTATCGGATGTTTACAAGTCGGGCCGAGCACCGGCTGCTGCTGCGGAGCGACAACGCTTGGAAGCGGCTGACGCCGCTGGCGCGGGAGATTGGACTGCTGGAGAGCACGCAACTGGGCCAGCGCCGCATCGCGCGGTTTGAGCAATTATCGCGCGAGGCAAGCGAGCTTGATCGGCTGGTCGAGACCACGACATACGTGGGCACCCGTGTCGAAAAGCTGCTGCGGGGTCAGGCGTTTGAGGTCGAGGACTTTCAGCAGAGCATGCGCGAGGCGGGCAAAGGATCAACGTTTGATCCGCTGGTGTGGCGGCATGTGCACGCGGAGCGTCGCTACGCGGCGTATATCGTGCGACAGCACGCCGAGGTGCGCCGGCAGGCGGACCTGGAGCACAAGCGGTTGCCCGAAGGGATGGATTACCTAGCGATCACGCACCTGCGGCCCGAGGCACGCAACGCTCTGCACCGGTTCCGGCCACGCACGTTCGGTCAGGCGGCGCGGCTGGAAGGGTTAACGCCCGCGGACATCACGCTGCTGAGCGTGCTGGTACATAGAAGTAAGTGAAATGTGTATCCCAAGCATGGATGGACAAGTAGCGCAGCCATGCACCGTCTGTCGAGCGTTGCGATTAGTGTCTTTGACTGCTGAGCCTAATGCCCCTTGCAAATCGATCCTCACTGGCCACGAAAGCAGCCCGAACAAAGTCACTCGCGACGAGCCGAACCTTGCCGCAGGCTAGAGCATCGGGCATGCGATCCAGCACGGTCATGACGAACGCATTCGCGAACGAAGGGGTCACACGAATTACTTCCGATGCATCGATCTCAACCGTGCCATTGAGAGCAACTTGCTCAAGCACTGCGTGAGCCAACTCAGCACCCCGAGAGGCAGAGTTGAGTACACCGGATTGATGGAGGACGCATGCCAGCATAGAAACGATCACCTTAAGTTCAAACGTATACGTAGTATCGCGTAGATCGATGCCGAGAGCAAGGACTATCGATCGAAAAACTGAACATTTACCAAACAGCCTTGAAATGGCTCGCTCAATTTGTGGGTTATCGGGGCTCTCGCCGCGTCAAACGTGAGGAAGACAGAACCGCTCACAATCGTGAGAATGCCGCCTCCTGCCTCGCAGTACCGGCGCAATTCGAACAGACCAAGGCCCGCGTTGTCCTCTCCCCAGGAATTCTTGGCTCCCGCAGGGGTTCCGCTCACGCCCTCTTGAGTCGCTAGCAGGATCGCGGCTTCATCGTCGGTGATGGTGGCATGAGCGGGATTGGCGCGAAGGTGACCCCTAATGGTCTGACCCAAGTCGAGGATGGCGACCTGCATCCGGCGAAAGCTGGGAAAAGCCTGACCAACAACCATGCAGCCGATCGGCGACTTCGCGTGCGTCAACGCATTAATGATCACTTCATCCAGATGGGTTGAAAGCTCACGGCCGATATTGACGCTCAGGCTGAGTTCCTTGGAAAGCACATTGATCACTTCATCTGAGAACACACCTGGGTGTTCTTTCAGTTGACGAGCCACGACGTTTGTTCCGCGAGTGGCAACTCCCGGTGCACGATCACAACGGAACCACTGGGGCAACTCCATGCGAGCCAAGTGTTCCGCACAAGCAGCATCTTGTGGAAGTACAAGCTCGATTTGACCAGGACGCTTCGCTCCGAGCGCCGCGAGGCACGCAACCGCGTATGGCTTCAGCATAACGCAATCGGTCAAGTCGATCCGATCAATAATGACTCGATTGTGCATTGCTGTCTCGCGCAGCACATCCCATGCGAGCCGTCCGTACACGAAGTCGCCAGCATCCGCCCTCGATACCCTGAATGTACTCAAGCCAGTTTTTCCGCCAAGAACCCCACCACCTTGTCGATTGCGATGCGTTCCTGCGTGCCTGTGTCGCGGTCGCGGACTGTCACGGTCTGATCGGTCGCGGTCTGACCATCGATCGTGAAGCAGTACGGGCAGCCGCCCTCGTCCATTCTTGCGTAACGCTTGCCGATACTTTGCTTTTCGTCAAACTCGACGAAGCCGATCTTGGCAAAGCGGGCGCGGACGTCGTCGTAGAGCTTTTCGGCGATCTCGGGCATGCCGTCCTTGTTGACGAGCGGGAAGACTGCGGCCTTGATCGGGGCGATTCGCGGATGGAACTTCATGATTTCTGGGCTGGGGCGGGTGTCGTCCTTGGTGTAGGCCTCGCACAGGATCGCGAGAGCGCCGCGATCCAGCCCCGCCGCGGGCTCGATGCAGTGCGGCAGGTAACGCTCGCCCCTGCGCGAGCCGTTGGGGAGGACTTCGCCGCGTTCCTGGTCGAAGTACTCGAGTTTCGCGCCGCTGTGCTTTTGGTGTTGCGTCAGGTCGTAATTGCCGCGATGCGCGATGCCTTCGAGTTCGCCAAAGTCGGGGAAGGTAAATGGGAAGCGATACTCGACATCGCTGGTGCCGACGGAATAGTGGCTCAGTTCGTCCTTGGCGTGCTCGCGAAGGATCAGGTTCTCGCCAGTAAGGCCAATCGACTTCCACCAATCCATGCGAAAGTCGCGCCAGAACTCATACCACTTGAATGACTCGTCGGGGTGGCAGAAGAACTCAAGCTCGGCCTGCTCAAACTCGCGCGAGCGGAAGGTGTAGTTGCGCGGGGTGACTTCGTTGCGGAAACTCGTGCCCGTGTTGCCGATGCCGAAGGGGATTTTGACGCGGGAGGAGTCGACGACGTTTTTGAATTGGAGGAAGACGCCCTGGGCGGTTTCGGGGCGGAGGTATGCGCGGTTGGCCTCGTCGCGGATCGCTCCTGGGATCGTGTCAAACATGAGGTTGAACATTCGCGGTTCGGTCAGCGTGCCTGGCTTTTCCGCATCGGGCCCGATCACGCGTGTCCACGGCTGAGGAATACTCGACAGCGCGATGCTCTTGACCGCACCAAAGGTCTTCTCTGCTTTCTTCTTCTGCTTGGACTCACTGGGCTGATCGCCCACATATGCAAAGATCGGCTTTTCGCCAGCATCGCCGCTCTCGGGCACAAGCACCATAACATGGTCATAGCGATACCGACCCTTGGTTTCCTTGCAATCCACCATCGGATCATTAAACCCGCCCACATGCCCGCTCGCTTCCCACACCTTGGGATGCTGGATGATCCGCGTCTCGACTGGCACGCACTCGACACGCTTGCCGTTTGGCCCCTTCTGACCCCAGCATGGGTTCATGATCATGTCCTGCCACCAGGCATCGCGGAGGTTCTTTTTGAGTTGGGAGCCCAGCGGGCCGTAGTCCCAGAAGCCGTTGATGCCGCCGTAGATGTCGCTGGCCTGGAAGATGAAGCCGCGGCGTTTGCAGAGGGCCATGATGGCGTCCATGGACTTGGGCGAGCCGGAGGAACCTGGAATGGCGGCGTTCGAATCTGGCATAAGGGCGGATCATATCGCCTGGGCCAGCGTCGCACATGCACCGCAGCAGCCTGCACATCGTCCGCGTAATCTGGGCATGGCGACCAGCCAATCAGATCGAGCCAGACTTTCGCCCTTGCTCCCCGAGCGTGGCATCGCATGGCTCCTCGCCCCAGCCCACCCGGCCAACCTCGCGGTCTTTCGCATCGCCACGTGCCTCGCCTGGCTGATCGTGCTCAACATCGATGAATCACTTTTCTTTGCCGATTGGCCGCGCCCGCTGATGGGCCCCAGAAACTTCTGGCTCGCGCTTGGTTGGCCCAGCATGCATAATCAATCACTGGTGCTCGCGTGCGGCGTGCTTGCGCACGTTGCGCTGGTTCTGGGCATCTTGGGGCTGTTCGCACGCCCCGCGCTTATCGTGTTGCTCATCTGCGGCGGCTATGTCGTTACGATTCCACAGTTCGCAGGGTCGACCCACCACTTCAACCACGTCCTTCAGGCCACCATGCTCCTGATCGCCAGCCCTTGCGACCACGCGCTGGCACTGCGTCGCCCGCGTGATGTCCGTGGCAGCACGCCCCGCGCGTGTTCGCCAAGTGTGGCGTACGCATTGCCACTCCGGGCCATGGTGTTGATTCTTGGCATCGCCTACTTCTTTGCGGGCGTCTGGAAACTCGTGAACGTTGGCACGTTCTGGTTAACGTCCACCAACTTCATCAACCAATTGCATACGAAGTGGCACGAGTTTCACACCGACGATCTGCCCCTGCGCATCGATCACTGGCCGCTGCTCTGCATGCTTGGCGCGATTGGCACGGTCGTCATCGAGTTGGGCTGGGGCGTGCTGGCCTTGTCTGGGCGCAAGGGGCGCGGGCTGGCAGCGCTGGGCGCGACGTTCTTTCACGCCACGACCTGGTACTTCCTTCGCATCAACTTCATGCACCTTGCCTTGATGCAAGTCATCCTGTTCGATTGGCATCGCATCGGGTGCTGGCTCTGGCGACGCTCGACGTCGGCAATCACGCCCGCGATTCCATCATGCCCAGCGCACCATCGCGACGTGCTGATGACGCTTATTCTGGGCTCGTCACTGCTGGTCGGCATGCTGCTCAACGGTGCCCTCAAGCGCAACGACTGGCCCTTGGGCTGCTATCCACGGTTTGACCGTCGCGCCCATGATCGCCTCAATGTGCTGATCGTGACGGCAAGCCTGCCCGATGGTTCGACCCGCACGTTCCGCGAGGACGCACTGCATCCATATATGAGGACCAGTCGTGCTCGCGCGACGTTTGAACGTGCCATGCGTGATGATGCCAGCGTGCAGCGCGACGAGCGGCTTCGCTCGCTCTGGTCTGTGCTCGTGCGCATCGATCCCGCGATTGCCTATGCGACACGCGTGGAGTTTGTGCGCCAGAGCGAGTCGATCCGCCCCGGATCGCCCGATGCTCGGGACCGCATGACGCTCATGGTGATGGATGCGGGCAGTGATTGATGCTTTGGAATGACACGCCGGATCGAACAGTGGGCTGGCGTGATTTGGCTCAGATTATCGCTTCCCGCGCTTGATACCACGCACCAGCATCCGCGGCGGTAACTTCGTCGGCACAATCCCACCCGGGAACTTGCTCGCATCCACTGGCACTACGACGCCGTTGGCATCGCCCGGAACGGTCGGTGCGACGGGCAGCGTCGGACGCACTGCTTCCTCGATGCGATTGGCCTTGGTCTGGGCCACGACCGGCGCTGGCGGCGTGGGCTCGTTGCCTGAAAGCACGGGCTTGAGGCCACCATCGGTGCGACGATCAAACGGCGCGCGATAGCCCGCCGGTGCGGTGTCGCTGGCCTTGAAGTCCGGATACTCGAGTTTGGGCACCTCGGCGTTGATGAGCAACTCGATGTTCGTAAGCAACTCGCCCTGCTCGGGCGTCACAAAACTCCAGGCAATGCCATCACGACCCGCACGGGCCGTGCGCCCGATGCGATGGACATACACCTCGGGATCCTCAGGCAGGTCAAAGTTGATCACATGCGTGATGCCCTCGACATCGATGCCTCTGCTTGCCAGATCGCTCGCGACCAGTACAGCCAGATGCCCGCTGCGAAGCTTCTGCATCGTGCTGTTGCGCCGCCCCTGGCTCATGTCGCCATGGATCGCGTGCGCATCGATGCCGCGCCCCGTGAGACCCCGCGCGATCTCATCGACGTGCCGCTTCAGGCGACAAAAGACGATCGTGAGCGCGGGCTCCTCATGGCGCAGCAGGTGGAGCAGCAAACGCTTCTTGTCCCATGCGTTGACGGGCAGGTAGAACTGCTTCACCATGCTCACCGTCAACGAGCCGCTGTGGACGATCACCTTCTGGGCATCGTCCTTCATATAGCGTCGGCCCAGCGCCTCGATCTCGGGAGAGATCGTTGCGGAGACGAAGACCGTCTGGCGTTCCTTGCTGGGAATCTTGCTCAGTATCTTCTTGATATCGTCGCGGAAGCCGATGTCGAGCATGCGATCGACTTCATCGAGCACGATGTGGCGGATGTTGTTGAAGTGCAGGTACCCGCGCTCGAGCATGTCCATGATGCGCCCGGGCGTGCCCACGATGATCTGGGCACCGTTGCGAAGTTTGTCGGACTGAGTCTGGATGCTCTGCCCGCCATAGATTGTCACCGCTCGGATCGGTGTGTGTGCTCCAAGATCTTCAATCTCTCCAGTGATCTGGATCGCTAACTCTCGCGTCGGCGCGAGAATCAACGCCTGGAATGGGACGTCACGCTGCAAACTATTCAGCAGCGGCAGGCCAAACGCCGCCGTCTTGCCAGTGCCGGTCTTCGCCTGCCCGAAGATGTCCTTGCCAGCGAGGATCGGCGGGATGAGTAGTGCCTGCGTCTTGGTCGGATACTTGAATCCGCACGCATCGATACCCTTCATCACACTGTTGCGAAGCCCCAGTTCCGCGAACGTCTTTGTCGTGTCAAACGTGTCGGACAGGTCTCCATCGCCGGCGATCTTGTGGGACGGCTCGTCCGAACGGTCCGCCGCCGCTCGATCTTTGCCGTCCGCGCCTTGCGCCGCGCCCAACTCTGCTTTCACCGGCTTGGCCTCGATGTGATGATGCAACTGCTCGCGTTCGTCGTTCATGATGGTGGTGCCCTTGATGGTTTGGGCGGGTTCGTGATTGGTCTGCATGGATTTGCTGCAAGCGCTGGCCAACCGGAAGCGGGGCCAGCAGGAAAACGATGATGCCCATCGCTGCCATCCCGATCGTTCCTCTCCGAGAGGGAGGTGATTAGGACTCCAGGCAGCGTCGGGCAGTGCCCGCACGTTTGAATGAGTCAGCCCGACGCGACTCGGTCGAACCGACCGAACAACCGCCCCAAGCAAAGCCCAAACTCCGCGTCAAGAATTTCGCCCCGACGAAATCCCATTCAATAGTAGCGCCGCTGCGCGCCCTGCGCCCGATGGGTATGTCTTGCGCTGGTTCTGCGCCGACGATTCTGTGCGCAGAGCAGTCGCCTCCTCATCGCTATGCTGCTTTGTTCACATGCAAGAAACCGCCGACCCAATGAATCCCGCCGATCTCCCTTCGTCGCTTGCCTCCATACAAGTGTCCGCAGCTGCGTCCGTCGGGTCCATCCGCGAGTCCAAAAGCAGACCCAAGCGTCCACCAACCGCCGCTCCAGCCAAGCGTATCAAATCACTCCTTCCCACTCCGCAGACAATCGCTGCCGATCTGGATCACAAGGATGGCCCCAAGGGCCAAGTCCGCACGTACATCGGCGATTGTCGCGAAGTGCTGCCGCTGATCCCCGAAGTCCAAAGTGGCAAGGTTGACCTCGTCTTTGCCGACCCGCCCTTCAACTGGAACCGTGCCTACGACAAGTGGGAAGACGACATGAAGGAGCATGACTACCTCACCTTCACCTATGACTGGATCGATATATGCGTCCGCGCGTTGCGTCCGGGTGGCGCGCTGTGGATCAACATCCCAGACGACTGGGCAGCCGAGATCGCCTGCTTCCTCAAGGGACGTCTTGATCGCAAGCCCAGCGCAACCATGCACCTTGAGAACTGGTGCATCTGGCACTACCGCTTTGGCCAGAACGCCGTCGAGCGGTTCATCAACAGCAAGGTGCATGTGTTTTACTTTGTCAAGGAAGTAGGGCAAGGCCAGCCAGCGAGTCAGCAAACCAGCAAGGTTCGCTCCAACCAATCGCACTCCCGAACCTGGCACCCCGAAGACGTTGCCGAACTCTCCGACCGGGCCGCGATCTATGGCGATGCCCGCACGCTCTCGAAAAAGGACGGCATGCCGCCCAAACTCCGGGTGCCCCTTGATGTCTGGTATGGCACCCACTTCTCACGCATCCAGGGCAACAACGCCGAACGCCGTGGCTACCACGATAATCAATTACCCGAACTCTACCTTGCCCGCGTCATCCGAAGCACCAGCAACCCTGGCGATCTCGTGCTCGATCCCTTCCTGGGCAGCGGCACCACCGCCGTCGTCGCCCGCGCCCTGAACCGAAACTTCATCGGCACCGAGTTCAGCGAGAAGAACGCAACCAGCGCCATGGAGCGCATCAATCGCGGCCCCGAACGCGACGTCTGTGCCAAGCCAGGCACCCAATCGAGCGCGCTCTACAGCCCTCGCGCTGGTCGCAATATTGGCGAAATGCCTCCCAAACGAAGCCGCCCTCGAAAGAAGAAAGGGCGCTCCGACATCCAGTCACGTCCAGGCTTATGAGTCATCGCGTGTTGTCTGCGTTACCAGTTCGCGCCGCCCTGCGTTGAGACTTGCCACGCATGGCCTGGGCGGATGGGGTCATAGAACGTCTTGGTGGGCCCATAACTCTCGGGCGTGCGATGCGCGAGGAACTTGAAGTTCACCCCGTCGCTGCGATACAGATACCCGTAATCGCCGCGTGGATACGCATTATTCGGATCTCTGGGCAGTTCCTTCATGAACTGCGGAGATAAGCCGGGTATGTATCCCGAGTCGCCGTCGTAGCCGCGCCCGCCGTAGCTGGGCGCATCTCCAGACCATGAATTGGAAATCGGATACTCGCCCTCATCGTTTGCGCACATTTCCAGTGACTTCTCGACCGCACGCAAGTCTGCCTCGCGGGTTGCATCCCGCGCATCACTGCGCGCGCTCGATGCCTGCGGCACGATCACCGCTGCCAAAATCCCAAGAATGACCACCACGATCAGCACTTCAAGCAACGTGAAACCGCGACCAACACAACCGGACAGAGTGGTACTTCGCATATGAAATCCTTCAAAGCATCGACGAATCAAACCGTCTCCCAGACTTCGATATTGACTCATCGGACACAACGGACACCAAGCGAATCAACGCCATCAGGAAAGACCACCGAATAGACCGGCTGCACCGATTAGAAAACTACGGCCAGAACATCCCATGTAATCCTGCGGATTATCGAACCTCGCTGTCGTCAAGTACCCTCTCTGTCTGGATCGCTCGCCCCTTTGCCAGTCAAATGGCCAGACCAACGGTAAATTCTTGGGCATCACTTCCTCTGTCTATTGCTGAAGGATGACTGGGCGAAGAAGCAAAATAGAGGGCCACAAGCCATGGATCACCCTCGCGAGTTTGACGATGCGTCCCACCTGCCTAAGCTTTCTAAGTTATGATTTCGTCGGCTTTCACATGTTGTTGCACGCCACGCCGCTCGCGGTGTTGCTGCACGCTGTGTCGCTGTTGAGGGCGACCATGCTGCAAAGCCACCGTTGAGCCGACCGCCAGCACGAGCAAGGGCGGTCGCTGTGTTTTTGGGTTGGATATTGCTTGATGACGCCTGATTGTTCGGCGCTCATCAGCCCCCCCACCCGTTCCCATTCAAGCCTTCCCGTCCGCACGCTGATGAATGGTTCATCGATGCGCGGGCAATGTGTCCAGGCAGCAGCAATCTGCCGCCCTGCAAAGGAGTCCTGCATGTCCGTGTACGAATCCATCGATTCAACCGTCAACACCCGCGAAGACTGGGCCCTGCGCCGTCGCAAGGGCATTCCCAACAATAAGCGATTGTTCGTGCTGACCTGCATGGACGAGCGCATTCCCGTCGAGCAAGTCCTGGGCCTCAAACTAGGCGATGCCCACATCTATCGCAACGCTGGCGCGCTCGTCACCGACGATGTCATTCGCTCCGCAACCCTCACCACCAACTTCTTCGGCACCGAGGAGATTGTGATCCTCCTGCACACCGAGTGCGGCATGCTCACCACGACCGGCGAGCAGGTGATCGATGCGCTCCGACAACGCCTCGCCAGTGAAGGTGTGAAACTCGAAGGCGTGAACCTCGATCCAGCCATTCCCGGGCTCAAGGTTCCCATGGCCGATCTTGCCAAGTGGTTCCGAACCTTCGAGGATGTCGACGAGGCCGCCATCGAGCAGGTCAAGTTGCTGCGCGAGCACCCGTTCATTCCCAAGCATGTCAAGATTCACGCGTACGTCTACGAGACTGAGTCCGACACGCTCCGTCGCCCGCGTCAGCGAATCGCGGAACAGGTGTCGACATCGCCTCGCAAGCCGCAGGTCGTGAACTAGCCCCGTTGGAGGAAAGAAACATCGGCGTGTGCGCTTGACGGCGCACGCGTCGAATGAATTGCGAGCCTAATAGCAGAACCAGTGGTCGAGCAGCCTGGAACGACATTGGTCCGGAGGTTTGCTCCGTTCGGCTCAACTTGGCTCCCCTCGACTCCTGGTAGTTGTGTTTAGTCCTCGCGCCGGTGTTCTTTCTTTCCCTGGTCGCGACCCTTGCTGCGCTGCGACCGCTTCTCCTGACCAGTCTTTCCGCCCATCCACTTGCCAGTGTCCTTATCCCAGCCGCCTTTGCCAGCGCCAAACCCGGCGCCACCAGCCGTGCTCATTCCCCCGCCCATCCCGCCGCCAAAGCCGCCGCCCAGCACGTTGCCCTTG
>CAYRPC010000044.1:0-21122 GCA_964425995.1 uncultured Phycisphaeraceae bacterium
GTGCGGGGGGTGCGGGTGTGCCAGCGCTGAGAACTTGCGCGATTGGTTCCACGGGCTTGGCCAGGGGCTTGGCTGCGGTTTGCACAGCTGGCTCGGCTGCGTTGGTGCTTGGTGCGGCGCTGGCGGTGCCCTTCTCATCGATGGTTGCGAGCACTTGGCCGATCGAAACGGTATCTCCGGCCTTCACCTTGAGGCTGGTGAGCACGCCCGCGGCGGGCGAAGGTACGGCGAGAGTGACCTTATCGGTTTCGATTTCGATGATGTCCTCATCGCGCCGGACCATTTCGCCGGCGTTCTTGATCCAGCGCAGGACAACACCGGACGTCACGCTTTCACCAGCTTGCGGCATGACAAGATCGACGGGCATGGGAGACTCCAGAAAAGATCGAGAATCGAACATTCAAATCGCGAAGCAAAATGCGAAAGAGGACGAAAAGACGATACCGAGCACTGCGATCAATGCTTGGCTCCCACGCTCATCGGTACGGCCTTGCCCGCATGCGATTCGGGCTTGGGTTGCGGGAGCGAGGCAACCGCATTGGAAAGTATGACATCCTGCTGATCCCTGTGGGCGTGCTCGCTCCCGGTCGAGGGGCTTGAGCTTGGGCCTCGCCCGATGTACGAGAGGTTCACGCCCAACTGCTCGCGGAAGATATCGGCGATGAACAGGAACGCGCCCTGATTGCGAGGCTCTTCCTGCACCCACACACGCTTGGCAGTGCGCGGGAACGAATCGTCGATGGACTTTGCAAGGTCACGATGGAAGGGGTACAACTGCTCGATGCGAACGATGGCATGGTCATTGCGATTCGTCAATGTGCGGCGCTCGTGCAATTCGTGATAGATCTTGCCGGAGCAATAGATCACCTGGGTGACGCTCTTCTTCGAGGCTTGCGAGACCAGGGAATCGTCGATCAGGTGCTGGAAGTGGCCCGTGCTCAAGTCGTCGATCGTGCTGGCCTCGAAGCGGAGATACTTCTTGGGTGTCATCACGATCAGCGGCTTGCGGAAGTCTCGCAGCATCTGACGGCGCAGCATGTGGAAGGTCTGCGCTCCCGTGGTCGGATAGACGACTTCCATGTTCTCATCCGCGCACAACTGGAGGAATCGCTCGATGCGGGCACTGCTGTGCTCGGGGCCTTGTCCCTCATAGCCATGCGGCAGGAGCAGCACGAGGCCGGCCCAGCGGTGCCACTTCACCTCACTGGAAGCAAGGAACTGATCGATCATGGTCTGAGCGCCGTTGACGAAGTCGCCGAACTGCCCTTCCCACATCACGAGCGTGCCCGGAGCGCCGCGCGAATACCCGAAGTCAAAGCCCATCACGGCAAACTCGCTGAGCGGACTGTCCCACACATCGAACATCGCCTGCCCACCACTCTTCACACCAGATTCTTTTTCTGTCTGTGGCGACGACGCTGACGATTGCTGATTGGCAATATTGTTGAGCGGGGTGTAACGAACGTTGGTCTTCTCGTCGCGCAGGACTGCGTGCCGCTGGGTGAACGTGCCGCGCCGGCTATCCTGACCGGATAAGCGAACGGGAATGCCTTGCAAAACCAGAGTGCCGATCGCGATCTGTTCCGCGTCGGCATGGTTGAGTTTCCTGGTGGTAGGAAGACTGGCGCGGGCCTTGAGCAGTGACACCAATTTTGGATGGACGTTGAAGCCAGCGGGCACCGTTCCCATCGCCTCGCAGACTCGCGCGATGGTGCCTGCATCGACCGACGTCTTGGGGCTCTCGAAGCAGTACTTGCCCTGGTATCCGGACCACAGGCCCTTGCCCGGAGGCGGCACGGGATTGACAGGCTTGGCCTTCGCGGCTGTCTGCGCCGCATCGAGCACGCTGGTCACTGCATCGATCATTGCAAGAGCCTGCTCGCTGGTCACGATGCCCGTGGCGATCAACTTCTGTCGATAGGTCTCTGGAGTACCCGGATGGGCCTTCACAAGCGCGGTCAGTTCGGGCTGGGTGTATCCTGGCTCGTCCTGCTCGTTGTGCCCATAGCGACGGAAACACACGATATCGACAAAGATGTCCTTGCGGAACTCGTGACGATACTCAGCAGCGAGAATCGCAGCAACGACCACAGCCTCAGGATCGTCGCCATTGACGTGCAACGTCGGGCAGTTGACCATCTTGCCGATGTCCGTGCAGTATTCCGTGCTGCGATCATCTTTGGGATCGGTGGTGAAACCGACGAGGTTGTTGGTCACAATATGAATTGTGCCGCCGACCGAGTAGCCCTCGAGTTGGCTCATGTTGAGGCATTCAGCAACCACGCCCTGCCCCGCAACCGCAGCGTCGCCATGGATGAGGAGGCTGATGACCTTCCGACGATCATTATCGCCTTGGCCGTGGTTGGCCTTGTCCTGCCTTGATCGGCAACGACCTAAGACGACCGGGTTGACCGATTCGAGGTGGCTGGGATTGTTCAGCATCGAGAGGTGAACGACGCGCGAGTTATCCAAGAGGGCCTGATCGCCGCTGTAGCCGCGATGGTACTTGACATCGCCCGCGCCCTGGTTGCCGCTGTCGCTCCAACTGTCCTCGAACTCGGTAAAGAGTTGCTGGAGGTCCTTGCCCAGGTAGTTCTTCAGGACGTTGAGGCGTCCTCGATGGGCCATGCCCAGGATGATCTCATCGGTGCCTAGTTCGCCCACGCGCTGGGTCAGCCACTTGAGGCACGCGATCAGAGATTCGCCGCCTTCTAGGCTGAAACGCTTCTTGCCTTGATATCGCTTGCCCAGGAACTTCTCGAAAACTTCCGAGTCGGTGAGTTGCTCCAGAATGAGTTTCTTCTGCGCAGCCGACCAGGCGAAGTGCTTGTGCCAGCCGTTGTTGCCCTCAAACTTCTCGATGAACCAGTCCCGTTCCCGCTTGTCTGGAATGTGCATGAACTCGACACCAACACTTCCGCAGTAGATCGCTTCGAGGTGGTCGATCAGTTCTCGCACCGTCATCGCGCCCAGGGCAGTTCGAACCTTGGTGCCCATTTCTGCATCGCCAATGACGTGTGCCTTGGGAGCCAACTCGGCTGGCCTGGGTCGAGCGCGTCCGAAGGGATCGATCTTGGCAGCAAGATGTCCGCGAGCGCGGTACGTCTCAACTAGGTCACTGACGCGATAGTCGATGGCGCTGGACGTGATACTGGACGTTGCTGCACCAGCACCGGTGCTTGGAGTTGCCACCCCGATAGATGAGTTCAGCGCGAGGTCAAAGCCAGCGAAAAACTGACGCAGGTCGGGGGTAACGCTCGCAGAGTCGGCCAGGTATCGCTGGTACTCGGTATCGAGGTACTCAGCATTCCAGCCGTTGACGGCGGGGCGATTCACACGGAGAGGTACTTGGGAGGCGGGATTCGTCATGGCAGGGCCTGTATTTCGGTGCGCAGGGCGTAGTCGGTCCATCAACAGCACGAAAGGTCGCAAACGGACTATCAATACCCAAACATAGTCCGATCATTGCTCTTGAGATGGTAGGTTGAATGGGCCACTACGGACAGAAGTTTGTTTCCAGTGAGGCTGGGCAGCGTCACGCGTGAGCGAGAGATTCTCAAGTTGATAGTGGCAAGTATTTGTTGGCGATGGAGCGTGAGTGTTGCCCCTCACATGCACAGCCAAAGCCAAACACGATCAACCAAAGCGACCGGAGATGTACTCTTCCGTCATCTGCTTGGCCGGGTTCTGAAATATCTGGCCTGTCGCCCCGTATTCGACCAATTCACCTAGGTACATGAAAGCGGTGTAGTCGCTGACGCGGGACGCCTGGTGCATGTTGTGTGTCACGACGATGATGGTGACGCGCTCACGCAGTTCGCGCATCAGTTCCTCGATGCGAAGGGTTGCGATGGGGTCGAGCGCGCTGGTGGGCTCATCAAACAGCATCACCTCCGGGTCAGTCGCCAGTGCGCGAGCGATGCACAGGCGCTGCTGCTGCCCGCCCGAAAGGCGATAGGCGTTGTCCTGGAGGCGGTCCTTGCATTCTTCCCACAGCGCTGCCCCGCTCAGTGCCTTCTCAACTTCGATACCAAGCGCGGCCTTGTTGGTGATGCCGCGAAGCCTGGGTCCGAACGCGACATTCTCGAAGATGGTCTTGGGAAATGGATTGGGCTTCTGGAAGACCATGCTGATGCGCATGCGCACGGTGATCGGGTCGATGCCAGGGCCTACGAGGTTCAGTCCATCGGGATGCAGGATAATCTCGCCACTGTACTTGGTATCCGGATACAGGTCGTGCATGCGGTTGAAGCAACGCAGCAGGGTGCTCTTGCCGCAACCCGAGGGGCCGATGAGCGCGGTGATCCGCTTATCGTAGATCGTCAGGTTGAGGTTCTTCAGGGCCTGAAACTTGCCATAGTAGAAGTTCAGGTTCTTGACCTGGGACTTGATGGCCTGGGTCGGGTCAACAGGCGCGACGCCACGCTCTCCGGGGGCTTCGGAAACTCGCGGCGATGAAATGTTGGGGCCGCTTGCCATAGTTGCGCCAGTTCCCTTGTGTGTGCCCGCCGTGACCATAGCGTTTCTTTCAACAATTTCCTATCAACAGTTGCCGACGCAGCCCAACTCGTTTCCTCACATCACCACTGCAGACGCTTGCGCAATCGCACTCGCAAGAATATCGCGACAGCATTCATCGCCAGCGTGACCAGCACAAGCACGACTCCCGCCGCGGCCGCATTGATCTGAAACGCCTGCTGCGGTCGCGACACCCAGTCATAGACCTGAATTGGCAGCACAGTGAAACTCGACGAGAGCCAGTCCAGCGGCCCATGACGCCCCGCACCGGCGGGAATCTTGAGTGCTTCCACCACGCCACTCGTGTCTATTCCCAGTGCGATACCGCCCAGTTGTTCATTCTCGATGCGAAGGTGCCCGTCCTCGTCGAATCGAGCGGTGACATCGGGTGCTGCTTCGAGAGCCGCGAGCACCTGGTCACCGGTCGCATTGGCGGGAATGGGAATCGAACGCGTCACGCGCACCATCTGATAGTTACTTGCGCCCGCCGATTCATCGGGAAGTTCGAGTCGCACTTGCATCAGTCCGTCTCGGGTCGGGGGGATCAGTGGCTGAGTCTGCTGGGCCTCGACAATCGCCGACTTGCCCACGGCTTCAAGCGGCCAGATTTTCTCGCTGAAGGGCACTGCGGGCGTGGTGGTAATGTACGCCAAGGCACCAATAGTCACAAGCGGAGCGGTCTCTCCGATCGCCCGGCTCATGGCGATGATGCAGCCAGTGAGAATGCCACTGAGGGAATAGGGCAGGATGTGATGCTTGACAGTCTGGAGACGCGATGCCCCGCACGCAAAGCTGGCCTCGCGAATGCCCTGCGGGATGGAGCGAATGGCTTCGCGAGTGGCGACAATGATGATCGGCAACACGAGCAGCCCGAGCGTAAGGCCCGCAGTGAGGATCGATTGGCCGGTCTTGAGTCCATAGACAAGCAGGCCCAGTGCCATCAAGCCCCAGATGATCGAAGGCACGCCCGCGAGGTTTGCGATGTTGATCTCGATGATCGTCGTGATCCACGATTTTTTCGCGTATTCTTCGAGATAGATGCCCGCCGCGATGCCGAGCGGGATCGCTGTGACCGCCGTCACGAGCATGACGAGAGCAGTGCCCAACAGCGCGGTCTTGATGCCCGCCTTCTCGGCGTCGTTGGACTGTGAACGCTCAAGAAAACTCCATTCCAGGCGAGGCCACGCGTCGCTCACCAGGTCCGCCACCAGCACAACGAGGATCGCGATGCACATCGCAGACAGAGCCGCGCCTAAGACCATGAAAATCCGATCCCACAGTTTGCGGCGCTCGATCAGGCGTTGAGCGCTCGAAGAGCGGAATCCCGCCGCCCTCCCGGATATGTCGGTGGATGCGCGAGCCGTCGGACTTGCTCGATCCCGTGGCACTAGTACGTCTCCTTGTATCGCTGGCGCAGCCAGTAGCCCGCGACGTTGAAGACCAGCGTCAAGAGCAGCAGCGTCAGGCCCACCGCGAAGATGGATCGATAGCCGATGCTGTCCACGGGCAAATCGCCCTTGGCCACTGACGCGATGAAGGCTGTCAATGTCTGGGCCTGCTGGAGCGGATCAATCGTCAAGTTGGGCTGGCCCCCCGCCGCGACCGCAACGATCATGGTCTCGCCCAGTGCCCGCGACACGGCGAGAATGTAAGCAGCGGATATGCCAGAGAGAGCGGCGGGAAAGACAACCTGAAGGCAGGTCTGGAACTTGGTGGCACCCATCGCATACGCGCCTTCGCGCAGACTCTTGGGCACAGCACGCATGGCATCTTCGGAGAGACTGGCTATGTAGGGCACGATCATGAAACCCATGACCAGCCCAGCGCCCAACATGTTAAATCCGCCCAACTGATGCCCGACGAGGCCGAACATTTTCTGAAGGATCGGAATGACAAAGAGCAGTGCGAAGTATCCAAAAACAACCGTGGGCACAGCACTCAGCAACTCAAGCACGGGCTTGACACTCTCACGCAACTTTGTCGGTGCGTACTCGCTGAGCCAGAGAGCCACGATCGTGCCCACTGGCACCGCCACCAGCAGGGCCACCGCAGTCGTCACAAGCGTTCCGGCGACGAGTGGCAGCACGCCGAAGCTGGGCGGAGCAAACTGCGGCCCCCAACTCGTGTCTGTCAGAAACACGGACACGGGCACCTCGCGGAAGAACGCCATAGCCTCGTAGACCAGCGTACCCACGATCAGCAAAGTGATGAGTACGCCCGATGCCCCGGCGAGGAACAACAAGGCTTCAACAAACCGCTCATCCCACGCAACAGCGCGCTTGTCAATCCGCGCCCGCCTCGTCCGCGCCGGGCTGGTGTTGGACGCAAGGCTGGTGCTGGTCGCCTGATTGGGAGCAATCGCATCGGCCATGCACACCCATCCTGGAAGTCTGACACGCTGAGCAAAGATTCGCTACGAGTTCCTTAGCCCGCGAGCCGGAACGCTGCTTCAAAAAAATTACCACGGAGCCATTTCGCCGAGTCGCAAGAACATGTACAACTTACTTGGGAGGATGTTCGCCCTGCTTGTCTTCATGTTTGTCTTCTAGTTTCTTCGGCTCGCTCGCCTCCATGGAGAGGGGGCGAGAGAACATCTCATCAACATGCATCCCGACCGCCGAATGTCCACCAAAGGCAGTCCCGGTCTGGCGCTTGCGGACGCGCTCGAGCGCAGACTCATAAGCCTTTTCGGGCAGCGGCACGAAACCCTCTTCCTTAATCTGATGGTGGCCTTCGCCCACGAAGAACTCGACAAAGCGGCGAACTTCGGGGCGTTCAAGGCTCTTGCGGTTCACATAGATGAAGACGGGACGACCGAGCGGCGTATACGTGCCATCGGCGACGCTGTCGTTGGAAGGTGCCACCGCGTTGCCGGTCGTGGGATTGACGATCGGCACCGCGCGCAACTGGTCCTTGTTATGGATGTAGTACGAGTATCCGAAGTATCCCAGCGCATGCACATCTCTGCTGATTCCCTGAACCAGCGTGTTGTCGTTTTCGCTGGGGGTGTAGTCGCTGCGACTGGCTCCCCTTGTGCCCATTACGGCTTCAGTGAAGTAATCGAAGGTGCCTGAATCGGTGCCGGCGCCAAATAGTGTCAATGATTGCTCGGGCCAGCCCTTGCGAATGTCGCTCCACTTCATCACGACATCCTTCGCCGCAGGCTCCCACATTTTCTTGAGTTCCGCGACGGTCAGTTTGTCGACGAATGTGTTCTTGGGATTGACGACGATTGTCAAAGCATCAAAGGCGATCGGAAGTTCAACATACTCGATACCAGCATCCTTGGCCTTCGCCATTTCTTCCACCTGAATCGGACGGCTGGCATTGGCAATGTCGATCTCGCCGCGAACAAACTTCTTGAATCCCCCGCCAGTGCCCGAAGTGCCTACTTCGACCTTGATATTGCGAACCTTCCCCTCGAAGGCCTCGGCAATGGCGGACGTGACAGGCTGCACAGTGCTCGAACCGTCGATCTTGACCGCAGCCTGAGCCCAAGCAGAGGGAGTGAAGACCGCCCCAAGCGACAGCGACCCAAACATCGCGACCATGCCGACCACACACCGATTGCTCATACCAAGTACCTCCAAGGTTCACCGCTGGCCCTGAACCGTCGCCCGTGCAACTTTTCACTTGCACTTCGTTCCATGGTCATACGCCTCAAAAACTTCGACGTTGTGATCGAATCAGGCTGCAAGGCGACCATTGTGCATCCATGTGCTGGGAATACACCCTGTGCTTCGTTAAGATTGTGCTAATTGACGCTTGGGCAACGGTTGAGTGACAAGCTAGCAGCATTGGTCAACTGGGACAGAACAGTCCCGTTTGGAAGCAACCACGTCCATTCTCCGCTCAAGAGCCTTTGACTTCCGGCTTGGCCTCTTCGGTCTTCTTCGCCTCTGGCCCCAGCAGTTCATCGATCCGCTTCAGCATCGCCGCGTCGTCGGGCTTGATGCGGCTGTCGTATTTTGCCACTACTTTGCCCTCGCGATTGACTAGATACTTGGTGAAGTTCCAGCCCACGTCACCGCCGATCGGTGATGCCTGTGTGGTGAGCGTCTTGTAGAGGGGATGGATGTCCTCACCCTTGACCGAGATTTTCTCAAACATCGGGAAAGTCACGCCATACTTGGCCGAACAGAATTCCTTGATCTCGGTATTGGTGCCAGGCTCCTGGCCCATGAAGTTGTTGGCAGGGAAGCCAAGAACGACCAATCCACGGTCATGCTTAGCTTGGTACAGCGCTTCGAGGCCTTTGTACTGGGGCGTAAAGCCACACTTGCTCGCAACGTTGACCATGAGCACGACCTTGCCCTTGAACTGAGCCAAGTCGACATCTTTGCCATCAATGTCTACGACCGTGCAGCCCAGCACGTAGGGGTCGGTGGCGGGCTCCTTGGCCCTTTCCTCCGAAGGTGGTGAGGCAGGAGCCGAGGCTGGTGCGGTAGTAGCAGGAGTTGGTTGGGTTGTCGGTGTGTCCTGATGGGCCACCACTCCCGCGACGGCGAGCACACCGACCACGCCAAACGCCGTCATGCCGAACTTGCAAAGGCCACAGGAAGAAGACAATGCCATGCTTGGAATCTCCGTATCGACACTCGCTCGCAAATAGATCGCCCAGGGAAATCACGAGCAAATGGACTCCTGAGTGTAGTTCGCCATTTCGTTGTGGCCCGCAACGCAAGCCACACAACCACCCTGTTTGCAGTGAGAGCGTGCAGCATGCAAACCCAGTACGGAGTCCATATCATTCGAGGTGTTTACGCTCACACGCACAGTGCGGTGCTCCATTCTTCCCGACACTTCAGCAACGCAAGACCTGCCCAATCACAACGCGTATGCGGGCTGGCCTTCGATGCACACGGTGGGTGCGCACATCGCACTTGACGTGACGGTGCAAGGCGAGTTGAGCGACACGGGATATCTGCTGGACATCAAGGTGATTGATCGGGCCGTTCGCGATGCTGTGCTGCCACTGCTCCAAGCCGCGTATCGAGAGTCTTTCGCGGGCGAGCCAGCCTCCTCCCCCACTTTTGTTCCCACTCCGGTCCCCGCGCTGACCCCCTCGCCCATCATTGATCGCTGCGCCACAGCCCTGGACGCGAGTCTGCGTTCAGTCGCCAACAACGCTCTGCTTGCTTCCCTTCGCTGGCATCTTTCGCCCATGCTCAGCCTGGAGTTTGTCATGGCCAACCCCCAATCCGTCTCCATGCGTCAGCGTTTTGACTTCGCAGCGGCCCATCGTCTGAACATGCCCAATCTCTCCGAGGAGCAGAATCGCGCGCTCTTCGGAAAGTGCAACAACCCGCGCGGCCATGGACACAACTACCAGTTTGAGCCGTGCGTGCAGGTTCCCGTTGGAGGCCTCGCGTTGCCTCTCCATGAGTTCGAAGCCATCGTCTCGCGCGTGCTGCTCGACCGCTTCGACCACAAGCACTTGAACGAAGACACTGTCGAGTTCGATGTCGATCGGGGTGGCCTCAACCCCAGCGTGGAAAATATCGCGAAGACGTTTTACGACCTGCTGGCTCCAGAACTGGTGAGCAGGTATCCCGCGGTCCAACTTGCGAGTATCACCGTCTGGGAGACGGATCGGACGAGCGCGACGTATCCAGGCGCATGATGAAAACAATGAGAAATAGAAAAACGATGAAGACGGTGCAAGCCGATCGCGACGGATGGCCAAGCCACACGGCTTGGGCTCAGAAGAACCGGCTCAAAGGATTTCGACAACTTTGAACGTCTTCACGCCGCGCGGCGCGTCCACGCGAATCACTTCGTTGATACGAGCCTTGAGCAAGGCCTGGCCCATCGCGCTGCCCTGCGTGACTTCGACATAATCTGCGGGCATGGCCACGCTGGCTTCGCCCACCAGTTTGTACAAGTCCTCATCGCCATCCTTTTCGTCGCGCAGTCGCACGGTGCAACCCACGAAGACCGTGTCGGCAAGTACCTTGGTCATGCGCTCATCGATCACGCTCATGTTGGCGATGCGATCCTGGAGCCTGCGAATCTCGGCCTCGTCAATGCCCTGCTGCTCGCGTGCGGCGTGGTAATCGCCGTTCTCCTTGAGATCGCCATGGGAACGAGCCTCCGCGATACGCATGGACATGGCCCCGCGGCTGTTGATCAGCGCGTTCAAGCGTACTTCCAGTTGTTCTTTCTCGACCTTTGTGACCAGTTCCATGGCAGACCTCTTCAACACTCAGCACTTCATGTGAATCGAAAACGCCCCACCACGGGCAACCGCCCGCTCGTCACTTGTGTCCCATTGGTCATGGGGAGAGGTAATGTTATCCCGCGAGCCGTTCCGTCGCGCCGCGCCGCACCCGCACCACAGCCCACGCCCATACACCCATCGCGACTGCTCCCAGCACGCCCAGCGTCCCCCAAGCCAAATCGTCCATCTCTACCGTCTTGCCCTGCCAGCCCTTGGGCTGGGTGAGCAACCATGTTCCCGATGCAGGTGATGTGAGCATTAGTACCTTCTGCAAGGAACTCTCCTCGCCGCCACGTTGCAGGGCCATCAGGCCTGGCCCCGCCAAGGCGACGACAACGAAACCCAGCATCACAGCTGCGCGCACAACCCCCCGCCCGCTGCTCACGCCTTGCTGCTCCCTGCCAAAGACACCCGCCAGCATGCCCGCAACGATCATTCCCCACAACGCCAACCAAAGCAACATGCCAGCGCAGGCATCCAGTGGCCAGGCTGCCATCCAAGGCAAGGCTTGGGGTGCAATCGCGCCGGCAACTGGAGCGAGCACAAGAAACCAATCCGCCCACATTGAAGCAATTGGTCGACGTGGCGGCTCCTGACTGAGCCGCACCAGCGGCCAGACGATCCACAGCCCGATCGCAAGCGAGACCATCAGCAGACGAGCCGCAGGGCGATAGACGTCGGGCGCGATGAGGCCGAACCATCCCAGCCCCGAAAATGCCGTTGCGATAATGCCAAAGACATAGAAGACCCAGAAGGCCGCGAAGGAGCGAGGCTCGCCCCGACGATGGGCAAACGGATCGGGGCCCTGCTTGGGAGGTAGCAGGCCAAGCCCGGGACGCGGGGTCGTGGCGAGTCCAGAAATCGGGACGTAGTTCAGGCTCGACGACTGATGAGCCGTCTCATCTGCCTGAACAGTCTGCACAGCACTTGAGGATTGTTCAACAGCATCAGCCACGCGAGAATGGTTGGCCTAGATTCTGATCAGCACCAGCACCAACTTGAGAACTCAACCAGCTGCTATGCCTGCAAGATAGTGCTCACGGGCTGCGCCGCTTGTCCCCGCCCTGTGCAGTCGCGACTTCGCCCTCAGCCTCGACGGCCAGCACTTCCTGGGCCTTTGCCAATGCATCGGCGGTTGCAGAGATGTCAAACTGCAACTTGCTGTTGTTGACGTAAATCAACGGGTAGCCCGCATCGATACGCTGATGGGTCTGGAAGAGTTGATTGAGGTGGGCCAACTTCTGTGCGCTTGAGACTTCGCCAAGCGCAGGCTTGCTCACGCGACCACCCCACACCACCTTCGTGTTGTATGTCGTCGACACAATCAGGATGCGATCTCGCGAGAAATTGGTCACGTCGATGCCCGCGACCTGCTTGGCCCAGGTCTGGCGCAGCATGACCTGCAAGAGTTCAAGACTCGCGGCGATATCCTCACCACTCCACGCGGCCATGTGATCGACTTCGCCGGTTGATGTCCTGGGAATGCCCATCGCCGCGTTCTCTATCACCGGAAAGTTTGTCTCGCCTGCGGGCTTGAGCAGCGGCATCGGCTTGCCCTCCCAACTGATCAGTTGCTCCATGCCATTACCGCGCACGACAGCAGCGGGCACACGCCAGAATCCTTCGACAATAATCTTGCCGCCAGCAGCCCGAGCAACCGTGGGCGGCTGCGTAAACCAGCCGCTCGCGCCCATGGCCTTGCCCACGCGTTCGAGCGCATCACCGGAAAAACGGTCCAGATCATGGGCGAGGGCAGCTTCCGCGATGTGCGTCAGTGCGTCGCGTTCTACTTCTGGTATCCATGTCTTGCGCTGCGAACCTGGCACGATGGGCCAGCGAATTTCTATCGTGCTCGGAGTCTTGGCAGACAGTTGGGTCGCCCGACGTTCAAGCGGACGCAGGCCCACGACCAATGCAAACACGACCCCCAGCAGCAGCGCGAAGAGGCTGAAGCTCGCGAGCGCCGTGAAAAAGGTGGACCAGGAAAAGGAATTAGAGGCAGACTTGGCCATGACAAAGACCTAACGAATGTGGACGTCTTGGACTGGAGACGCACGAAGCCGCACGCTTCCTGACGAGTAGCAGATAGGTCGGATGTATCGGTCGGCAAGCACAGAGTACAAAAGCAAACAACCCGAGTTTGGCGGCCCCGCAGGTCAAGGACCTGCGGGGCTATCGTTTTTGGCAGTTTGAATTCTCTAGCAGTACTCTCACCCCTATGAATATTCTGTAAATGACCACTGGGCTACGGGAGAAAAAATTAGACAAAAATCGATTTCACTTCTAGCCGATATGACAGAAGCACTGAGTGCGGCATATGCCGCACTCAACCGGAATGACATTCCAGCATTCGCCAGTGTATTTGATCCGCAGATCGAGCGGATCGAACTAGCGGGCTATTGGCAGGGCGGAACCTATCACGGTATCGAAGCCGTGAAGGCACACATCTCGAAGTCGCGCCGAACTTGAGCCGAAGCCAGTTGCGAGCCGGAACGGTTCATCGTCGGCGGCGATCGGATCATTGTGCTCATTCACGTGCGAGTGAGACAGAAGCACGAGATGGAATGGCGTGAAGGGCGTACCGCGGATGTCTACAACTTCCGCAACGGCAAGGCCATTCAGTTCCGCACGTTAATTGACGAACGACAGGCTTTTGAATGGGCTGGAGTCAAATCCTCTGATGCCAACTGAACTTTTCGCCATGCAGGCCGATGAAAACCCGGACATCAATCTCCCATTGGCTCACGAGTTCACCAGGTTCCTGCCATCAAGAAGTGCCGGCATTTCCCCCCTAACGCCCTCCAAGAAAAGTTCTATTGGTGTTCTGTCACCCCGATTTGTTTCAGACTGAAGCCCTTCGATTAGCACATCGGAGGGCTTTCTCGTTACAGCGACGAGACTTGAAGGCACTTTGGCGCGGTTCAACCATCGTGACAAAATGCAGAATTGGACCAATTTGTGAGTTGGAAGTGATGGGATTTGAACTCTGCTTTGCCGCTGTTCGACTCGGTGCCGCCGAAACCACGCCCACATGGGCCTGCATGTTCTTGGTTCGCAGTCTAACTTCGTCGCTCCTACCTTACCTGAACTTCAGCCACACGTTCCAAGTTGTTCGCTCGCCCCGGATGCCCTCATGCCCACCATTACCTTTCGCCCTGTCGTTCTTTTCATGTTCGCCTTGTTCGCAGCGGGCATGGTCGCTTGCGACGGCAAGCCCGGTGATGATGGCGGGAGCAAACCCACGGCCGCTTCACCCTCGGCCACAAACCAAGACGATCGCCAAGTACCACCATCGTCTGACGCTCCGTCGGTCGCTCTGAAGGTCGGTGACAAAATCCCTGATCTCACGCTCAAGAATACCCAGAATCATGACGTCAACGTGTCCGATCTCTATGCCAAGCAGCCCATCGTTCTCACGGTCTACCGCGGGGGGTGGTGCCCATACTGCGTGACCAACCTCAAGGAGTGGCAGGACAAGTTACAGCAAGTCACGTCCCTTGGCGCAGCGGTGATCGCCGTCTCGCCCGAGTCCCCCGAGCACGTCGCCGAAACCGTGGGCAAGGGCCAACTTGCCTATTCCGTCCTCAGCGACTCTACGGGCAACGCTATCAAGGCCCTGGGTCTGGCATTCACGCTGGACGATACGACCCAGAGCAAGTACAAGGGCTATGGCATCGATCTTTCCAAACACAACGCAGACGGCGACTGGGAACTTCCCCACCCCGCTACCTACGTTGTGGACAGTACCGGCGTGATCCGCTATCTCTACGCCAATGAGGACTACAAGCAGCGGGCCAACGTCGATGAAGTCATCTCCGCCATCCGCCAGTTGCGAGATGTCCCTGCGAAGTAGCCTCGCCTCCGCTCCTGCTTGCACCGGCACGCTCAGATACCATGCAACGTCAGCCTATCGCTCTCATCACCGGCTCGTCTCGCGGCATCGGCGCCGAGATCGCGCGGACACTCGCCGCTTCGGGCGCGGCCGTGGCGATCAACTATGTTCGCGACGCTGACTCGGCTCGTGCGGTCGCCGACTCGATCACCGCGCAGGGCGGCACGGCCGACACATTCGTGGCGGATGTCGCCATCCCCGAGCAGGCGGCGGATCTCATTGCCCGCGTTGTCGAGCGATTTGGTGCGCTGCACACGCTGGTCAACAACGCGGGGGTCTATTCCGGCTCGACGCTCGAACAGTCCGACCCCGCCTTGGTCGAGCGGGTCTTCGGCGTCAATGTCTTTGGCCTGCTCGCGGCGACCCGGGCTGCCTCGCCGCACCTGATCGCCGCTGCGGCGCACGCCCCGCCCGGTACAGCCAGCATCATCAATATCACGTCGGTCGCGGCTCGGGCTCACTGGGGAGGAGCCTCGATTTACAGCGCCAGCAAGGCCGCGGCCGAGGCCATGACCCGTTGCCATGCCGCGGAGCTGGGGCCAAAGGGCGTGCGCGTCAACGCCGTCGCCCCTGGTGTCACCGAGACCGACATCAACCGCGCGGGGATGACGCCCGAGTTCCGAAAGAAAGTGAGCGAAGGCACCATGCTCGGGCGCGTGGGCGAGGTGCGCGATATCGCCCCGCTCGTGGCCTTCCTCGCCGGTCCAGGTGCGGCGTGGATCACCGGACAGATCATCGATGCCGATGGCGGGTTTAGGCCGTAGCGTGGGCCGCGTCGTAGAGACAGCACCGGCCAGCGATATTGCCCATCGAACATCCAGTATCCGTTTGGCCCACGCGTCCGCTTCTTCCCGCCTTCGTCTACCTTGAACCCGTGTGGACGGCACTCATGGGGCAGAAAAGACATTTCTGGTCAGCAATCGACCAATCCCCATCTCAGAGACCCGAACGCCCACGATGAAACGTTTTATTCGTGTTCTATCACCCCGGCATTTGGCCAAGTTGTGAAGAGTTCATTTTGAGTATCTCGAGTCTGGATCGATTCCGGTCTGGTCGAGTCAAGCGACATCGATCAACGCCATCCTCAACCAATCTAGCCTCAACCAATCTGGGCTCAACCAATCTTGACGCGGGGCTGCTTCGCCGGGATCGGCTTGGCGGCTTTGGTCGCGGTAGCGACGATGGTGTCAAATAACTTGGGATCGTGAATGGCGATCTCGCTGAGCATCTTGCGGTTCAAGAGGATGCCAGCCCGGCGCAGGCCATTGGTGAACAGGCTGTAGCGTGTTCCACGCATGCGGCAGGCAGCCGTAATACGCGTGATCCAGAGTTTGCGGTAGTCACGCTTGATGCGGCGACGATCGCGGTGGGCATAGACACCAGCGCGGACGACGGCCATCTTGGCGCGATACTTGCTAGTGCTGTTGCTGCCGAAGTGGCCGCGGGCCTTGCGAAGGAGGCGCTTACGGGCTTGGGCGCGTGCAGCGCCTTTACGAACGCGGGGCATAACTCAAACTCCAAACTAGGCTCGATCGGGGCGGGGCTGCTTGCGAAAGCAAGTTCAGAGAATCCCGTCTTGGTTCCCGTCGTGCTGGTGTGAACAAACCGTCGAACCAGCCACGTCACTGTGGCACGGGCAACGCCCGTTGGGTGATCGCATGGCCTTTTTAGGACCATGCAAAGACATCTTTATTTCTTGGCTGGCTTCGTAGCCGCTGCGCCACTTGCAGCCGCTGCGCCAGTTGTAGATGCAGCGGCGGCAGCTGTCCGCTGGGCCTTCTTCTGGGCTGGGCTGGGGCTCTTGCGGAGTGCAGTACGTGGCTGGTCTCGCCCGCGCAGGCGGCGGAAGAGCAGTTTTTCCAGACGCTTCACGTCGGGTCCGCTCATGAAGCCTTCGCGACGGTACTGGCGGAGTTTCTTGCCACCTTTGCCTGAGCGCAAGTGCTTGCGGCCCGCAACACGGTGGCGAATCTTGCCGGACTTACTGATGCGGATACGCTTCAGAAGGCCTTTATGGTTCTTGCTCTTGGGCATAGGTCAGTTCCAGTTCAAGTGAGCCGGCTCGATCAAAGTCCGTTCGACGAGTCGGGTCTAGATGCTAGGCGAGCCGCTCGCCGAAAGCGAGCCGAACAGAGGTTGGTTCCGATACCCCTTGGTTGAGTTCCCGTGAGCGAAAGACCAGAATCCCGACCACGTTCCAAACTGCCACTATCCTATTGGCATGCCCTTGATCAACCGTGCTGGTCCCCGAGCCGTGGCACTTGAGACCACCCTGCTCCTTCATGGTGTGCCCCACGACGCGGCCCTGGGCTTGGCTCGCGACCTGTCCGATGACGTTCGTCAGAAAGGTGCTGAGCCGGCGCTGGTCGGTGTGCTGGCAGGACAACCCGTTGTCGGTCTGACTGACTCGGAACTTGCGGAACTGCTTGACGCGGCTTCTGCCCAAGGCGTACCCAAAGCCAACACCAGCAATCTGGGCGTGCTCATGGCCAAGGGATCGCACGCCGCGACAACCGTCAGCACAACCATGGAACTTGCTGCGGCTGCCGGAGTCAAGGTCTTCGCCACGGGCGGTCTGGGCGGGGTGCATCAAGGCTGGTCGACCAATCTGGATATCTCGACCGATCTCTTTGCGCTGACACGATACCCCGTCGCCGTAGTTGCCAGCGGCGTGAAAAGCCTTTTGGATATTCCCGCGACGAGGGAGGCCCTTGAAACCCTCGGTGTGCCGGTCGTCGGGTTTCAGACGCACTCGTTCCCAGCGTTTTACCTCCGCACCAGCAGCGCGAGCGTCGATGCACGATTTGATGACATTGCCAGCCTGGCAAAATTCGTTTCAAACGAACTTGCGCGGACGGGTCGGGGGGTGCTGGTTGCCCACCCGATTCCTGATGCCGACGAACTTGATCCGCACGACTTTGATCGGTGGCTACTGCAGGCTCGAAAACATGTCGAGGAGCACGGAGCGAAGGGGCGAGCTGTCACGCCCGCATTGCTGGGTGCTTTGCATCTCATATCAGGCGGTGCGACGCTTCGGGCAAACATCGCGCTAGTTCGGTCAAATGCTCGTCTTGCGGGGGCGTTGCGGGTGGCAATGTCAGAATAACTCGCTCGCTTGATGGTCGGAGAATGGTCGGTTGGCACGCAGCATGTGATTCTTGCGTGAATCGCGTAGGTAGTTTGATGATGTTCGGATATGCTGTTATCTCGACCGATATCTGGGCAATGAGCGCCGCTGGTTTTGACCCAGCCTGCTCGCAGCCTGCCTGTTGTTAAACCTCCATGACCACCTACCCCCCCACCATGTCTACCACGCCAATCACGCCGATTCGCCTGCTCTTGCTCGTCGGGCTTGCCTTGGTCGCAACTGCAACCGCTCAAGACTCAGTCTCGACCAATGCAGATTTGGGAAATGGACTGCCTGGCGATGCGCTATCGCCGTTTGCAACGGGCCAGCCCTTTCAGCGCGCAAACTACATCGTCGATCTTGCGACTTTCCAAAGTTCCTGGGGCACGATATTTGGCATCGGGCCGATGCTCAAGTCCGTCAAGGTCAGCCCGACTCGATTCAACGCTGTGAATGGACCCAGTGCCATCAGCACCGCCGTGCGGACAAGTAATCTGACTTCGCCCATCAATTACACATTCTGGAATGTGGCGGGCGCGGGACTCTCACCCACGCAGAACAACACCGGCGCGACCAGCATCGTGCCCCTCTCGGGGGATTCTGCACAGTTTGGCGTGAGCGTCCTGGACTTTGACGAGCAGACCGTCGGCAACTCCCTCGGATTTGTCAACGCCATCACCAGCGCCAGCATCCGCTATCAACCAACCAATCCGACACGTTTGTACGTGACGCGCACGGGTATCGCCCTCAACAGCGCCGCGGCAACCGGCGACACGAGCCAGTTTGGCCTGGGTGCTGTCGAGATCAACGGCTCGACGATGCTGCGTGCGGACGGGTTCCAAAGCCTGGGCACCAACATTCTTCAGGGCGACAATTACTTCTTCGTGAATGCGCCGTCGCGTCTTGAGGGCACTGTCAATAGCATCAGCAACACCGGTCCTGCGAATGCAACGACCTGGCTCCTCAATCGCTCGACGGTTACCAACGCAACCCCCGCGATGATTCCCGCAGAAGCAGGCACGGGCATCTCGGCCGTTCTTGGTGCCAACTTCACCGGGCAACTGGTGACGCGGGCCATAGGCGGAGTGCTGAACTTCCCATCAACCCATCGACCCGACACGCTCGACCATCGCGGCGCAGCATCCTTCTCAAGTGCGCAACTCTGGTCCGCAACACGCGGCACGGGAGCAATTCTCTCTCGCTCCAATGCGGGCGGCGGCAAGACCGACTCGATCAGCGTCTTTGCCGTGACCTCAACCAACACGATCTCCAACGCCCGCACGCTGACCATTCCCTCGACCGTCGCCGATGGTTGCGATGCCTTTGTCTGGCCGATCAATGGTGGCGACTTCCGCCAGTACGACAGCCAGAATGTCTTCCGGGGCGGCACAGGCCCGGTTGCGGTTGGCAAGGACCAGCAAGGTCGCGGGCTAGTGGCTTCGACGATCTACAACGGAACGCAACTTGGCAGCAATAACCCCTTCAACGCGATTCTCGCCGCGCGATTCGATCCTGCCAACTCCAACCCCGCACAGTGGACCACGATCGCCTGGGTTGATACGCAGAACAACGACGGCAAGGACCTGCTTGGTGACTTTGGCATCGACGGTGCACCGGGCACCAACGACGCAGGCGAGAACGATGGCGTGATCAATCAACTCGACGCGCCGATCGGCCGGCTTGCTTCGCTTGCGGATGGGCCAACCGGCTTCACAGGTCCATCGCTCTCCGCTCCGGCGTTTGACAGTGCCGGGAACGCGTACTTCGTCGCCAGCGTCGCGCTCCGCAAATTTGCGGGCAACGTGATTCAGGAAGAACGTGACATCGCGCTGATTCGCGGCGTTTACAACCCTGCCTCGTTCTGCTACCAACTTGAGGTCCTGCTTGAGCAGGGCATGACGTTCGTCGGCGCAAACAGCGCCCGCAACTACCGCTTGGCGTGGATTGGCCTTGCTGATGAAGACTCCATCGCCTCCTCGTCACTGTGGTCGGGCAACGTTGCCAGCGAGCCATGGGCGGGCAGCACACAGACCTCGCAACTGCCCACCAGCGCGCCCCAGCATCTGGGCGGCCTCGCCCTCTCCGCCCGCATCGTCTACGACCGTGACCAGAACGGCCAGTTCAACGATCCCACTTCGGTTGGTGGCGTGCAATCCTCGCCCGACGAAGCGTACAACGTCGTGCTCTACGTCGGCAATATCACGCCCGTCGGCCCCTCGTGCGACTCGATCGACTTCAACAACGACGGCTCGTCATTTGATCCGACCGACATCGACGCGTTCATCTCGGTCTTCTCCGAGGGGCCCTGCGTCCCCGCAAACGCGACCTGCAACGACATCGACTTCAACAACGATGGCTCGGTCTTTGACCCCTGCGACATCGATAGTTTCCTGCTCATCTTCAGCGAAGGTGCCTGCACACTCTGCGGCGAATGATCGTTGACTTTCCACCACGGGATATTTCTCACACGGGTTATATCAGAGAGTCTGCGTGCTCAGTTGCCCAGCTTTGCTCGCAGCATTGCTCGCGTCTCATGCGTCGCGACGATCTGTGCGGACAAGTCCGCTCCGCGCCGCACCGTCGCGCCATCCATCGACCCGTCGATCTGATTGAGCAGCGCCTTGGTCGCTCGCAGCGCCTGCGGTCCGCCTTGGGATAGTCGCTGTGCAATGGTCATCGCCGCTGCGTCGAGTTCGGGTGCGGTCGCGACGCAGTGATCGACCAGGCCGATATCTAAGGCCTGCTGCCCAGTCATCAGCCCGCCACTGAGGAGCACGCGACGCGCTCGCCCCGCGCCAATCTTGCGAACCAGCCACGGTGCTACTACTGCGGGACACACGCCAAGGTCCACTTCCGGATACCCCATCTTGCTCTGAGCATGCGTGATGGCGATGTCGCAGACGCAGGCAAGTCCGCACCCGCCTCCGATGGCCGCACCGTTGACCTTGGCAAGCGTCACCATCGGCAAGGCACGAATCTTGAGGGTCAGTTCCGCAAGGGTGTGCAGCAGGGTGTGGGCGGCATCCGCATCGTCGAGCACTGCTTTGAGGTCCATCCCCGCGCAGAATGCTTTGCCGGCGCCGGTCATCACACACACGGTGACATCGAGCCGAGTCGCCAATACATCGACCTGGGCATGCAAGTGCCGCAGCAACTCAAGCGAGAGTGCGTTGCGTGCCTCCTCTCGCTGAAAGGTCAGTGTCGCGATGCGACCGGCAATATCGAGCGAAGCAAGCGGTGTCATGGTTCAGGATAGCGATGTGCAGTCGTTTCGGGCCATGCCTGCCGACTACTAGGACCCGGCCCCACCCCCGGCCCCTTGCCCGGCAGCCGGGTGCTCAACCCGCCCCCCGGAACCGAGGCCG
>CAYRPC010000045.1:0-20512 GCA_964425995.1 uncultured Phycisphaeraceae bacterium
CCACCAAAGATCGCATCGAAGATATCGCCCAGATCTTCGGATTCAAGGTCAACCCGCTGGGACCGACCGGGCCCGGGACCTGTTCTGGTACCCGGGCCGCCATTGGCCCCACCGCCAGATTGTGCGTTCACGCCACCTTCGCCAAATTGGTCGTAGAGCGGGCGTTTTTGTTCGTCGCTGAGGACCTCGTAGGCCTGCTGGAGTTCCTTGAACTTTCCAGGGGCATCCACCGCTTTGTTCATGTCCGGGTGATACTGGCGGGCGAGTTTGCGATATGCCCCGCGAATCTCATCTTGCGTGGCAGAACGCTTGATGCCCAGTATTTCGTAATAGTCGCGCGCGGCCATTGGAATGCCATTGTAGAACGCTTGGGGACAGCCTCCAAACAGGGCGAGGGTCCGCGAATCGCGCGTGCGAGTTGCTTTCTTGCACATTTCCAGCATGGCCTTTGGAGGCTGGCATTTCTATAGTGGAGTCCGGCTCAGGCGCGGAGCGTACCGGGCGGGCTTCGTCGGTCACTGTTTGGCAGAAGGACACTCCATGACGTATTCCAAAGGTCTTGAAGGCGTGGTCGCGGCGGATACCAAAATCTCTTTCATCGATGGCGAGAAAGGCGTGCTTGAGTTCATCGGGATTCCCATCGGCGAACTCGCCAGCAACAGTACCTTTGAAGAGACCGTCTACTTCTTGTGGAACGGACGCTTGCCGAAGAAGGCAGAACTCGCCGAATTTGAATCCGCCATTCGCGCTCGCCAGGAGATGCCAGCGTACATCCAGCAACTTGTCATGGGCATGCCCAAGGACGCGCAGCCCATGCATGTGCTCCGCACCGTGGTGAGCGCGATGGGACTGATTGATCCCAAGCCCAACGCCATCGACCTGCCCAGCGTGCGCGACAAGGCCCTCACGCTTCTGGCCGTCACGCCCACCATCCTCGGCGCGTTCCATCGCTATCGCCAGGGCAAGCCCGTCATTGCTCCCGACAAGAGCCTTTCGATCGCCGCCAACGTTTTGTACATGATCTCAGGCACCAAGCCCACGCCCACCATGGCCAAGGCCCTGGACGTGTGCCTGGTCCTGCATACTGATCACGGCCTCAACAACAGCACGTTCAGCGCGCGCGTTGTCATGAGCACGCTCAGCGATATCTACTCCGCCATCACCGCCGCCATCGGCAGCCTGCGTGGTCCGCTGCACGGCGGTGCGAACGAGGGCGTGATGGTCATGCTCAACGAGATCGCGAACCCGGAGGCCGCCGAGAAGTACACGCTCGACAAACTCGCGAAGAAGGACAAGATCATGGGCTTCGGGCACCGGGTCTACAAGTCCTACGACCCTCGCGCCACGCACCTCAAGGTGCTCGCCAAGCAACTTGCTCAGGAGACGGGCAACATGGCCCTCTTTGACAAGAGCACGGCGATCGAGAAGGCGATGGCCACTGCGGTTGCTGCCAAGGGCATCTATCCCAACGTCGACTTTTACAGCGCGACGACATACCACTGCATCGGCCTGCCCCTCGACCTGTTCACGCCCATGTTCGTTGTCGGTCGTATCGGCGGCTGGAGCGCGCACATCCTCGAGCAACTCGCGGACAACCGTCTGTTCCGTCCCGA
The DNA here is from genome assembly GCA_964425995.1 of uncultured Phycisphaeraceae bacterium. Lineage (GTDB taxonomy): Bacteria > Planctomycetota > Phycisphaerae > Phycisphaerales > UBA1924 > BJHL01. Next base: position 1,614 of record CAYRPC010000045.1, read on the forward strand.
CGTGAACTACACCGGGCCACATGACGTGCGATACACACCCGTGGACAAGCGGTAAGGGAAAGCATCCCCATGCTGCATGCTGGCCATCGCTTTCCAGAGGACTTCGCGACGATCATTTCTATTGTCTGGGAAGAACTTCAGGCCTCGACGCGTGATCGCAAGCACGGGTTTCATACTGCAAGCCTCGCGACCCTCGATGCCAGCGGCCAGCCGGACAATCGCACCTGCACCATCCGGCGCGTCGAGCCAATCTCACGACTGCTGATGACGCACGCGGACATTCGCTCGCCCAAGGCGATTCAGATCATGGGCGACCCGCGCGTCGCCTGGGTTTTTTACGATGTGGAGCGCCGGCTGCAAGTTCGGGCCCGCGGCATCGCCCACGTCGAGCGAGATTCGTCGCTCGCGGAAGAACAGTGGGATCGCACGAGCGTCGTCAGCCGTCGCTGCTACATGGCCCCGCATGCTCCCAGTAGCGTGACACCAATCCTTGATGTCAACATAGCCGAATGGCTGCGCCCTGGGCGGCCCAGCATCGAGCAAACGCTACCAGCACGCGACAACTTCTGCGTGCTCGTCACGCGTGTTGACGACTTGGATGCCATGGAACTCGCCGCCGACGGCCATCGAAGGGCCGGGTTTACCTGGAACGAGCAGGGCAGTATGCGAACCGAATGGCGAGCGCCGTAACTTTATTCGTTGGTCGATTCGTTGATCGGCACTTTGGTTGTATTGCTGCGTGATGGCGTGCTCCTGCCCAGCCAACACTTGGGCATGCTTCGCACACTCCTCGCGTCGGCCTCGCTCAGCCTCGTGCCCTTGACGTTGGCTCAGTCGGCATACTCCGATTCCAAATCAATCCCCGAGGTGTCGGCACCGCGAGATGTTTCCGCACTCATGAAAGATATAGTCGCGAAGCACTCCGTTCCTGCGCTCGCTGCTGTCCTGATCGAGGGTGACACGATCAGACTCGAGGGTATCGCTGGCGTGCGAGCACTTGGCTCTGAACAACTCGCAACGCTGGATGATCAGTGGCATCTGGGCAGTTGTGGCAAGGCCATGACGGCGACGCTTGCAGCGATCATGGTCGATAGACAGGAACTGACATGGGAGACGACGCTCGTTGATGTCTTTCCGAAACTGATTGTAAATGATGCCCAAGCAGCAGGCGGGGCGGCATGGAGCAAGGCAACGCTCGGGACGTTCGTGACCAACACGGGCGGTGCGCCCGCCAGCCTCGATCGCGATGGTTTATGGAAGCAACTCTGCGAGACGAACCAAACGCCAGCAGAGGCCCGTCGAATACTGATCGATGGCGTAGTCAAGCATCCGCCGCAGTATGAACCGGGCACCAAGTTCGAATACGCCAACGCAAACTTTGCCATCGCCGGAGCGATGCTCGAACGAACGGCGGGCGTGCCCTATGAACACTTGATGCAACGCGAGTTATTCGATGCTCTGAATATTCGTTCCGCGGGCTTTGCCGCACCGGGCGTTCCTGGCGCGATCGGCCAGCCCATGGGCCACTCTGCCAGGGGTGTTGCCGTCACGCCGAAGCGAGAGGCCGACAACCCGATGGCGATTGCTCCGGCGGGCTGCATTCATATGTCGATCCGCGATTGGGCAAAGTTTGCATCCCTGCACACGTTGGGCGATCGAGCCAACCCGCATTGCGAAGCGAAAATCCTCTCGCAGCAGGCCTTCGACTTCCTGCACACGCCTCGCCTTAACGATTATGCGGGCGGTTGGGCCGTGACGACGCGTCCCTGGGCGGATGGACCCGACGAGGATAAGGATGGGCTGGTTCTGACGCACGCGGGCAGCAACACTATGTGGTTCGCCGTGGTATGGATCGCTCCTGAGAAGAACATCGCCATACTCGCCACCACCAACATCGCGGGCGAGAATGGCCCCAAAGCGGCGGACGAAGCGATCCAAGCACTGCTGCGAGAGTTTGGACTCATGAAGTAAAAACACCGACCGCTGTCGGCGGTCGGTGGGTGGGAATCGAGTGGTATGTTGTCTGATGCTCGCACCAACCAAGTAGCAAATATGTACTAATTAGTAGGAGATAGTTGGCGCTTCGCTGGAGGGTCGCAGGTTACTTCAACGTCTTGAGCGCGGCGATGATTGCGCCCGGTTCGGCGCGGTTGCGATAGTCCGCATCGACGAAGGCGTACGCGATGGTGCCGTTCTTGGCGATCACATAGGTCGCGGAGAGCGGCAACTGATTGCTGCTGTCGCCGTTGTACTTGGAGAGGTCAAACTTGTTTTTGCCGCTGCCAGCGACAATTTCGGGCAGTGTGAAGGCGATGCCATACTGCTTCGCGACGGCATTGCCTTTGTCGGAAAGAACGGCGAAGGTCAGGCTATTTTTCTCGGCCGTGGTGAGTGAATTGTCGGGCGACTGAGGCGAGATTGCCACGAGTTGTGCCCCGGCGGATTCGACCTCGGACAATGCTTCCTGATACTCACGCAGTTGCAGGTTGCAGTATGGGCACCACTGGCCGCGATACCAGGTCATAACGACCGGTCCCTTGGCAAGCATGGCCTTGAGCGAGACCGGCTTGTTGGTAGCATCGAGCAGGCTGAAGTCGGGCGCGGTATCACCAACCTTGAGAGCCGTGGCGAGAACGCCCGATGTGGCAACTTCTTTGATGCCCTGCTCATACTTCGCGCTGGTCTCTGCGGGCATCTTGCTGGCAAAGTTATTCTTAATAGCGTCGAGCTTGGGCTGAAGCACTGGCTGAACCATCGAGCCTTCTGGACTGGCTGTCGCTGTGGACATTGGTGCGGTGTTGGCTGGCTTACCCATGTGTGGCTCTTCGCCGCTGAGTTTTTTCCACTGCGCGTCCGCCTTGGCTGCCTGTTCGGCATGGTCCATCTTTACCCACTTCGAGCGTGTATTGCCCCACACGCCGTCGTAGAACAGGAAGAGTCGACCGTCCTGCACAATAAAGTTATTCGGATCGATGTCGACCTTCTCGCCATCCTTGATCGCCCAGGAGCACCAGCCGCCGTGCGCGGGCTCGTACTTGCTTGGGTCGGCGAGGAACGCATCGCGATGAGCAGTGGTGGCGAAGCGATAGGTCGCACCCTCATAGTCGGCGGTGATGCTGTCGCTGCCCTTGGTCGGTTTGCCGCCGCCCTCAGGGAAGTACGCGACGGGGTCATATCCCTGGATCGCAAGTTTATTGGATTTTTTCAGGTTCCACTTTGAAACCTCGCGCGTTGCCTGCATCGTTGCCTGGGCCAGTGCGCTGGAGGTAAAAGTGATGGACATGACAATGCCGCTCACGAGGACAAGGGTGCGAACGATTGGACGAACGTTTGGATTGAGTTTCCCGAACATCGTGAAGAACTCCCAGTTGGTGCGAGTATATGTGAACACTGTCGATTCGTTGCCGTCTATCCAATTCAGTTTCAGTCGTATGCCCGTGGGACGTCGTAACGCCCAGGCCTTGGAACAGCACTCCGCTCCGCCTAGAGGGGCGTATCGTTCTCCATGCTGCAAGACCTGCTCCTTTCCATGGGCATCGCTGGCGATCCGCGGGTGGCCCAGTATCTCTCGCCCGCACCGGGCCAGCCGACCATCGATGTCGCCAGTCCCATCGATAACACCAAACTGGCGACCATCGGGCTCGACACGGTTGAGACCTACGAACGCACCGTTGCCGCCAGCGCCGCAGCCTTCAAAACCTGGCGCACTGTCCCCGCTCCCGAGCGAGGGTTGGTCGTTCGCGCTATTGGCGATGAGTTCCGCGTGCACAAGCAGGCCCTGGGCAGGCTGCTCGCCGTTGAGATCGGCAAGATTCTCCAGGAAGGCTGGGGCGAGGTTCAGGAAACCATCGACATCGCAGACTTCGCCGTGGGCCTCTCGCGGCAACTCTACGGCCTGACCATGCCCAGCGAGCGGCGCGACCACCGCCTAATGGAGCAGTGGCACCCGCTGGGCCCGATTGGCGTGATCTCAGCCTTCAACTTTCCCAATGCCGTGTGGGCGTGGAACGCGATGCTCGCCGCAGTGTGTGGCGATACCACGATCTGGAAGCCCAGCCTCTTTGCACCGCTCACCGCCATCGCCAGCAACGCCCTTGCGCAGCGTGTCTCGGAGCGCATGGGCCATAAGGACATCTTCACGCTGGTCATCGGCACCGACGATGTCGTGGGCGAGCGCATGGTCGCCGACAAGCGGATTCCGCTCATCTCCGCCACGGGTTCCTGTCGCATGGGCAAGCGCGTCGGCGCTGTGGTCGCGCAGCGCATGGGTCGCTGCCTGCTTGAACTGGGAGGCAACAACGCGTGCATCATCGATCAGGACGCTGATCTTACCCTTGCTATTCCAGCCGTTGTCTTTGGTGCCGCTGGCACTGCGGGCCAGCGATGCACCACCACACGCCGCCTGATCGTGCACGAATCGATTGTTGACGATGTCTGCACGCGCCTGATCCGCGCGTACAAGCAACTCAAGATCGGCAATCCCACGGTTGAGGGCAACCTGATCGGCCCGCTCATCAACCAACGTTCCGTCGTGGGCTATCGCCACGCCATCGAACAGGCGAAACTGCAAGGCGGCACGCTTCTTGTCGGCGGGAGCGCGCTTGGTCAGGGCTTCTCCAGCGTCATGCAAAGTGGCGTGCGACTAGGCGAAATCACCGATGCGCTCCGCGCGCCCGTTCAAGCCGCAGCCACCAACTATGTCGAGCCGACCATCATCCGCGCTCCCGCCTCCAACGCACTTGCGATCGCCGCCGAAGAGACCTTCGCCCCGATCCTCTACGTCTTCTCCTTCAAGACCCTCGACCAGGCCCTCGCCATGAACAACCAGGTCGATCAGGGCCTCTCATCCGCGATCTTCACCAACTCGATGCGATCTGCGGAGCGATTCCTCTCACCCGCTGGCTCGGACTGCGGCATCGCCAACGTGAACGCGGGTACCAGCGGTGCAGAAATCGGCGGTGCATTCGGTGGTGAAAAGGAGACCGGGGGCGGACGTGAGTCCGGCTCTGACTCCTGGAAGGCGTACATGCGACGCCAGACCAATACGGTGCACTATGGTTCCACGCTCGCTCTTGCACAAGGAATCAAGTTTGACTGACCCCATCTCCAGCAGGTTGTTCGGTGGTACTGGCCAGCGCATGCCCTACGCGGCGGCCGACGCGACGCAGCAGAGCGATCGTCCCGTCGAGCAGGACATGCTTGCACAGACCGCCATCGCTCCCATCCAGAGCGGCAACATCGTGGGCCTGGGCACAGGCCGCACCGCCAGCCGCGCCATTCGCGCCCTTGCCCGGCGCGTGCAACTCGAGCACATGGATATTTCCTGCGTCTGTACCAGCCTTGCGAGCGAGGAACTGGCCAGGGACCTGGGTCTGCGCATGGTGCCCTTCAATGAAATAGGCGAAGTCGACTATCTCTTTGACGGTGCCGACGAGGTGGACCACCAACTACGCATGATCAAGGGTGCCCATGGTGCTCTGACTCGCCAGCGACTGGTTGCGCATGCTGCCAAACGCTGCGTGTACATGTCTCACGAGGATAAGGTGGTTGAGCAGTTGGGTAGCCGCGCGTTGCTCGCGGTTGTCATCATCCCCTTTGGCGTCGCGAGCATCCGCGATCGTCTGCGAAACCTGGGCCTGTCGGGCGTGATTCGCAAGAACATGGATAACGAGGCGCTGATCACGGATGGTGGCGGCATGGTTCTGGACATGCGCATCACAGGGCGCAACGTCGAGCAACTCGCCCTCGATCTCGATCATGTGCCGGGCGTTGTTGACCATGGCCTGTTCCTGACCGAAGCCGATGAGGTCTTGGTGGAAGATCGAGCAGGACAGGTGCGGCACTTGGCAAGTTCCAATGTCTGATCGTTTCGCTAATTGGTGTTTCGCCTGTCGGTGCGAGCGACGTGACCTCGAATAAAAGGACGTACCGACCGGCCCGGCGCCACTCGGTGGCACGAGAGTCTCCATGCTGCTTGTGACTGGCGCAAACGGGTTCATCGGCTCTCATGTCCTGGCTCTTTTTTCACAGGTGGAAAGCCAGTCACATCAGCAAGGGCAGCGCGTCTGCGCATTGGCCCGCAGTCCCATTGCGGGTGTCTCCACACATCTCGCGGATTTGCGTGACCTCGCTTCGATCCGCGCCGCGCTCGACCAGGCTCATCCCTCTGCCATTATCCACGCCGGAGCGATGCGAGATCCCGCCGCGTGCGAGAAGTCCAGAGACGAATCCACTCTCGTCAACTTCCATGCAACGCGAGCAATTGCACGATGGTGTCAGGAGCACGGCACACGTCTCATTTTCCTCTCGACTGATCTCGTGTTTGATGGCGTGTCCCGTGCTGGAGCGCAGACTTCCATGAGTCCGTCGATCCAGGCTGCGAGCGTGCCTTCAGCGTCTGAGTCCCTTCCCGACGTCCAGTCTGCAGGTTTGTTGTGTGAATCCGCCCCGCGTCGCCCCATCAACCACTATGGCGTGACCAAGGCTCTCGCAGAGGACGTGGTCTTCGCCACCCCGCGAGCCACGGTTGCACGCATCGCCCTGACGCTGGGCCATTCACCCGTGGACCAACCCGCTCGCAGCCCCCACGAATTTGTCGTCAATGCCCTTCGTGCTGGGCAACCAGTAAAACTTTTCGTCAACGAGTACCGCACGCCCATCCACGTCGACGACGCGGCGGCTGCCTTGGTCGCGCTGCTGGACCACGAAGTTCCGTGCGTGCATGTGGGCGGCCCAGATCGCGTCAGCAGGATGGAAATGGGTATCGCCCTCGCGAGCGCGTATAACCTCAATGCCACGCTGTGCACACCTGGCTTCCACGATGCCCAGTCCAGCGGCCTATTTCGCCCGCTCGACACCGCGATGAATACCACCTTGTTGCGAACACTACTCGCGGATGCGCCGGGAGTGCCCACGCCCCGATCAATGGCTGCGATGGCCCGAGACTTGGCCGCTTCGGACCAATGTCGCGAGTGAGTTCAACGAGTGAGTTCTCGAAGGTCATGCACCGAACTCCAAGCATCGCAAGGCAGTAGCACTGCTCCAACGAGAAGGTTGGGGCGGAATGGTCCCTTTGTACCGCCTACAGCAGCGGTAAAAACCCAAAATTCTAGGACTAGAAGGGCCTTACTACATAAGACACCGCTTCGGACCGATGATCTCTTCTGATCTCTTCGCGGGTTCGCTGTGGAATTCGTGAGTCGGTCTGCGGATTCGTTGAGAACACCCTTTATAGGGGATATCTTTCGTAGGATTTGGGTTGAAGTTTGGTGTTGGAAGGGCTGTTGAGTTGATCACATGACGGGAGAAGTGGACGCCAAAGTGGAGGGATCGCGCTTGTTGAGCGAAGCGCCCGTGGCTCCGCGCGCGATGTCTGCTTCGGCGATGAGTGGCATCGTCCTGCTCGCGGGCGGTGTGCGACAGCATGCGTTGGCGACCGAACTCGGGCGCCCGCTCGTCGACTTGCCTATGCCGCGTCATCCGACCATGCTCAGTGCGTGGAGCGAACAGGCAGGGTTGCTGGCTCGAGCGGTCAATGCCGATGTCGTTGTGCGTGCGGTCGTCAATAAGCAACTCGAACTGCCGCGTGCCGTGCCCCCGGTCGAGCGCGTACACGTTCAGGCGGAGTATGACATTGGCGAGTTCCGCGGAACGGGCGGGCTGTTGCACGACCTGTCCAGAGACTATCGCGATGATGATGTCCTGCTGGTTGGTGCTGCCAATCAGGTGCTGGTGACACCACTTCCCGAACTCTTTGCCAGAATGTGCGCCGTCGAGGCGGATGTGGTCCTGCTTGCCGAGCCCGATGGCAGCGCGAGCGGACTGCAACTCGTGCGGTGTGCATGTCTTCGGGGCATTCGCGGCAACGGCTACCTCGACTTCAAGGAGCAATGCCTGCCAAAGATTGCCCAGGACTTCCGGGTCAAAGTTGTCCACGCCCAGCGTCGCGCTGCTCTTGCGGTGCGGACGCTCGAACAATATATCCGCACGCTCCGCGCGCTCTACGCGGGCCAGGCCGATTCGCCCGAACTTGAAGTCGCCGATCCCTATGCCGAGGAATGGTCGCCCACCTTCTCGCTGGTCGACGAAACCGCGCAGGTTGCAAAGGGAGCACGCGTGCACGACTCGGTGGTGATGCGCAATGCCAGGATCGGCGTTGGCGCGGTCCTGGTGCGATCGCTGGTCTGCGAGGGAGCGGTCGTTGCTTCCGGGCGCGTTGTCTTTGACAGTGTGGTGGGCGGGTCACGCGCCTCCGCAGGTAGTGGTCGCGGAGGGAACGCCTGATGCGCACGGTTGGTTATTCCAAGTGGGAGACATGGCACTTTGCTGGCGCTCTTGGGCTCGGCCTGCTCGCCATCCTACTGAACCTGCACGCGTGGAAGGATATTTTCGACATCGCCCAACTCGACGAGGAGCAGAGCCACATCTTCCTCGTACCGGTTGTCTCGCTTTGGATGCTCTGGGCACGGCGCAAGCGGCTTCGCAACTGTCCGCCTGGCGGCACCTTTGTTGGCCCCATTATCGCTGGTGTGGGCGTGCTCGCGTCCATCGTCGGCTATGACCATGCCGTGCAATCGCTCTGGCATGCTGGCGCGGTGCTGATGTTTATCGGTGCCATCATGACCATGCTGGGCAAGAACGTGCTCTTCCAGTTCCTGCCTGCTTTCGCTGTGCTCGCCTTCCTTGTGCCAATTCCAGGCTCGGTGCGGCAGGCGATCTCGATCCCGTTGCAGACTGCAACAGCGGGCGTGACCGAGGCCATTCTCGATCTGTGCGGTGTGCCACTGACGCGCTCGGGCAACGTCCTCAAGATCAATGGCATGGATGTCGCAGTCGCGGAGGCATGCAACGGCATGCGCATGGTCTTTGCACTGCTGCTGGTTGCCTACGCCTTTGCCTTCAGCATCCCACTGCGCAACACGACCCGCTTCTTTCTGCTGCTCTTCAGCCCAGTTGCGGCGTTGTTCTGCAACGTCGTGCGCCTCATTCCCACCACGCTCATCTATGGCTATATGGAGCGCGCCACGGGCGACAACTTCCACGATTGGTCCGGCTGGCTCATGCTGCCCGTGGCCTTCTTCCTGTTGATGGGAGTCATCAAGGCGCTCAAGTGGGCCCTGCTCCCGGTCATGCGGTACAACCTGGCGTATCAATAGAAAGGAGCGGACCAAAGTGCGCGGCATTTCCATGACCCTGACGCTGGCGGTCTTTGCTGGCTTCTTTGTTGCAACCAGGAACCAACCTACCGCCGAGAGCGCGGTGCCCTATCACGCGCATGTCGCCAAAACCGTCAACGACTTGTCGGTTGAATCCAGCGACTGGGTTGTCATCGATCGCCCACCCGTGCCGCCATCCGCGCAGCAGTTGCTCCGCCCCAACGCTCTGTCCGCGCGCGTCCTCCGCAACGAGAAACTCGGCGCTCAAGCGACCTTCATCGTCGTGCAGTGCCGGGACACACGCGACATGGCTGGTCACTATCCCCCCAATTGCTACCCCGCCCACGGCTGGAAGTGGCAGATGCAGCCCGAGCCTTCCGAGCAAGTGACCATCAAGCTGAACCCAGCCAGCCAGCAATCAAGCACCCTGACGGTTCCCTATCAGTTGTACAGATTCCGTCAGCCTGGCTTTCCCAAAGAACGCCAGATCAAGATCTATAGCTTCTTTGCGATTCCTGGACGTGGATTGGTGCCGGACATCGATTCGGTCCGCAAAGCGGCCGAAGATTATCGGGTACGTCCGTACGGTGCGGCACAGATTCAGGTGATCGTCGACGGAGGAGTCGCCGACGAACAGGGACGGACTATTTTCGCCGACCTGATGCAGGCATCAGGTCCGCTGCTCATGGAGTTGTCACAGGATCCGTTGCAGGTCCCGACGGGCAACCCGATTGGCGTGCCACAGTGAAGGACCTTCCTTCGTGTGTGCTGAGTTGTGTCGAGTGCAAGAACAGGTCGTACCAGGGGCAAGCTTGAGTCCAGTCATGAACCAGTCGTCCAACAACTCGCAAGACTTTCAAGCACTGCCGGCTAGCGGAGCCAACCTTGGCCTGAGCCTGGGCATGCCCGGCCCGGACATGGGAGCGCCCCACCAGCAGGTCAACGCCTTCAAGGTCTTGCACAATCTGTTTCGTGGGCGATATCTCCTCGCGGCCTCGCTCGCCGCGGGCGGGCTGCTGCTGGGGATGCTGGCGGGCTGGCTTTCGCGCACGCCCGAGTATGAGAGCAAGGTAACAATCCTGGTGCAGCCCTTGCAGCAGCGGGTGATGGAAGACTCCATCTCCGTTCAGCCCATGTTTGAGAGTTTCGTGAACCGCCAGATCAACGTGATTCAGCAGGATCGCACGATTCGCAAGGCCATGACCAGTACATCGTGGAGCGGCTTGGGACGCTCCTCCGCGCCTGGATCCGAGCAGGGCTTCCGCGATGCGCTGAACGTGCGATTGCCCAGCCGAAGCACGCTCGAAGTCATCGAAGTGACATTCCGCGACAAAGATCCTAATGCCGCGTTCATCGGCTCGACCGAGGTGTGCAAGGCGTACGAGCAATTGTCGGAAGATGCCTCGGGCGATGCCGTCTTTAAGAAGAAGGATGTCATCCGCGAGAACCAGCGCCGCCAACTTGAGCAGAAGATCGAGGACTATCGCAAGCGCGTCAAGCAACTGGCTCAGGAACTGGGCACGGACGAGCCTGGCGACCTTCAGCGGTTCCTTGTCAACAAGCGCCTCGACTATGGCACACAGATTCAGGCGATCGAGAGCACCCTGATCGCTCGCGGCTACAACCCGCCCAGCACAGAGAAGACCGAAGAAGCCAATGAGGATTTCAATGTGCCCAAGCCCGAGGACATGAAGAAGCCCGAGGACATGATCTTCGAGGAGATCGCCGCCGCCGACACCGCGATGGCGAGTCTGGTCGTGCGCCTGCAAGAGGCGGAGGGCCGCAAAGCCCAGGCGCTCCAGAGTGTCCTTGAGAGCCACCGCATTGTCCGTCGCATTCAGGGCGACATCGATTCGACGAAAGAACTGCTTGAGACGCGCCGCCAGGAGTGGCTGGGCAATCGCCCGGCCAGTTCGACCACGACTGCTCAGGGCGGAGGCATCGGGTCAGAAACCACGGATGCGCTGGTCAGAAGGCGCAATAGCCTCAAGCAGCAGTTCAAGGAAACCTATACCGAGAGCAGCGAACTTGCCGGCAACATCCAGGAGATGGAAGCGCTCAAGCAGAACATTGCCTACGAACAGACTAACCTCGAGCAACTGCGCAAGGTGATGGAGACGGATCGGCTCAACAACGACCTCCAGCGCCAGTTGGGTCGCATCGACATCGTGTATCCCGAGTATGCCCCGATCTCGCCCAGCAACGACAGCCGCATCAAGTTTGCAGCGGTCTTCGGCTTCTTTGGCGCCGCGTTGCCCCTGGCCATCGTGGGCATCTATGGATTGTTTGACCGGCGCTATCGCTACAGCGACGAGGCCATCGAAGAAGGGCCGACCAACACCACGCTGCTGGGCATCTTGCCCCGCTTGCCTTCGGACCTGAGCGATGCAGAACAGGCAACCGCCGCGGCCCACTGCGTACACCAAATTCGCGCCCTTGTCCAGATCGGCGGCAAGCATCGCAAGATATATGCCGTGACCAGCAGCAACCCGGGCGATGGCAAGACCAGCATGACGCTTGCGTTGGGTTTGTCGTTTGCGAGCAGTGGCAGTCGCACGCTGATTGTCGACCTTGACCTGATCGGCCAGGGCCTTTCCCGCAGCATGCGCATGCGTGAACAGTCCAGCCTCTTTAATGTGCTGCTCGATGGGGACATTCACTCTCGCATCCGCACAACCCACATGCACAATCTCTCGATCCTGCCCAGCGGGATCGAGGACGACCACAGAGCCGCCAACCGCCTTGCCGAGCCGCAGATCACTCGTCTGATCAATACTCTGCGCGACGACTACGACATAGTCCTGATCGATACTGGCCCGGTGCTCGGATCCATCGAGGCCCACCTGGTATGTGCTCAGGCCGACGGCGTGTTGCTCGTGGTTGGCGCAGGACGGGCCCGCGGCCAGGTCAAGAACGCAGTCGACCAGTTGCGGCGTGTCAATGCCAAGTTGCTGGGCCTGGTCTTCAATCTTGCCCAGGCCAAGGACTTTCGCACGAGTGCCGCAAGCCAGAGTTTCCGCAGCGTTCGACCCGATGGCGTTGCGCATCGCCAGGCGGGGCCGACCGACTTCCCGGAACTGGAGCCGCTGCCGCGCGTTGTTGCAATGGATACGAAACGGTGATGCCGCAATGTGTCTGGTTAGGCAAAGAGTGCTGGCGGCTTGGGCATCGCAAGCCCAGAGAAAGACTCGCGACCGAACAAGTCCGGCATGGAGTGTAAAACAAGGATGTCATGAGTAGTGTGATGGCCAGCGTGAACGAGCAGATCAACCAGCAGGGCATTGTCCCTCAGGGCCTGCCCGCGCCCATGCTGCCTGCCCAGGCTCCGACCGTCTGGGGTCTGGACTGGACCGACCTGCACGCTCGATACTGGGCTGCCCGGGGCGTCCAACTCGTCCGAGTGGGCGAGCGGACCCCGCTGGTTGCGCATGCCGAACTTTACATGCTCCTGGACCATGAGACCCTCACGCTCTTCCGGCTCGCCGCGATTCTTGACGATATTAGTTGGCTCACGCCCGACCTGATCGTTGTGCGCGTGATGGACAGCGCCCGCCAGCCCTATTCCGAAATGATCAACTGCGACGAGGAAGGCAACTTCCATGGCTACCAGCGCGTCTACAACGCCACACAGGTGCGCCTTGGGCGCGTCGTGCTGACCCCGGATCGGGCCCTTGCCGCTGTGTGGCAGGAATCGCTGGACGCGGCCTCGGGATGGCAGGCTCTCCGCAAACTCACGCGTCGCCAGGATAGGTATGCCACGAAGTTGCCCGGTCGGCTCTTCGACGCGAGCAATCCCGAGGATGTCGCGCGATTCGGCCATGAACTCGTGCAACGCTGGGCCCGTCCCGACGCAACAGTCTCGCGCATTCGCCAGGTGGGCGAGGGCATCTGGGCAGACAAAGACGCGAATGTCACGGTCGGTCCGGGCGTGCGAGGCCCACTGTGGATCGGGGCTGGGCGAGAGATCACCGCCAATACCACCGCAGTCGGCCCCGCCGTGCTCTGGGACAAGCCAGAACTTCGCCCCAAGGAAGACGACATCGAATGGCTCGAACTCGAGAGCCTCTCGACACCCGCCCCCAAGGCCCTGCTTGAAAAAGCATCCGTGGGCAATTCGGCCAATCGACCGCTCAAGCGCGCCTTCGACATCTGCTTCGCCCTCGCCGCCATCACTGCCACTTTTCCGATTTACCCGCTGGTCGCGCTCGCCATCCTCATCGAAGACGGGCCACCTTTTTTCTTCCGCCATCGTCGCGAGACTCTGGGCGGCAAGGAATTCGGCTGCCTCAAGTTCCGCAGCATGCGTAAGGACAGCGAGCAGATCAAGGCCCGTTTGATGGCCCAGAACCAGGCCGACGGCCCGCAGTTCTTCATCAAGAACGATCCTCGCCTCACGAAAGTGGGGGCCTTCATCCGCGAGTATCAGATCGACGAACTACCCCAACTCTTCAACATCCTCAAGGGTGAAATGAGCGTCGTGGGTCCGCGCCCCAGCCCTTTCAAGGAAAACCAGTTCTGCCCGCCCTGGCGCGAGGCTCGCCTCTCGGTTCGCCCCGGCCTCACCGGCCTCTGGCAGATCTCGCGGACTCGGGAAGAGGGCAACGACTTCCAGGAATGGATCAGGTACGACATTCAGTACGTTGAAAAGCAGTCCTTTTGGATGGACGTCTGGATCATCTGGCGCACAATTCTCCTCGTCGTCCGACGCGCGACCAAGTCCTGAGTGATCGCTCTCTCCCCAAAATTTTCACCCCGGATTCTCTCCCAAGATTCTTTTCCAAGTCACTTGCACCGACCAAGCCCAACAGCCATGAAGCTCAAGCCCAAGACATCTCGTCGTCTTCTCATCCTCGCCGCTGGCACGCTGGGCATAGCAGTGAGCGTGGGCGGGTTGTTCTACTTCCGCACGATGCGCAAGGAGCAGACCGCTCTGGCGGCGCGAGACGAGGGCCTCAGGCTCGTCGAGAAGGGCGAGTTCTATCCCGCGCTGGGCAAACTCGCCAACTTCCTCGAAAGCCCCAACGGTCAGCGCGACCGCGAGGCGATGATCGCGTATGCCAAGGCCCGCGAGAACACCGAGGAGCCCGATGGCCGCCACGTCGTCGAGGCTATTTCGGTCTATCAGAAAGCCTGGGCCCTGGACCGAACCGATCGCGAGACGGGCATACACCTGCTCGACCTTTGCAATACCGCCGGCATGTTCCCCGAGGCCCGTGAGATCGCCGAGAAACTGCGTCCTGCCAAACTCGAAGATTGCAAGGAAGAGCACTTTGAAGTGCTGCGTCAGGAAGCCAACGCACGCATAGGCGGCAATCCCACCGACCCACAGATCGAGCCCCTGCTCCGACAATTGCTTGTCCTGCGTCCTGCAGACTTTCCGACCCAGGTTGTGCTCGTCGAGCACCTTCGCGAGCGCGGACGCACCAGCGACGCCATGCAGTTTGCCGAGAAACTTGACACGGGCGACTCACTAGATCGCAAGGCCCAGGCTCGCCTGCTCAACGCACTGGCCAGGCGGGACATGCCAGGCCAGCGCGCAAGCGAGGAAGTCTTTGCGGCCCTCTGCGACCTCGCTGGCCTGGATCCAACTACCGCTGGCCCAGTTCGCGAAGTCAAGTTTTCAGCCCTGGAAACCCTCCGGGCCGCGACCATCTTCGACAGCCTCGGCGCTTTCCAGCACACGCTCGCAGTGCTCAGCGCGGGCGTCAAGCAGAACAACGATCCGGTCGTGCTGCGCATGCTCGCCCGGCGCAGCTGGATGTCCGGTCGGCCAGGCGACAACCTCGCCTTCATCCCACAGGTGGATCTGACCCGGGGCGGAACGCCCAGTGAGGTGCTCATCTACCGCTCCCTCTCCCTGATCGACCTCAATCGAAAGGGCGAAGTCCAGCCGATCATCGACGCACTCGTGAGCCGTCAGGGCGACTTCCGCGCCCTGGCGTGGCACAAGCCACTGGCCATGCTCGCGAGCGATAAAGACGCTTCGCCCGTCGAAGCCGCTGCCGTCTATGAAGAGGCATTGAAAGTCGGCAAGGGTGATCCGGCCCTGCTGACCATGCACGGCGAATCTCTGCAACGCCTCGGGCGCTTTGGCGAGGCCCGCAAGGCATGGGAAGGTGCGTGCTCCTCCTCGCTGAGCCTCGGATGGATTCGCCCGTGGCTCAATCGCGCGAATCTCGCGCTCGCGCAGGGCAAGCCCATCACCGCTGTCGAAGCTGCTCAGGCAGCCACCCGCATCGCGCCGCGCAGCATGGCGACCTATGCAACGTTCTTCCGTGCCCAGGCCGCGCTGCTCGAGACCGGGTTTCAGAACGCCGGCTCGCCCGCCGAACTGCTCGGCATCGCAGATCGCGTGGATGCAGAACTTGCCCTGAACACGCCCAGCGATGAGATCAAGTCCTTCCGTGAACTCGTCCTGCCCGGACGCATCCTGCTCACCTCCTTGGTCAAGGGCAACGATGCAGCCAAGCAACTTTTCGAGAAGGCCCAGCAGGATATGGGGTCGCTGGACAAAGATACCTACGCGCAGATCTTTCAAACGAGTTCACGACGATCAATAGGCCTGGAAACCGATGTTCTGCCCCAGTGGGAAAAGGTCGAGGGCCTGACGCCCCGCGTCGGACTTGCCAAGGCCTTTGACATGAGAGCCAAGGGTGACGATGCCGGCGCTCGTGCGATGCTCAATCAGAAAGCCAGCACACCGATTGACCCCGCAAAGCCGCTCGATGCCCTTGCCTGGCGTCAGTCCTTTGCGCAGTTCCTGAGTGCTCTGAACGATCCCGCAGCCAAGCAGGCCTGGGCCGCCTCCGCAGACTTTGCTCCGGAGAATCTGGACGCGCAACTGGCCGCAGTCACTGCTCCCAGCGTGGGGTTTGACTTGGCACTGGTCACGCGGCTGCTCGAACGCATTGCGCTCCTGAGCAAGTACGCGCCCGACCGCCTGCCTCCGCAGTTGCGCATGGCCAAGGCTCGCGCGCTGCTGAGCGATCCGATCACGCCCGACAACCGTCGCGCCGCCAACGAACTACTTCGACAGGTCCTCTCCGATGAAGGCGACTTTGTCGATGCCCAGATGCTGTTGGTCCGCTCGCTGATGCTCGACGTGCCCGAGTCGGGCATTCGTCCGCTCCGCACCGAAGCGATTGCCGCCATCAACGCTCTTTTGCCCAGTGTGCCCGATCAGGACCGTTGGATTCTGGAGCAGGCCAAGTTGTATCGCGCCGAGGGCGACCTTCGAAACGCCGCTTCCATCTTTGACCGCATCGCCAACTCCGACACCGCACCCATCGCGATGCGAGTCGAGGCCGTTGATCAGATGGTCGGCGTGCGCGAGTTCGAGGCCGCGGCCCGCACACTCGAATCCATTCGCAGCAAGGTGCCCGCAGAGGTATTGACACCCGTGAACCTCAAACTCGCCGAGGTCTACAAGGCACTCAAGCGCGATCGCAGCGCGCGCGAACTGTTCGCCGCGATCGATCCCGCGAAACTCGACCGTGCCGATTATTGCATTGGTCTGGCTGAGGGTCTGGCTGGGTATGGTGACACCGCTGGTGTCGAGAAAGCGCTTGCCCGTCTTGAGACCCTCGACATTGCAATCGAGACACGATTGATCGCTCGAGCGAGATTCCTCGCTCGAATCAACAAGGGTGACGAAGCCATCGCACTGCTGCGAGAGGCCACGACCAAGGCTCCCAAGGCACCCGAAGCCTGGACGAGCCTCGCGTCGCTGCTTCTCGAACTGGGAAAACTGGATGAGGCCCGCGCCGTCATTACCCAAGCCAAGGCCGCCCTGCCCAGCGATGCCCGCATCGCCTCGCTCGATCGCCAGTTCGCGGCCGGGGGCGAGGCTGGTATTTCCGCCAACATGCCCCTCGAAGACCTTGCCCGTGTCCTCGAGCAGTCGCCCGAGACCAAGCAGCGGGGCGAGGGCGTGCGCCTGCTCGCCTCCGTACAGAAGGCGGGTGAACTTTCCAACACCGAGCGCATCGCCGAATTGAGCAATCGGTTCCGGGGTGATCCCGCCCTCATGACTTTGCTGGCCCGCACGCTCAGCAACGACAATCCCCCAAGGCTCGATCTCGCGGCCAACGTGATCCGCGATGCCATGGATCGTCACCCTTCTTCAACAGAGGCAGCGGTCTTCGCAACCAATCTCTTCCGTCGCATGAACAACTGGAACGAGGCCCTGCGCTGTGCAACGGCCTGGCAACAGTTGGATCGCTCTATCCAAGCGGACATCGTCGTCGCCGAGACCCGCCTGATGATGAACCAGCCCGAGGGCGTCGCCCAGATGCTCGAGCCGCGAGTGCCCACCGCCAAGCAGACCGCCGACCAGCCGTTCAGCGTTGCCGTCCTTGCGTTGTACGGCCGCGCATTGGTGATGACCAACAAGGCCGATCAGGCCTCCCAGGAACTGGGCACCCTCTTGCAGGTCTCCGAGGGCATCCGCAATCAGTTCTGGCTCGCAGCTGCTGGACAACTGGTCAAGCCCGAGGCCAAAGTCCGGGAGTGGATCGACAAGGTCAAGCCGCTGATGAACGGCGCAAGCGAGGACGATCAGTTGGCACTCGCCGGTGCCTATGCGAACGCGGCATCAAGATTCCCGACTAGTGCCGGTCCATTCAACGATGAGGCGATGATCGTGCTTCGTAAGGTGACCAGCAGGGCCGATGCGTCGGCCCGCGCGTGGGAGGCGCTGGGATCCTTGCAGCAGGTCAGCGGCAAGCCCGAGGCCCAGGACTCTTTCCGTAAGGCGCTGGAGAAAGATGCCAAGTCGCTCTTTGCCCTGCGAGGCCTCGCATCGATAAGCACCAGCCCCGATGAAGCCGTTCTGTTGACGAAGCAGGCCCTCGATGTCACCGGACCTTCAGACCCAATTTCACAAGTGCAGTACGGCCAAGCCTTGGCAGCTCAGGTTCGTCAGGGAACGGAGATGAGCATGAAACGGGAGCGAGCCGCTCTGTCCGCGTCCGCGCTGATTGCTGGCGGAGCCGACCGCCCGGGCAATATGCAGGCGACCCTGACACTGATCGAAGTTCTGGACATTCAGGGAAAGGTGAGCGAGACGCTCCCGCTCTATGACCAGTTGCTGGATGACCGCAACTTGTCCGCAAATCTTCGTCCCGTGCTGCAGAACAATCTTGCCGACTCAATCGTACGAGCAGGGCGTGTTGGTGTAGACCTTGATCGCGCGCACGCGCTGGTCGAGCAAGCCACAACCGCTCAGCCCAACGCGTCCTTCTTCGACACCATGGGCATGGTTGAAAAGGCGCGGGGCAAGCGCGACCTAGCGATCACAGCATATCGAAAGGCCGTCGATATGGACTCGAAGGCCTACGCGTCATGGGTCTCACTTGCGGAGTTGCTCAAGACGGGAACACCTCAGGAGCAGGCCGAAGCCAAGGGGATAGTGGACCGGCTCAAGCAGGCTGGCGAGGCGATTCCACCAGCGTTGCGGGAACGCCTCATGGTTCTTGGACAAGACTAACCCCAAGATCGCGGCATGAAAATTCCCCCAACGCCCTATAAATACGCTTTTTTGGGGGGTGTAGGGCACTATCTCGTTACAGTTGCGCAAAGCCTTGTGCCATTCGAGCTTGTGCGTACTCAAACAGATTGACGACACCCTGGTAGCGTGGTATTATCCCGGCGTGCCGAGGTGGTGAGGAAGCCACCGCGCACGCGTTTGAACCCTTTTAGGGAGGAATACACGTGAAGAAGGTTTTTGGTATTTTGGCGCTCGTC
>CAYRPC010000046.1:0-20142 GCA_964425995.1 uncultured Phycisphaeraceae bacterium
GGCGGGGGCGGACGAGGTCAAGGGACCTATGGCCAATCCAACGGCAATCAAGCGGGGTCCAACCAAGCAGGCAATGGGCAGCACGCCAACCCCAATCAGTTGCTCGATGTCGATGGCAAGCCGCTAACGCTGCCACCAAATGCCAAGAACTTCGAGGACCTGACATCGATCGATCCCACGCCTCGCTTGACGCTGGAGTATCCGGGATGTCCGGCCAGTTGCCGGCTGATCGACTTGTTCTGTCCGATTGGACGCGGGCAGCGCGCGATGATCGTCAGCCCGCCCAAGGCAGGAAAGACCACGCTACTCAAGGACATTGCCACTGCAATTGTTCGCAACCACCCGGATGTTGAGGTGGTCGTGCTTTTGATCGACGAGCGACCCGAGGAAGTGACCGACTTTCGTCGCACATTCACTAGACCTCAGACCGAGGCGCTGGCGCGGGAAGTGATGGCGAGAGGCCTGGAAGCGATGCACGAGGTAGAGGGTGCGACGAGTGCCGGGGGTGCTGGTAGTGAGGCCGCTGATGCGCCGGCTGCGCAGCGCGTGCCTGTCATTCCCACAACCAATGTGCGTGTGATTGCGTCGAGCAACGACCATGGCGTTGAGAAGCACATCGACACCGCCATCACAACCATCGAGCGCTGCAAGAACATGGTCCGCGCAGGAAAGCATGTAGTTGTGCTGCTGGACTCTCTCACACGGGTTGGACGGGCCTTCAACCAATCCCGCAGGCATGCCAACAGCGGACGCACCCTGAGCGGCGGTCTGGACAGCAAGGCACTCAGCATCCCGCGACAATTGTTCGGTGCTGCACGCAACACCGAAGAGGCTGGCAGCCTCACCATCATCGCCAGTTGCCTGGTTGATACGGGCAGTCAGGCTGATCAAGTCATTTTCGAGGAGTTTAAGGGCAGCGGCAACATGGAGTTGATCCTGGATCGCAAAGTGAGCGAACGCCGCTTATTTCCGGCCATGAACCTCGCAGAGTCGGGCACCCGCAAGGAGAATCTCCTGCTGGGCGAGGCCGAAGTCAAGACCATGGGCGCGCTGCGCCGCAGGCTCCTGGCGATGCACCCGCATCAGCAAGTCGAGCAGTTGCTGGGTGCCCTCAAACGCTTTCCCACCAACGCGACATTGGCGGGGAGCGTGCAATAAGTTGGTCGGATCGGCGTTTGGATCGATTTTGAAGACTCACTTCGGTATCGAGTCGTTCCGATGTTTGGTGCAACCGCCCCGAGTGTCGGATCGGATGGTGCCGGACGACCAGCGCTTGGGGGTTCTGTGCTTTTTCCCAAAGGGCACGCGATCGATTTGTAAGTTTCTGCTCATATTATAAGTCCCATTTAATTCGTTCGGAGTCCCAGCATGCCCCGTCCTCACCTCCCTGCGGTCGCGTTATCCCTATTCGCAGGCTGCATTGGTAATGTCTCTACTAGTAGTCTGGCACAGCAGCCCGCATCGCTGACTCAGCAAGCCCCCTTCGCCGGCGAGACCCTTTGGTCGCCCCTTACGGCCTTGCCCGCAGATGTCGCGGCGGGACGCGAATGGGTACGTCCCGAGATCTATCGGACGTACGCACTCAACTTTGGGGCGATCCAGCAGTTTCTGAATGGCGCTCCCCGCGAGTTCACTATGGGTCCGGATCGCCAGCCTTTGTTGCTGGCCCTCCCGACGCCCGAGGGCGACTGGGCTTAGTTCGAGGTTGTCGAGTCGCCCGTGGCGCAGCCGCAGTTGCAGGCGGACATGCAGGCGCTAGTCGCATTGGTGAAGACCTTCGTGGGCCAGGGACTGACCGATCCGACAGCGACTGTGCGCCTTCGACCACACGCCCACGGGTTTTCACGCTCAGGTGCTTGGAGCCGAGTCGAGCTTCTCAATTGATCCCGCAACCTTTGGCAATACGACGCACTACAGCGTCTATGACATCTCACGACTGGTGCGCATGGGCGATTGGAAGTGCCATGTCATCGAACAGGCGCTGCCCGTGGAAGAGAATCCGTTCGAGGATCGCCAGACTGGCGGAACGCTCCGCATCTACGACCTCGCCGTGGCAGCGGTGCCCAGTTATACCAACTTCCATGGCGGAACACCCGCGCTGGCCCAGGCAGCGATCGTGACCATGGTCAATCGCCTGAATCAGATCTATGAGCGCGAGTTTGCGTGCCGATTCCAGTTGGTCGCGAACAACCAGAATCTCATGTACACCACCGCCAATCCCGGTCCCTATACGGATGGGGACTTGGGTGCGATGCTGGGAGAGAACCAGACGAACATCAATTCGGTGATCGGCAGTGGGAACTATGACATCGGGCATGTGGTGTCGGCGCAGAATCTGGGCGGCCTGGCGCAGCTCAACGCGGTCTGCGGCAGCGGCAAGGCACGAGGTGGCACAGGAGTCAATCCGCCCCTGGGCGACTTCTTCACTGTCAAATATGTCGGGCACGAGATCGGGCACCAGTTCGGTGCCAGCCACTCGTTCAACGCCGATGACTCGGCCGGCAACAACACCTGCCTGCCCAATCGCTCGTCAAACAACGCCTACGAGCCGGGCAGTGGCAGCACCATCATGGGCTACCAGGGCTTGTGCGGGTCCTCGAACAATCTCAGCAACTGGGACACGATGTTCAACCAGGGCGCGTACATGCAGGTGGTCGCGCGCATCACCGGTGGCGGCAACTGCGGCACCAATAGCAACACCGCGAACAACCTGCCCACGATCACGCCATTGACGACCTTCACGATTCCTATTGGCACAGCCTTCACCGCGACCGGCATCGCGACAGACGCGGATGGCGATGCACTGACGTACTCCTGGGAACAGCGCAACCTGGGCGCTGCCCAGCCCGCGATCGGCACGGGCAGCACAGACAACGGCAGCAGCCCACTCTTCCGCGTCTTTGCCCCAAGCACCAGCAACACCCGCACGTTCCCCAGGCTGGTCGATGTCCTCGACGGAACGCCCAACATTGGTGAGCAGTATCCAACGGTCGCTCGCACGCTATCCCTACGACTCACGGTTCGTGACAACCGGGCCGGCTTTGGCGCGGTGCGGGTGGCGGATATCAACTACACCGTGAACGCGAGTGGCGGGCCGTTTGTCATCAATGTGTTCAACACGGGCGGTTCGGTGCCTGGCAATGGCACGACCGCTGTCACATGGAACGTTGCAAACACCAACGCCTCGCCCTTCAACGCTACCAGCGTTCGCATCCTGCTGTCCATCGATGGCGGCACAACCTTCCCCTATGTGCTGAGTGCATCAACGCCCAACGACGGCAGCGAAAATGTGACCATTCCCACTGTCACGACCAATCAGGCTCGCATCCGCGTCGAGCCAACCAACAACGTCTTCTTCGACATCAACAACGCAAACTTTGCCATCAACTGCCCATCTGTGCAGGATGTCTTGGCAACCGATTCAACCTCCTGCAACTTCGTTCGTGTAACGTGGACCGCCGTTCCCGGTGCGACCGGCTATCGCATTCAACGTGGACCGGTGGGCGGGAGCTTTGCGGAGATCGCAAGCGTCTCAGGCCAATTCACAACGCAGTTTGACGACACGACCGCCGTGCCGGGCACGCAGTACAACTACGCCGTGCGTCTCAACAGCGCACAGTGCACGCTGGGCGGCCCGCAGAGCGCTCAGAACGCGGGTCAGCGAGCGGCGACGACGGCCATCACCAGCAACCCCGTGCCCCAGAGTGTGAGTTTGGGCGGCACTGCAACGTTCAACGTGTTGGCCAACGGGACCGGCCTTGCCTATCAATGGCAGCGCAACAGCATCAACCTGAACGCTGATCCGAGATTCAGCGGGCTCAATGGTTCGACGCTCCAGATCAACAGTGTGCAGGCTGGTGACGCTGGCAACTATCGCTGCGTGGTCACTGGGCTGTGCGGAGCATCGGCAACCAGCGGTGCTGCGGCACTCTCGATAGCAACCGGGCCCACCTGCGACTTGGTCGACTTCAACAACGACGGGGCGGCCTTTGACCCCACGGATATCGAAGCATTCCTGAGCGTCTTTGCGGAGGGGCCATGCCTGCCTCTTGGCGCGATGTGCAACGACATCGACTTTAACAACGACACCAGCACATTTGATCCCTGCGACATTGAGAGTTTCCTTCTTGTGTTCAGTGAAGGGCCTTGCACCATTTGCGGTCAATAAGGCGCGGTCAATCAGTTGCGGCCATGAAACTGTTGCCAACTGGCTACGGGATTGCATGTCTCAACTCTGAGGCGTTGGCGAGCGAACAATCGGGCATGAGTTCATCTGTTGCGGTTGTGATTGGTTTTCGTCCCGATCTGCTCCAAGCGCTGCTGCAACGCGTGGCTGATGCCGCGCGTGTGTCGGGAGTGTTTGGGGAAGTTGCGATTGTCATGTCGGGCGCTGGGGCCACGAGCAGCATGGGGGGCGGGATTGTCGGGTTACCCATGCTTCGCTGCGAGGCCAGGGCCAGTGCCGAACCTGCGTTCTACGCGATTCGAGCGGACGTGCGCAACGCAAATAACCAACAGGACGGTGTGTGCCTGTGGGTGAGCCTGCAGACCGGCGCTCGATATCTGAGTCAGTCGATCGAGGCGGACTTGATGTTCACAGGCGACAAGATCGATGATCTGTTGCAGGAAGAAATGGTCGATCTTGGCTACAACGGCCTCGCGCTGGGCTTTGAGCACTTCCGCAGCGAGGACAAGTTGTACACGTTTCGATCGGCGCTGGGCGTGACGCAGGCACAGATCGGTAGCGAAGCGGGGATGATCGCGGCGGCGAAGGTGTGCGAGCAGGCGCTGCTTGGATATGAGGCAGCGTTTCGGGAACTGGGGAATATGGAAGCGTCAGAGGATTGAAACGGGCGTCGTTCAGAGTTTCTTCAACGCCTCCACCAGCGCGTCGATATGTTCCGTCGTGTGGGCAGCTGATATCTGGCAGCGAAGGCGTGCGTGCCCTTCGGCCACGACTGGGTATCCAAAGCCAATCACAAAGATGCCCAGGTCCAGCAGTCGCTTGCTCATGGCAATCGCCTTCGCCGTGTCGTGAACGATGATGGGGCAGATCGCGGTGGGGCTGGGCAGCACGTCAAAGCCCGATGCATTGAGTTTGGTGCGTGCGTACCGGACGTTGTCTTTCAGGCGCTGGACGCGCTGCGGCTCGCGCAGGGTGATCTCGATGGCCTTGCTCGCGCTCGCTGCGATTGTCACGGGCAGGGCGTTACTAAACAGCGTTGGCCGGCCCCGTTGGACGATGAGGTCGATTACTTGCTGGCTCGCAGCCACAAATCCACCCGCACCACCACCCAGGGCCTTTCCGAGGGTTCCAGTAAAGAGGTCGATGCGATTGGCTGTCGGCTCGGAGGGCCGACCAGTATCATCGATCATGCCCCAATGCTCGTGCGTGCCGCGGCCGAGTTTGCCCATCACACCATGCCCGTGGCTGTCATCAACGACGAGCATCGCGCCGAACTGGTCGCAGAGCCTTCGCATCGCGGGCAGGTCGGCGATCGAACCTTCCATGCTGAAGACACCGTCGGTGACGACCCATATCTGGCCAGTGACATCTGGGTTGGCACGTGCCTTGACGAGGGCTTCGTGGAGGGAGCCTGCAACGGGAGGGCTCCCCTCGGGGAGCGAGGGGGGACCCACCTGAATACCCACGAGGTTGTTGCGATAGACGGCCTTGTGAATGCCCTTCTTGATCGTGGTCGCCAGGCGGATGCTGTCGATGATGCAGGCGTGGTTGAGTTCGTCGCTGATGATGATGTCGCCCGGCTCGCACAGCGTGGGGAAGACGGCTTCGTTGGCCGTCCACGCGCTGACGAACGAATAACTTGCCTCCGTGCCCATGTACTGGGCGATGCGCTGCTCGAGTTCCCAGTGAGGGGCGAAAGTGCCGCAAATAAAGCGGACGCTGGCAGTGCCCGCGCCATAGTCACGCAGGGCCTTGTGTCCGGCCTCGACAACCTCGGGATGGTTCGCAAGGCCAAGGTAATTGTTGGAGCAGAAGCAGAGCACATTCTGAGGCTTGCCATTCCTGATGAGCGTGATCTCGGCATCCATCGGGCCCTGGATGGTCTGGAGTTCTTTCCAGATGCCATCCTTGCGAAGTTGGGCGAAAAGAGCATCGGTGCGGGCGGCGAAGGGCGTGGCCTGCTGGGCTACTTGGGAGGTGGGCATGACAAAGAGTAGAAAGCACCAGCGTGTCTGCTCTCTGGAGCAGAAAAAAATCACTATGGCACATGCTTGTCTTACCCCTGGATCGAGTTGCCCGGGAGCCAGCCATCGACCGATCAGTTTCATGTCCATACGATGATAACTACCGGTGCGATGGCCGAGCGGCTGAAGGCCTCCGACTTGAAATCGGATAGACTCGAAAGGGTCTCGGGGGTTCGAATCCCTCTCGCACCGCTTCACGCTGGGAACCAGTGAGTCCGATGTGCCCGTCGCTCATGGCGTGGCTCGCAGACGTTCGGTTTTGTTTTCCTGGAAGGACCTCCATGGCCAAGCGCCCTACTACCAAGTCGATGCTCGTCACTCCCACCCGCAACGATCTTTCTGCATCAATCCGTGAGGCGATGGTGGCACTGCTGCTGGCACGACTGGCGGACGCGATTGATCTGCGTGCCCGCGCCAAGCATGCCCACTGGAACATTGCAGGATCAACGTTCATGTAGTTGCATGAGTTGTTCGACCGCGTTGCCCAGGCTACCGATGGTTTCATGGACGACATTGCCGAACGCGCCAACGCGCTGGGCGGCGCGGCTTGTGGATTGCTTGCAAACTCGCTGGAAGCATCGAGCCTTGCGCCCTACGAATCCGGCCTCATCCACGCGCGCAGTCCTCACCATCTGGACGCGCTCATCATCTCGCTTGCATCGTTTGGAAAACACGTTCGCGCAGCAATCGACACTTCGGATCAGGCTGGCGACGCGAATACAGCGGACCTATTCACGGGCATCTCTCGCGAGTGCGACAAATTGCTGTGGTTCCTGGAGAGCCACAACGCATAGCAGCCAAACTCCTCCAGCCGTGGACTGGGCAACCGGCTTGCACCGATACGTAGCATTACAAATACTGCCCGCTCACTGCCCGCACAGCGTGCAAGGGCCTTCACTGAAACTCAGGAGGAACGCAGCAACATCGCAGGGATCAAAGAGCGAGCCATCGTTGTTGAAGTCGATGTCGTTGCAGGTTGCCGTCGCAGGAACGCAAGAGCCTTCGCTGTAGACACTGAGGAAGGCATCGACATCGGTGGGATCAAAGAGCCCGCCGTCGTTGTTGAAGTCAATCGAATCGCAGGTTGGACCAACGATTGGGGTCCGAGTGATGATGACGGTGCCTGAAGTAAAGCGGAGGTAGCCGGGGCGGATCAGCGTGCTGCTGCTGGTCAGGACAACATTGGAGATATTGAACGAAGCGATGTTGGCGGCACTGATCTGCGACGTGAGCGTGGCGCTGAAGGTCAGCGTGATGCCCAGTTGCTCGGCCGATCCATCAAGCACATCGTTGATGAGCACGGCGGGATGCGTGCCCGACGGGTTGGCCACTTGGGAAGATTCCGGAAAGTCGGCCATTGGGTCGCCCGTGAGGGTTTGCAGCATCTGATCCAGCGTGACTGGATTGGGGAAGAGACTGGGCAAGACATAGATCGCAAAGCCGCCCTCGCCTACCCCTTGGATGCGAGTATCGGGGCTATACGTGACTGTGTAGTTATTGGCGGGGTCGATGGTGTTGGGAGAACTGGAGCCGGACTGGGTTGTCGCGTTGCGAATCTGCAGGCCCGTCAGTGGGATGCTCACAGACTCTGCGGCGATTGCGAGCGAAGATCCCAGACAAACTGCAACAAGGCCTGTCACAGAGAGCATCGGACTTAGTTGAGTGCGAACCATGGCCAACTCCTTGGTCGAATAAAGCGAGAAACCTTGTGTATGCCGAGCCGGACGCCTGAACATCGGGACACCGGACCTCCCACACACTACCCGATTTTGGTGCGAAAGCCAGTGAATCAATCGTGAAAGTCCTGAGAAACTCGCACGATTTTGGATTTCGAACGGGTCGCTCCATGACCGTCGATACCTCCTGACTATTCCTCGTCCCCGCCCTTGAACTTCTTCTTGTTTTCCCAGGGTTTGGGCTTGTCCTTTTCGACCGTGAAGCCCCCTACTACGCGGATCATGCCCACGCCCAGTGCTGCTTCGACGCTCTTGATCATGTCGGGGACGAGTTCAACGCGGAAGCGCGGGTCGGCCTGGATGATCGCAACGCATGATTCGGTCCCGATGATCACCTCAACTGGGAACTTGATGTTCTGGCTCGCGGCCTCAACAACGGACAGTGCAGCAGGGCGTTGCTCGGTTGGCTTTGCCTCGATCGTGCCCAGCGGCTTGGTGTCGGTCTGACGCAGAAAGCCGATGGCCCGCGCGAGCGCGTCGCTTGCTGAGCCGTTGAGCCGCACTTCATCGACGAACAAGCGCACCTTTCCATTGTCGTAGGGCACGCCCTCGATGGGCACGAGGCGGTCGACAATCACCTGGGGATCGCCTCGTGAGAGGTCCAGTCGCCCAAGCACGAAGACGACCCGCTCTGCTTCCGCAAGGTGGCCATACTTGGCGAAGTTATCGGTGAAGAGGACGCAGTCGGCGGCGCCGGTATGGTCTTCGACCGTCAGGATCGCCATCTTCTGGCCCGCACTCTTGCCGTTGCGAACGACGATGGACCGCACGCTCTGAATCATGCAAGGCAGCACCACGCGTGCATCCTGTGGCGACTCCTTCAAACGCGAAGTGCTGGCACTGGCGAACGCGTCACTCCAGTGCTTCCATCGCTCCAGCGGATGGCTGCTGACATAAAAGCCCAACACTTCTTTCTCGAAGTTGAGCAGTTCTTTCTCGGGCCAGGGCGTCACGCGGGCCAACGGGGCGAGTGCGGATGCACTCTCGGGCTTAGTGGAAGGTTGTGATTCTCGGTTGGCTTGTTCGCCCTTCGCTCCTCCACCCCCACCACTTCGTTGCACGCCCCCACCAAACAGCCCGCCTTGGCCTGCGGCTTTGTCCTGCGCGAGTCGCTGGCCCGCGGTGATGGAGGCGTCGATCGTGCCGACCATCGCGGCGCGGTTTTCTCGCCCATGAACGCCATCGAACGCACCGCACTTGATGAGCGATTCGAGCATCGCTTTGGAGATCGCGCCGGGCGCAACGCGCTCGCAGAAGTCAAAGAGACTCGTGAACGCTCCGGACTTGTCCCGCTCCGCGATGATCGAGTCGATCGCCTTCTCGCCGATGCCTTTGATGGCCTTGAGACCGAAGCGGATGTGCGAAGAAGTCTGGTGGTGGGTACCCCCTCGCTCCGCGAGGGGTGGATTCGCTTGTGACGGGGAGTTCGTACTTTTGGATGGAGTCCCCTCGCGGAGCGAGGGGGTACCCAAATTAGTACCCAGGTTTGTACCCAACACTCCGCCAACCACGGCGAAGTCGGCCTTTGACAGATTGATGTCGGGCGGCTTGACCTCGATGCCCGTGGCGATGGTGGTTGGCGTGCGCTCTTCGGGGCCGCACTGTTTCGCGTCGATGATTCGCGTGCGCCGGCAATCCTCAAGATACGGAATCCAGTCGCTGACCTTGTTGGCCTGGCTTTCATACGTCAGGAACGCGGCCATGTACTGAGCGGGATAGAAGCACTTGAGGTACGCCGTCTGATACGCGACGATGGCGTAGCCGGTGCTGTGGCTCTTGTTGAAGCCGTAGCCCGCGAACTTGAGGATCAGTTCGAAAAGATCGTTGGCACCTTCTTTGGTGAGTCCCTGCTTGACGGCTCCGTCGATGAACTTGGGACGTTCCTTTTCGATCTTGTCGTGCTTCTTCTTGCTGATGTTCTTGATGAGTGAGTAGGCATCGCGCAGTTTGATGCCGCCCAGACCATGCACGATCTGCATGACCTGTTCCTGATACACCATCACGCCATACGTCTCACGCGTGTGAGTATCAACAATCTCGTGGACCTTGGGCACTTGCTCGGTGCCGTGCTTGCGCCGGTTGTAATCGGGGATCAGGTCCATCGGCCCTGGTCGAAAGAGCGCGTTGGCCGCGATCAGGTCTTCGAGCCGGTCGGGCTTCATCTCGACCAGTAGACGGCGCATGCCGCCTGATTCAAACTGAAACACGCCGGTGGTCTCGCCACGACGAAAGATCTCAAAGACGCGCTGATCGGCGAAGGAGAGGCGGTCCAGGTCCAGCGGGTGATCCAAGGAACTAACCTGCGAACGAGCGGCGGTGGCGATTCCATCGATTCCTTGGTTCGCTGGTTCGCTGGTTCGCTCGTTTGCTTGATACTCCGCTTCCCTGCCAACCGCCTCCCAAATCTCTCGCTCACTCATCGTTTCGCGAATGAGCCGCTTCGCCCGCGTCACGATCGAGATCGTGCGCAGGCCCAGGAAGTCCATCTTGAGCAAGCCCATCTTTTCGCAGGTGGGACCGTCCCACTGCGTGATGACCGCGTCGAGTTCGCCTTCCTTTTCCTTGCCGGATTGCTTGTAGAGAGGAACGATCTCCTGCAAAGGCCGCGTCGCGACGATGACGCCCGCCGCGTGGACCCCGGCATGACGCGTGTGGCCCTCAAGGGCTGTTGCCTGGTCCAGCAGTTCCTTGATGCGAAGGTCCTTGGCATACATCCCGGCGAGTTCGGGCTCCTTCTTGAGCGCTTCGGCGATGGTGATATTCAACTGCTCGGGAACGAGTTTGGTAATCCGATCAACCTCTGCGAGCGGAATCTCCAGCACGCGCCCCACGTCCTTGATAGCGGCCTTGGCCTTGAGCGTGCCGAACGTGATGATCTGCGCGACGTGTCCGTACTTGCGACGCACATAGTCGATGACGCGGCCGCGCCCATCCTGGCAGAGGTCGATATCGATATCGGGGTATTCGCTGCGATCTGGATCGGTGAATCGTTCGAAGAGCAGGCCATAACGAACCGGGCAGGCGTTGGAAAGACCCAGCACGTATCCGACCATCGTGCCCACGCCCGAACCACGCGCGAGCGCGGGCACGCCGTTGCTGCGGCCCCAGTTCACGAAGTCCCAGACAATCAGAAAGTACGCGGAGATGTTCTTGTTGGCGAGGATGTTGAGCTCGCGCTCGAGGCGTGCAACCTTTGCGGTGTGATCGGCATCGGCGGCATGAGCCGCCTCTGGGGCTCGTCCCTCTACGGAAGCGATGGGCCGTCCATATCGCCAGATGAATCCGCCTTCAGCCAGCAACTTCAACGCCGCGTCACAATCCGACTTTGCCTTGGCCTTGTCTGCGTCGCTGAGTTCGCTGCCGTCCTCATTGCGGAACGGGCTCAACTCAAACCAGGAGCAGTAGTCGGAATACCAGATTGTCAGATCGCCCGCATACTTGGGATCGTCGTGCTTGGGCAGGTCCTTGGCCCTGGGCAGCGTCACCCGCACCATCGGCGCGTGGTTTGCCCCGATGGGCAGCGTGACGTTGCACGCTTCTGCGATTTTCTGCGTGTTGGCGAGGGCTTCAAGCCCCGCGTTCCGAAAGGCCCCCGCGTTGTAATCCTCGCCCGCGAACAGATCGGCCATCTCCTGCGGGCTCTTGACATACACCTCGCGCGGGTAGTGCATGCGATTCTCATCGCGCTTGCCCTTGCCCGTGCTGATGCAAATCAGCGTGTCGTGCGTGTCGTAGTCGCTTTCCCTGAGAAAGTGCGCGTCGTTGTCACAGACCAGCGGCGCACCGACCTCGCGCGCCAGCTTGATCAGCCACTTGTTGATGGCGTTCTGCTCGGGGACATGGTGCTGGAGTTCGACGTAAAACCGCGGGATACTGCCGGTTGAATCGGCATTCTGGATTCGTGATTCGGCGTTCGTGCCGGGACTTGGAGACGAATGCCGAATATCGAATGCCGAATCACGATCCCCAAATGTCCGCACATGCCACTCCGCACTTTCCTTTGCAAGGAGCCAGTGCTTCTCATCGCCCGTCCGCTCAAACGCCAGCAAGTGCTCGCCAATCTCGCTGCCCAGGTGCCCGTTGATCGCGATCAGCCCATCGCTGTGCTTGGCCAGCAGTTCGCGATCAATCCGCGGCTTGTAGTAGAACCCTGTGAGGTACGCCTCGCTACACAGCACCAGCAGATTCTGCCAACCCCGGTTGTTCATCGCGAGCAAGACCAGGTGATACCCACCCTCGCCCCCGCCGCTGTATGTGCGATCCGTCCGCGGCTTGCCGGGCGGCGTGACGTACGCCTCAACGCCCAGGATCGGCTTGATGCCCTTTTCCTTGCAGGTCTGATAGAAGGAGGCGGCCCCGAACATGTTGCCGTGGTCGGTGATCGCGCAGCTGGTCATGCCCAGCTCGACGATGCGGGCCACGAGCTTGTCAACCTGATTGCCGCCATCCAGGAGGGAGTATTCGGTGTGGAGGTGGAGGTGGGTGAAGGAGCCCGAACTTGCCCCCTTGGCACCTGCTCGCTCCGCGAGGGGCAAAGCACCCTTGGGCCCGATCTGACTTGTGCCCTTCTCGCTGTCCATGGTGACTTCCCTGATCACATCGAGAGTGTACGAACAGGAAGGCTCAGGCATCCCCGCCTGAGCACACGTCCGACGTTTGAATACAAGCGAGGACGCCTGTGCTCTCAAGAGAGTACCACGCTGAAAGCTGTTGTATCCGCTTAATCCTCCGGCACATGATCGCTCGTCACCACCTCGCGGAACTTCATCCGCAACTTCCGCGTGATCGCGCCTTCCTTGCCTGTCCCGATCTTCACGTTCTTGCCGCTGCTCGGGCCATCGACATCGATCGCATTCACACCGATGATCTCCGCCGCCGTACCCGTCAGGAATACTTCGTCGGCCTTGAGAACTTCCTCAAGGCGCATTTCCTTGACCACGCACTGCACACCGACCGCGGGGCACAATTCGGTGCGGACGAAACGTTCGGTGATGCCCTCAAGGCTGCCGCTGTTTCCCGTAACGTGGGGCGGGGTATAGACCACGCCGTTCTTGACGACGAAGATGTTGTCGCCCGTGCACTCGGTGACCCAGCCATCGGGACTGAGCATGATGGCCTCGTCGCAGCCGGCCTCGATGGCCTCGACCTTGGCGAGAATGTTGTTGAGATAGTTCAGGCTCTTGATGCGCGGATCAAGGCAGTCGCGCGAGGTCTTGGGTCGCTTCGCGACTATCACGCGCATCCCCTCGTCATAGAACTTGGGTTCGTACAGGCGAATCTGATCGGCGATGCAGATCACGCCCGCCACCGGGCAGCGGCGTGGATCAAGCCCCAGTGTGCCATAGCCGCGCGAGACGACCATGCGGATGTATCCCTCGTCGATCCCGTTGGCACGGATGCATTCGCGCTGAATTGCTTCCATCTCCTCGCGCGAGACAGGAATCGTCAGATGAATCTTCTCGGCGCACGAGTACATGCGATCCAAGTGCTGCTTGCACTTGAAGATCTTGCCCTTGTAGATGCGAATGCCCTCGAAGATGCCGTCACCATACAGCAGGCCGTGGTCGTACACGCTCACCATCGCCTGGCCCTTGGGCACCAGCTTCCCATTCACCCACACCAGCGGTTTGTCGCCAATCTCCTGGGGCGTGGGCCAGAGTTTGGCCAACTTGGACAGATCAACCTGCGCGGCACGAGCGGTCGCTCCGGAAGCAACGGGGGCGGCGGACGTAGAGGCGGGGGACAGGTTGATCGACATCGTCATCTCCGTGAAAAAAAATCGGAACACTCAACACGGAATGGTAGCGCGAAACCTCAGTGACTACGGCTTCGACGACTTACGCCTGGTCGTTTTCACGCGGGCGTTCCTGGCTTGCGGCGGATAACGAATTCAAGAATCCTTCCAGAATCGCCGCTGCTGCAATTGCGTCTCGTCGGGCTTTCTTCTGGGCATGCGTCAGGCCCGACTGCGACATCCGCCAGTCCGCCTCGGCGCTCGTCAGACGCTCGTCAAAAAGGTGCACGGTCCGCTTCGTCCGCTCCGCAAGTTTCGTCGCCAGCACCCGCACCTTGGCCGCGGCGGGGCCTTCGGTGCC
Organism: uncultured Phycisphaeraceae bacterium; assembly: GCA_964425995.1. Lineage (GTDB taxonomy): Bacteria > Planctomycetota > Phycisphaerae > Phycisphaerales > UBA1924 > BJHL01. Next base: position 14,042 of record CAYRPC010000046.1, read on the forward strand.
GTCCATGTTCAGGGGCAGCCCCACCACGAGTTCACCCGGATCGCGCGGGGTCCAGAAGTCCTCGATGGTGCGCACGATCGCGTCCAGCAAGGCCTGGCCATCCCGATCCGCCAGTGGCACATCCAAGACTGCAACCGGCGACGCGATTCGCATCAGGCTGTCGCCCGTGGCGATGCCGGTACGCTTGTCGCCCAGGTCAATCGAGAGATATCGCATGATGAACACCTTGAGAGCGGGATGGTGGCACAGGCATCCTCGCCTGTGACCGAACTCCCTCGACTTTCGTACTCATGCGGGGACGCATGAGCCACCGCTACAGCATCACGCCTATTTCAACCCCTCCTCCAACACCCCATGGAGTTTCTTCAGTTCCTCACTCTTGCTCTTGGGCATCACCAGCGTCGCGTCGGGCGTGTGGATCACGATCACGTCCTCTAGCCCGAGCACCGCCACGGTGTGTCCCTTGCTGGCGATGCTCAGCGAGTTACGGCAATCAACCATGATGCTCTCGCCCTCGCCCGCTGTGCGGTTGCCGGCACGATCGGGTTGCACCGTCTCAGCAAAGCTGGGCCAACTGCCCACGTCCAGCCACGTCAGGTCCATCTGCACGGTGCAGACGCTGAAGTGGGCATCGGCTTTCTTGCCCGAGGCGGTATTGCTCGCCGCCTTGGCCGCGGCTTTGGAGGCGGGCTCCAGCACGGCGTAATCGACGCTGATCTTGGGCAGTTTTGGATACACCTCGCTCAGCACGCTCTTGAACTTCTTGCTGCCCCAGGCCTTCTGAATCTCCATGAGGCCTTCGTAACTCTCGGGCTTGAACTTCGCGAGCGCGTCGAGGAATGTCTGGGCCCGCCAGACGAACATGCCGCTGTTCCAGGCATAATCACCACTCTCAACATAGACCTCGGCGCGGGCACGATCGGGTTTCTCGACGAAGCGCTGGACGTAGTAGGCTTTTTCCTTTGCTCCGTCGATGGCGGGCTTCTTCCCATCCTTCGCATCGCGGATCGGATTGCCCTGCTCAACATACCCAAAGCCCGTCGCGGGATATGTCGGCTTGATGCTGAAGGTCACAAAGCGACTGGGGTCTTGCTCCACCAGCCGGAAGCCCAGGTCCATACGTTCCTGAAACGTGTCGATGGGCTCGATGACATGATCCGCCGTGAGCACCGCGAAGGTTGCGTCCTCGTCTTCCTTGGCAAGAATTGCGGCCGCAAAGCCCACAGCATTGACCGTGTCACGCGCCGCAGGCTCGCCCAGAATGCGCTCGTCGTTGTACTTGGGGAGTAACTCCGAGACAGCATCGCGATACCTCTCGGCGGTGCAGATGTATCGGCGCTTCTGATCGATCAGGCCGTCAAGGCGGTTGTCCGCAAGTTCAAGCAGCGCGAGAGGCTGCTTCTCATGCTCGCGCTGGATGAAGCGCAGGAGTTGTTTGGGCTTATCCTTGCGGCTCATGGGCCACAAGCGAGTGCCAGCGCCGCCAGCCATGATCATCGCATACCGCATGGGCGAGGGTATGGGCGGCTCTGGAATCTCAGACGACAGCCACGCAAACTGACTTTCCCGGACCTGCTATGGACGCATCTTGAGAATTGGCCTCTGGTCGAGGACAAATCCACGCAACACCGACGATACTCGCCAACATTCAAGCGAGGGGCTTGGTAGCCAAGATCGCCTGAAAATCTCTGCACATCAGCCAAGCCAATTATGTGCGATGACGACGCAATGGGGCTTGCCAGAATCGAGTCCTGGGCCCATATCCGGCCTCGGGTCGTCTGCACACTTGCTACCGTTTCTTTATGGATTGCCGCTTTCTTTTCATCGCGCTCGTGACAATCACGGGCATGCTCTGCTTGCCCGCCATCGCCCAGCCCCAAGGCCCCGCGCCGCGACAATCCATCCTCTTTGAAACCATCCAGACCACCAGTGTGGGCCAGTCCATCTTCGTCCTGGGCGACTTGCCAGAACTGGGCGCGAACGACATGACCCGAGCCGTGAAACTTGAACCGGGTGCGTACCCCACTTGGCGTGCCAACATCTCTCTGCCCGCTGGCACGACGTCTACCTATCGCTTCGTGCGCCGCAATGATGGACCGGGACAGACCAGCCAACCAACCAACGGAACATTCCTGACAGCCGCGACAACTCTAACCGTTCCTGCGCAGACCAACCCCGCACGAGCGAAAGTACTGATCGCAACCTGGAATATCAATAGCCCGGTCCTCTGGCATCGTCCCGCTCGAACTACACAGCCCTTTGCCAGCCTGCCCATGCAAGTGCTGGGCCCCGCAGTCACTGGTCGCGCGGGCGAACGCCAATGGCTCGCTTGGAACTTCGCTGTTGCTGGAGGCGCGTATGACTTTTACCTGACGAATTCCTCTGGCGGCTCACGATACCCCTCCAGTGGCTTCTACTCCACTAATCTCGATGGTGCGTTCCTCCAGGATGGTCAGCTGTATTCCTATGTCCCTGCGAGCAACCCCGCAGTCGCACGTCGGGCCTACAACCCCAGCAGTGTTCCGACGCTCTTCTCACCCCAGTTAAACGAGACCCGCGGCTATCGCGTGTTTCTTCCGCGTGGCTACGACCAGCATCCCCAGCGCTCCTATCCCGTGCTCTACATGCAGGATGGCCAGAACATCTTTGAATCCGGTGCATTTGGCAGTTGGAACGCTGCGCCCACGCTTACGAACCTGCAAGCCACGGCCCAGATGCGCGAGGTGATTGTCGTCGCGCTCGACAACGGCCCCAACCGCCTGCGAGATTACTTGCCGCCCACGGACAACCTGGGCGGCACCGGTCGTGGCGATGCGTACCTCGCCTATATCCGCGACACCGTCAAGCCCTTGATCGATATCCAGTATCGCACCATGCCCGCTGCGGATGTCACTGGCATCATGGGCAGCAGCATGGGCGGCGTGATCTCGCTCTACGCGGGATGGGACTTTACCAACACTTTCACCCGCGCAGGCCTAGTGAGCGGTGCCTGGCAGACTTGCCCCAACTACCTCAATCGAGTCCGTACAACGCTCGCCCGCGCCATCCGCACGTACTTGGACAGTGGCGATAGCGGCACCTCCAACGACAACTACTGGCTCACGCTCAACCTCCGGGACTACTTCGTCGGCGGTTTCTCCCCCGGCTACAGCCTTGAGGGGACCCTCCGCCACACGATTGGTTACAACCAGCAACACAATGAGGCCGCGTGGGCTGCGCGTCTGCCGCAAGCCCTCACGTTTCTCTATCCCGCGCAGGAAGAGCCCAACACGCTCCTCCGCACAATCTTCAACACCACCCTCGATCGCGACAGCAACAGTCGTGTGAACGTCGACGACGCATATGCCGATGCCGCTGGGCCCAGCGACCTCAACCTCGATGGCGTGCAGGACTTGCTTGACCCCGCGCTCCTGGTTGCGCACCTGCGCCGAAACGAGCAAGCATCGCTGCTCAACCGCTGATTGCTTTGCTGGCTCCCTCGCCCAACATCCACGAGCAGCCCCGCGTCGAATGCACGTTGTATGACCCACAGTTCCCAACCACGCTGGATGACTACTGCGCTTCGCCTGGCGGGCGTCTATAACCTGCTCTGGGGCGCGTGGTCAGTCCTCTTCCCGCATCACTTCTGGTCCCTGCTGGACATGCCCCAGCCCAACTACCCGTTCCTGTGGCAGTGCATCGGGATGATCGTGGGCGTGTATGGCGTGGGTTATTGGTTCGCCGCGACCGATGTTGCTCGCCACTGGCCCATCGTGCTTGTGGGCCTCTTGGGTAAGATTTTCGGGCCCCTTGGCTTCATCGATGCCCACTTCGTGCGAGATCTTGTGCCACTTCGCTTTGGCATCACGCTCCTCACCAACGACTTGATCTGGTGGATTCCATTCGCGTTGATGCTGAGGCATGCGTATCGCGTCAACGAATCAGATCGTGCGGCGAACCTGATCGAAGCGAATCCGTCGCAACCAGTCAACATCCGTGACTCGCTCGCGAACACGACAACCGACTCGGGCGTTTCGTTGCTCTCGCTGTCGCAGCAGCGTCCCTTGCTGATAGTCTTCCTGCGCCACCTGGGCTGCACATTCTGCCGCGAGACTCTCGCGGATATTCAGGTCCAGCGCGCCAGCATCGAGCGATCCAGCACGATCTGCCTCGTCCACATGATGGACGAAGAAACGGCACGGGCATTCTTTGCACGGTACAACCTCGCCAATGTTGCCCGCGTCAGTGATCCCAACAAGACCTTCTACGCCGCCTTCGAGTTGCATCGCGGCTCGCTGGCACAACTCTTTGGACCGCGTCTGTGGCTTCGCGGCATGATCGCCGGCCTCATTGGAAAACACCTCGTGGGCAGGCTGCGGGGCGATGGCTTCCAGATGCCCGGCGCGTTCCTCGTGCGTGATGGTCGCATCGTGCGCGCGTTCCGACATCAAGACGCCGCGGATCGGCCTGATTACTGCGCCCTCACTGCGTAACGCAACCATGCCGTCTGCAAGCATCTCGTTTCGTATGATGGATCGTGCGCATACTCCTTACCAACGACGACGGCATCCGCGCCCCGGGCATACTCGCCCTCCACGACGCAATCACTCGCGGCACTACCCGCCACCCAGGCCCCTTGCGCTCGGCTGCCTTTGCCAGTCTCCCAACCTGCTTCACCGTCGCGCCCCTCACCGTGCAATCCGCCACCAGCCACGGCATCACCTTTCACGAGCCGCTGATGACTAGCGAAGAGACGCTCCCCCACCTTCGCGATCTTCCCGGCACGCGCGAGAACGCCTCGGGCATGGGCGTCGAGGGGCGCCCCGCGGATTGCGTCAAACTCGCCGTGTCGCAACTCTGGCCCGAAAAGTTTGGCGCCGGTTCCAAGCCCGACGTGCTCATCAGTGGCATGAACGCCGGTGCCAACTGCGGCATCAATGTCATTTACAGCGGCACTGTCGCCGCGGCGATCGAAGGCGCCTTCCTGGGCATTCCGTCGATCGCCGTGAGTCTGCGTCTGGGACGGGGCAAGCCGCGCTTTGACCTCGCCGCGGCCCGAGCCCGGTTTGCCCTCGAGGCGATCTTTGCCGCGGGCGGCCCAAAGCCCTACGAGATCCTCAGTATCAACATCCCAGCCACCGAAGACCGCCAAAGGGGGAGCGAACAGCCCGACGCAAGTTGGACCGGCTCGCGCCCACAGGAACGAGGTCGCTTTGATCCCTATCCAGCCCCCGCCCACGACGACCCGACCGTCATGCCCCCGATCCATGTTGCACCGATGAATGTCCATGGCCTGATCGACAAGTACGAGCGACGCGAAAGCCCATCGGGTGGAACCTATTACTGGGCGGCGGGGCACGGGCTGGACTTCCACGCGACCGAGCCTGGCAGCGACGTGGACTTGTTGATGCAAGGGATTATCACGATCACCCCGCTGAAGTTTGACTTGACAGATCACGCGCTCATGGAACGCTGGAGAAAAGCACTACCGTTGCAGTAGCGCAATCTCGTCTATTTGTGTGAATAGATTGGGGATAAACCAGTCGGTTCAGCCTGTAGATTTTGTGCCGTTTTTGCTATGTAAATACATTCACGAAAAAGACTTGTGATCTCATCGTTGGCTTATCCAAACACGTTTGCTCATTCCCTGACAACTTCTGAATTCCCGCTTTTCCGCACTTGTGGGTTTTTGGATTTCTGGTATACTTTTCGTTCAAAAGGCACTGGCGCGGGTCTTCCCCTCGCGGTGCTGTGTCTGGACCGAAATTGATTGTGCCTGGGTGGTCAGTCTTTGGTTCATAGGATGTTGGCCCCGGGCAAAGGTCTGGACGTTTCATGAAGAACATCTTTGTCGGGAACCTTCCGTACGCCATTACCGAGCAGGAACTGGTTGACTTGTTCAGCCAGCATGGCAAAGTCGATAAGGCTTCGATCATCATCGATCGCGAAACCGGTCGCTCCAAGGGCTTCGGCTTTGTTGAAATGCCCGACGATACCGAGGCGCTAAACGCCATCAATGCCCTGAACAACTACGACGCCAAGGGTCGCAAGCTCGCCGTCAACGAGGCTCGCGAGCGCGAAGAGCGCCCGCGTAGTTTCTCCGGTGGGCGTAGCGGCGGTGG
>CAYRPC010000047.1:0-20136 GCA_964425995.1 uncultured Phycisphaeraceae bacterium
GTCTGGGGCTGGTCTGGGGGCTGGTCTGGGGGCTGGAGTGGGGACGGGTACAGGAATCGGAGGAACGCGATGAACGACTTCACGATCGTCCTGCGGAGTTTGCGTGCACGATGGTTCTCGACGGTGACGACGATCATCACCGTTGCGGTCGCGGTCGCGCTCATCATCGTGCTGCTGACGCTGCGCAATAGCGGCAAGCGGAGTTTTGAACGCGGCGCGGGCGACATGCACCTGCTGGTTTCGGGCGAGGCCAGTTCGACTGTTGCGGTGCTCAACAACATCTTCTATGCCAATCCGCCCAGAAGGCCGCTGATGTGGGATCGCTTCGAGCAATTGCAGCAGCAGGCGCCGTGGCAGTACGCGATACCCACGGCAATCGGCGATAGTTTCCGAGCGTTTCCAGTCGTCGCAACGACGCCGGAGTTTTTTTCGAGTTTCAAGCCGGCACCGGGCGAGGCGTGGGCGTTTGCGAGCGGCAAGGCGTTTGGCGGTGACTTTGAAGTCGTGCTGGGCAGCGCGGTGGCGCGGCGAACCGGGCTGAAGATCGGCAACACGCTCTATCTCACGCACGGCTGGTCCAAGGCTTCTCAGGGATTGCGAACCGATGGTGACGTTGACAACGCAACTCACCATGTTGGCACGCATGATGAGCATGCTGATCACGAAGCGCATGGGGAGCATGAAGAACACGCCGATTCGGAGGGCGGGGAAGGACCGGGCGGGACGCATATCCATCGGGAGTTTGGATTCAAGGTAGTGGGCGTGCTCGCGCCGACGCTGACGAGCCATGATCGTGCGTTGTTCTGTAGCCTGCAATCCAGTTGGATCATGCACGCTCAGGATCGGCGTGAGGCACAGGCCAAGGGCGAGGTGGAGCGCACCACACCCGAGCAGTTGATCGCGGAAGATAAGAAGATCACGGCGGCGCTGCTGCGGCTGCTGTCGCGCGAGGAAAACTCCGCACCAGCGAACCTGCCCCAGGTCTTCGATCAGTTACGCCGCGACGGGACGCTGACAGTGGCCAACCCCAGCCAGGAAATCGGCAATCTCTTCTCGATCATCGATCAGGTGAATCGGGTGTTCCTCGCGATCGCTGTGGTCGTGCTGGTTTCCAGCGGCATCAGCATCATGCTGGCGCTCTACAACAGCATGGAGCAGCGACGACGGCAGATCGCGGTGCTGCGCGTGCTAGGTGCGAGCCAGGGACGTATTTTCAACCTGACGCTCGTGGAATGCGCGATCATCGGGCTGGCGGGCGCGATCGTGGGTGTCGTGCTTGCGTTCGTCGGAGCATCGCTGGCCTCGGGCGTGGTGCGGCAGCGCTTCGGGCTCATCATCGAGCCCGATATCGGGCCTACAATCATCATCGTGCTGCTCGCTGCGACGACGGTACTGGCGTGTGTGAGTGGCCTGGTGCCGGCGATCATGGCCTATCAAACCAGCGTGGCGAGGAACCTGCGCCCTGCGGCGTGAAGATCCCCCTTCAACCTGCGCCTGTTGCAAGCAACCATCGAATACTCAATGAAAAAACACAGGGACTTGCTCCCTGTGTTGTGCGTGATCGGTGTGATCGGTGTGATCGGTGGTGTGGGCGAATCGTGATCAGCCCAGGGTGTTGGCCATTTCCTTGGCCTGACTGTGAATCTGACTACGAATTTCGGCGAGTTTCTCGCTGCTGAGTTTCAGGAAGTCCTGGACTTCGGGATCGATCATGGTGCTGACCAGGTCGCCCCGGAAGCCGACGCCGCTTTCGGCGGCAAGACGGTCGGCGACATAGATGATCGCGGGCAACTGGCGCTGCTCGCTGGAAAGATCGAGGGGGCGGTGGTGGAAGCCGCAGACGTTGGAAAAACTCTTGGGGAACTTCCACTTCTCGCACAAGCAAGCGCCAAAGTCCTGGTGATCCGCGCCGTACACCGCAAACTCGCAGGTGAGCATGTCGGTGGCGGGCACGCCCTTGCTGTCCTGGCCGACTTGCCTCAGTACTTCCTGAAGTTTGTTTCGATCGTACTGCATTTCGACCATCAGGCCAAGGTCGTGGATGAGGCCCCCCAGGAACGCCTCATCGGTCAGGCCCATCTTGATGGAAGTCGCGATCATCTTTGCACCAGCGGCGGTGACGTTGCAGTGGGCCCAGAGGTCGCGCCCGCTGAAGTTGGGGCCGATCTCGCCACCACGGAAGAGTTTGGCCATGCTCGCGGCGATGGCGATATTCTTGACGGCGTTGAGGCCCAGCATGACGATGGCGCGGTTGATGCTGCCGATCTGGCCTGGCAGGCCATAGAAGGACGAGTTCACGACCTTCAGGATGCGCGAGCAGAGGGCTGGGTCGGTGCTGATGACCTTGTTGAGGTCCTGAGCCGTCGACTTGGGATTCTCGACGAGTTCAACGACCTTTACGGTCACTTCGGGGAGCGTTGCGATATGGCTGATCTCGCGGATCGCGTTGGAGACGACTTGCTCACGCTCTTGGGTCAAGGCGGACATGCGATGCTCCCGGTATTCGGCCCTGAATTGGCCGAGTCGAAGACAATGGGCACACCAACACGCGACACGCGGGTGCTGTGCTGCGAGGTCATCGGTCCAAGATGGCAATCACTTTGGCCCAATACATGGGAAGATTCAGGCACCACAACAAACAGAGTTCGCACCGAGGGTGCGATCTCCCCCGATAACTATGGATGTCTCCAGTCAAGTCTTTGTCAATTCTCGGTCAATCGGTGCGCATTGATCCGTCCTCACGATGGCAACTGACGCTGGATTCTGACCGATGCTGCCTGTGGCGCGAGCGCAAACTTTCGCACGCACCGTCTCGTATCAGAACAATGCACACCAGATCAGGAGTACGCGATGTCCTCACCCAAGAACCGCCGCCAATATCCGCGATTGCTGACGACGCGGCCGCTCAAACTCTTTCATCGCGCGGGCGGACGATTCCTGCCGGCGGTGGCGACTGACCTTTCGGATGGTGGTGTGCTCGTCACGATCACCTGGCCCTGCAGGTTCATCGTGGGCGAAGCAATCGACATCTATCTCCCGCCCGACAACCACGTGATGCTGAGCAGCAACCATCGTGCTCCGGCCCGCGTGGTCCGTGTGCTGCATGGCGAGCAGGTCACGATGGCGGCGATTCAGTTTGACCAGCCCCTCACGCAGACGGTACTGCGCCAGGAACGCGCGGCGGCGTGATGTCGATTGGTCCCTGCACGTCGGCTTGCGTGCATCCGTTACATCGTTCGATACCACCAGCCAACAAACCACTACAAGCGTGCTGCGTACACGCTTGGTCTTGGTTCATCAATACGGCCTTGTTCATCTATACTCATGGATGCGAAGTACACTGCGAGTAGCGGCCCTGTCTGCGGTTTTGGCGATCACGTTCATGGCTTGGGGCGATGACGCGCCAGCGGCCCACGCAGCAAGTGTGACCGGCGATGTCGCAGCCGAAAAAGAACAACGTGCATCGATGATGGCACAGAAAGCAATCGCATGGCTGCGCAGCCAGCAAGATGCCGGGACGGGTGGATGGTCGATCCGCGAAGGGGCACCAGTCTTTCCAGCCATCTCCGGACTGGTGCTGACGGGCATGCTGATGGAGCCGGGCCTTACGGGTGATGACAACACGGTGCAGGCGGGCATCAAGTTCATCCTCAACAATCAGCAGACTGATGGTGGCATCTATGACAAACTGCTACCGAGTTACAACACCGCGATCTGCCTCTCAGCGTTGACCAAGGTGCAATCACCGCCCCAGGTGGCTTCGGCGCGACAGCGTGCGATCAACTTTCTCAAGACCATCCAGTATGGCGAGGGAGCATTCGCGCACGAGGGGCTGGGCGAAGCCGCGGAGCCAGTGACCAAGGACGATCCGTACTACGGCGGATGGGGCTATGGCAATCGAGGCAGGCCCGATCTCTCCAATACCGCGTTCGCGCTCGAGGCCCTGCACGCGGCGGGCGTTGAGAGCACCGATCCGGTCTTCCAGCGGGCGCTGGTTTTCCTGCAACGCTGCCAGATGCTGGAAGCGACGGGCGGCAAGCCCGTCAACGAGATGGCCTATGCGAAGAACAGCACGCAGGGCGGGTTTATCTATGCGACGGCGATCAACAAGGAGAGCGGGGGCGTTGGACAGAGTTTCGCGGGCGAGATCGGGGAAAGTTACTCCGGGATGGCGGGCAGTGCCACGACGGTGCGAATGGCGGGAAAGGACAAGGAAGGCAAGCCCATCGCGCTATCGCGTGACGAGATTCGCACGCGGGTGCAGAAGGCCATCAACGATGCCATTGACCTCTCGCGCGGCATCGTGCCAACCGAGTTCATCATTATCCTTGGCCCCAATGGCAACGGTGCGAGCGCGAGCGAGTTTACGATCCGTAGCAATGGTCCCTCCGGACGCATGATCGAAGTACTGCGTGCGATCTTTGCGACAGAACTGGGCGAGGGCAGCGTCGAGTCCATCGATGTGCCACACTGGCGCGGACGCATCGAACTTCGGGCCTATGGCTCGATGACTTACGCGGGATACAAGAGCATGGTGTTCGCAGGGCTCTCGCCACAGGACCCACGGGTGCAGGCGGCGTTTGGGTGGATCGCCCAGAACTACACCTTCAAGGAGAATCCGGGCCTGGGCACGGACGGCTACTACTACTACCTGTTGATGGCGGGGCGAGCGCTGGGCGCGTCCGGTCAAGCGACCATCACTACACCAATTTCGGCGCGGAGTTGGCGCGAAGACCTGATCGATTCGCTCGCGGCCCTTCAGAACGAGGATGGCAGTTTCCGCAGCGTGGATGATCGGTGGATGGAGAATGATCCCGTGCTGATCACGGCGTATGGGCTGATTGCTTTGCAGAGCGCGCGTTGAAAAAAGGCTGCTTGATTGGCAAGCCCAAGCCTACAAACAAGGTCCCTCGCTGAAGACGCTCAGGAAACTGTCGATATCGTCGAAGTCGAACAACAAGCCGTCGTTGTTGAAGTCGATGTCGTTACAGACCTCGCCCAGGGGTAGGCACGGGCCCTCGCTGAAGACCGAAAAGAAGGAATCAACATCGACGATATCGAAGATCGACCCGTCGTTGTTGAAGTCGATGTCGTCGCATGTCGTAGCGCAGGGAGCGTATCGAGCGATGCCATACGACGGAATGCCGTTGGCGAGTTGGAAGTCTCCGCCGACATAGAGCGAGTCATCGATGACCTTCAAGCCGAAAACACTGGGGAAGTTGCCGGTCAGCGAGACGCTGACGCCGTTGTTCACTGGGACCCATACGTTGTTTTCGAGGCGATACAGGTACTTCTCTTGTGCATCGGCGGTCCACCCGCCGTACAACCTATCACCCGTCCCATCGTCGTAGTTTGCCAGCGAGGTTGCCCTCCCGCCGAAGTTCTGGCCCACGCGAGTCCAGACGCTGCCATTCCACGACGCAACTGCGGTGGGCTGTCCGCCCACACGCATGTCGTAGCCGCCCGCATAAAGACGTAAACCCATCCCGTCATTCCAGACGTGCAACGAAGAAATGTCGGACACACTCGTCCCGGCGGAGATCGAACCGGGGCGCTGCCAGGCGGTGCCGCTCCAGCGTGCGATCATCGGCGCGGCGATGCCGTTGACGGTCGTGAATCGCCCACCGATGAAAAGTTGGTTGTTGTAGATCGCCGAACAGAAAACAACTGGCGAGAACGGGCCGGCGATGCCCGTGTCGGTTGTGCCCGCAAAGTTGTTCCATGTCTGGCCATCGAAGTATGCGATGCCATCCGCGGTCGCGCCACCGATCTCAGGCCATCCGCCGCCAGCAACCAGACGGACAGAGCCACCAGCCTGGGGCCAGGGCAGCAGTGTCCAGACGCTGCGGCCGGTTGCGGGAATCCAGCCGGTTGTCAACGAGGACCACTGCGAACCATTCCAAGCCGCGAGCGATGCCGTGTCGGCGACATTCGTCGCTCCGTTGCGGACGTTGGCAAAGAAGCCGCCCACGATGAGTCGAGGCGTGCCTGCGATCGTGTAATTTGCTAGGGCCGCGCCAAATCCGTTGGTATTGCCCAGGTTGATGCCGCCGGAGAGTTGAGCCCAGGCGTTGGTCGCGGGGTTGTATGAAGCGATGATGTTGGTCGTGACGGTGCCGGCTGTGCTGAAGGCACCGGAGAAGTAAATGTTGCCATTGAATTGCTGGATGGGCTGGACATAGGCACTGAAGGAATCACCGATGCCGGGATCGGTGGGGCCGCCCTCCTGGAATCCTGGGCAGGATTGTGCCAAGGCGACCGAACTATGGATCGCGAGCGCCAGCATGCTCCACCGCGCCATCGCTGCTGGTGACTTGAATCCATACATCTTGACTGGCTTGATTTGCTTGGCTCGCTGAATCATGGTGAACCTCCGAACTGATTGAATGGGAATATTCCTGGTTGAATAAGTTTACCTCCTCTGTCAATCGTGTATGCGATAAACATGCACATCCTTGCTGTGCTGGTGCAGCATGCAACTGTCCCTATCATCCTTTGGCCATTTGTGTTGGACAGGTCCTTTTCAGGTTATTTTGCCTTTGCGGGCAGGGCGAGCTGTGACTTTGACCTGTCCCATGCGACAAACCGCTCTCACATTCTGTGGAGGCTGGCGGCACACTCCCCCACCACCTACCCGTCCCCCACCGCCCCGCTTCTCCTAAATCCCTCGCACGTCCGCACTCGAAGAAACCACGCACATGCCTCCAAAGATTTTGCCACCACCCCGCTCTCATGCAAGCCCTGGTCAACGCCCGCGCCCCCGACGTTTCGTCGTGGCAATCTCCGGTGCCAGCGGCGCGTGGTATGCACAGCGCCTCCTCGAAGTTTTATTGAGCCAGCGGACTCACGAAGTGCATCTTGTGGTGAGCGATTATGGGCGACGGCTGCTCTTCGATGAAAGTCGTATCAAGAACCTCACGCTCGCCGAGCTCGTACCCGCACTCGCCACACGCAAGGACGCATCAGCGATCGAGAAACGCTTGTTCATTCATCCCAACAAAGATGTTGGTGCCGTCATCGCCAGTGGCAGTTTCCTGCACGATGGCATGGTCGTTCTCCCGTGCAGCAGCGCCAGCCTGGGTGCCATCGCCACCGGCAGCGGCAGCAACCTTCTTGCCCGCGCGGCGATGGTCACGCTCAAGGAACGCCGGCCACTCATCATCTGCCATCGCGAGATGCCACTGAGCCTGATCGATATCCGCAACATGGAGACGCTGGCGCTGGCCGGCGCGACGATCTGCTCGCCCAATCCCGGGTTCTATCTCCTGCCTACGACCGTGCAGGAGATCATCGACTTCACCGTCGGCAAGGTGCTGGACCTGCTGCACGTCGAGCACGATCTCAAGACGCGATGGACGGGCGAGGCCAATGAAACTCGCTCGTGATGAAGCGTCACAAACCCGACCCAGACATCCGCCCATACATGAAAAAGGAGCTCCGACATCGGAGCCCCTTCTGAAAGCACTTGTTTGACGGTGGTACAGGCGAGGTTGCCTGTGCCACCCAATCTGAACTCACAACTGGCGCGCTCACGCTCACTCATTCGCGTACGGATCCGCCTCGTCATCCCCCTCGCCCGGACCCGGCTGCGGAATCTCGGGCTGCACCGCCAACTTCACCGCCAGCACCTGCAACCGAATCTCCTTGAAAAGTTCGGCGTTGTTGCGCAGCGCCAGTTTGCACGCCTCGCGACCCTGGGCCAGGCGCATGTCGCCATAACTGAACCAACTGCCCGACTTCTGGATCACCTTGGCATCCACCGCGAGGTCCACCAGATCGCCGCTGGCGGAGATGCCCTCGTCGTACATGATGTCAAACTCGGCATCGCGGAAGGGCGGCGCGATCTTGTTCTTGACGATGCGGGCCCGCGTGCGGCTGCCCACCGTCACATCGCCTTCCTTGATCGCGCCGGTGCGGCGCACGTCGATTCGCACGCTCGAGTAGAACTTCAGCGCCCGTCCACCCGTCGTGGTCTCGGGGCTGCCAAACATCACGCCGATCTTCTCGCGAATCTGGTTGATGAACACCACCGTGCAATTGCTGCGGGCGATGATGCCCGTCAGTTTGCGCATCGCCTGGCTCATCAGCCGGGCCTGAAGGCCCATCGACGCATCGCCCATTTCGCCCTCGATCTCGGCCCTGGGCACCAACGCCGCGACCGAGTCGACAACGATCAGGTCGACCGCATTGCTGCGGACCAGCAACTCACAGATTTCCAGGGCCTGCTCGCCACTGTCGGGCTGGCTCACCAGAAGATCATCGATGTTCACGCCGATCTTGCGGGCCCACGACGGATCCAGCGCGTGCTCGGCATCGATGAACGCGGCGACCCCATTCTCTTTTTGTGCGTGGGCCGCGACGGTGAGCGCGAGCGTGGTCTTGCCGCTGCTCTCGGGGCCAAAGATCTCGACGATGCGGCCGCGGGGAATGCCCTTGCCGCCCAGGGCAAGGTCCAGCGAGAGCGAGCCGGTGGAAATACCCGGAATGGAGAGGAACGCGTCCTCATCCATCTTCATGATCGCACCCTTGCCAAAGGTCTTCTCGATCTGCTGGATCGTCAGGTCCAACGCTCGCTTCTTTTCCTTGTCCATCTGGGGGCCAGCGTGCTTGGTGCGCTCGCTGGACTTGTCGTTGGATTTTTCGTTGCGGGTGTCCTTTGCCTCGACTTGCGTTTCTGACTTGTCAGAACGTGCGCGCGAACGACCCTTGGTTTCAACCTCTGCCATACCAACCTTTCCGTCCATGCCCTTGCCGCCGGAACGGAAAGGGAAACACAGAACTTCCATCGCGTGCTTGCGGCTAAACCTGCGGGCGGGCTTCCATACCCAACGCACCGAAGGGGCCTGTCCAAACCAGCGGCGGCGATGGTCGCGGGGCTGGCAGAATCAGTATACCAGAATCCGAACACTGGTCAACTGTTTGGGTCTTGATTGGATTGTAAATTATCCTAACAACTTGTGAAAAAGCCACTTGCGCGACTCGTCACGCTGGAATGCAGCCTCGCTGCCGCAAGGGGAGACAGTCTGCCTGTTGCAACACGCGAGGGTGCCTGCATGACGCTGATTGCGTGGGCATGGGTACCGATGGGCAATAGCCAGAGCATCGCATGCGTCTGAATCCGCGCACGCATTTTTGCTGGTGTGATGCTGCACGATCCAGCGACTTCGCCCGCCTATTGCCCGCAGTTCGTGCAAGGGCCCTCGCTGAACACAGTCAAGAAACTGCTGATGTCGCAGGGATCAAACGACGCGCTGTCGTTATTGAAGTCGATGTCGTTGCACATCGCGGTCTCTGGAATGCAGGGGCCCTCACTAAACACACTGAGGAATGCTTCGATATCGGTGGGATCAAAGAAGCCACCATCGTTGTTGAAGTCCAGGCAATCGCACGCGCCGGTCACCAATGTTGCCGCGTCGCTGGCGATAGAGTCGCAGCCCAGCGCGACGATACAGCGATACTGCGTAGTGGAATTTCGCTGTGGGTTGCTGATAGTGAGCGTTGCGGTCCCGGCGTTCGCAAACGTGGCAACGCCCGGCACAACGCCGTTTGTGACGGTCAACCAAGGTGACGCGCCGATGCGGAACTGCCACGCATAGGTCGCGCCCTCGCTAGGCGAAGCCACGACGCTCATGCTGAGCATGCCGCCCACGCACGCCTGCGTGCTTTCGGGCTGCTGCGTGATTGTCGGGGGCGTGCCACCCGCTGGATTGTGACGCAAGAGCAGGAAGCCGTGCGCGGGCACAGTCAGTGTGGTTGACTGCGCGAAACCATCCCGAGGCGTCGCACTCAGGGGGACGCAGCCGTTGATAGGCCCGATGCCCCGCCCCAAATAGGCTGCGCTCTCACTATTCAACGCAACGTCCCATCGGCCCGCACGAGGCAGGCCAATGGAATAACTGGCGATATCCGCGTTGGAGAAGTTGGCGAGCACGACATATGCGCCGCCCGTGCCGATGCTTCGTTCAAAGGCGATCAGGTTCGATGTATCGTTGATGTGAAACGCGTTGCCATACGAGTTGGCGAACAGGGCCGGTTCCGTCGTGCGCAGCGCGATCAGGTCGCGATAAAAGTTGAAGATTCCCGCGTATGTTGTCTTCTTGGACCAGTCGATCTTCTGGCTCTCCCATCCGTTGGACTCAAGCCACTCTGTCCCCTGCAAGATTTCCGGCATGCCCCGGGCCAGGATAGCAAGCCCGTTGCCGAGTTTGGTCCGTCCCTTGGCGTACCGATCGTCATGGGGAAAACTCGTGTCGATCTCGCGCACCGCCCGCTGGCTGTTGTTCAGGGGCCATGCATCGTCGTGCAGTTCGTAATAATTCAGTACACGGGTTCCCTCGACCCACGTTCCCGAGCCGTCGATCGTGGCGGCAAGCCGGGCCATGTCCGGGTTGCCGCTCGCGGAAGCACTAATGGCATCGATGATGGCGTTCTTGAACGCCTCGTGGTATTGGCCATCAAAGTTCATGCCAGCGGGGCTGGTGTTCCACGCACTGTTGTTGTAAATCTCAGCGAGCGAGTGAGCGTCGGCGAAACGCCGATCAATCAGGTCGTTATGTGCCCGGATCAACTGCTGGCCGCTCAGAGCCTGCGATGCACCGGTAATCTCAAATGCCGCGTCGTGGCGATATCCGTCCATGTTGAACGTGCCCATCACATGCTCAACGCTATCGAGAAAGTACTTGCGCACCGCCGCCCGATCAAAGTCCGCCTGCGGCCCCCAGGGCGTGTTGACATTGGGATTGTCGTAATAGACCTGCGTGCCGTCGAACTGCCAGAGGAAGTTGTCCGAAGACGAGAAGTGGTTCCACACCACGTCGAGCATGACTGCGATCCCGCGTGCGTGCAACTTGTCCACCATGTACTTCAGGTCGTCGGGCGTGCCATGAGCGCTCTCCCACGCGAACATGCTCAGCGGGTTGTACCCACCGCTGTTGGTGCCTGGAAACTCGTTGATCGGGTTGACTTGCACCGCGTTGATGCCCAGTTCGTGCAAGTGGGCCGCCCGATCGCCCACTTCGCGATAGGTCGCAACGCGAGTGAAGTTTCCCATCGGATCATTGAGTCCAGCGAAACTTCCCACATGCAGTTGATAGACCACCCACCGATCCCGATGGGCGGGCGTGAAGTCGGGCAATTCCCATGCGTACGCCAACTGGTCGGTGATCCGGCTGTTGTATCCATTGGCGTTGTTGAGAAACGCCGCGCGTGGGTCGCTCTTCCAGAGCGTGTTGTTGAAGTAGTACTTGTACTCCTGCCCCACTATTGCACTCGCCACCACGCCAAAGAAGTCATCGCCCCGCTTGGTCATCGCAGGCCCAACGCCCCAGGCAGGCGTTGTGAACGCTCCACGCACCTGCGCGCTGGTCGCGCCGGGCGCCCACACGCGAAAGACCGTGCCCGCGCTCGTGGGCGTCGCTCCATACGGCGCGTGAGACAGCGTTGTAAAGTCCAGCGTCCACCAGATCGAAGCGGGCGGCAGCGATGCACCCGTTCCAACCGTTGACAAGTACTGGCGTGCCGCCCCATCATTTACTTCGATGATGTACGCCCGCCGATTCGCGCCGCTCGCAGGGATCGTTGCGCGCCACAGGTTGTACGGGCCGCGCGTGGTCTGCACGCTTGCATCGACCCACACGATGTTCGCGCCGTCTACGTCATCATCGATGCCCACGCGGGCGTTGCTGGCGTCTCCCGCTGCAGTCTGGAAGAGCACGTCAAAGCCCTCGCCGCTCATGGGACAGATCGGCCGCCGATCTGTGGAGTCAGAGTGGCTGATCAAACCCGATTGCACCACGCCGTCGATCTGCGAAAACGTAGCGGTGCCCAGCAAGCAAACCAAACTGATTCCAAACATCGCACGCCGAAGGTGCGTCGCTAGCAGATACGTCATGGTCAACTCCCTAGTGTCCGATCATCATACTTGCAACCAGCGAATTCCATACGTCAATTGTGGTTGATGGGAGCAGGAATCTCTAGAAACTGACCGCCAGTGTGAAGACCATCCCCCGCAACATCACGGGTGTTACCCATCCTGGATTGCACATCACATGCATGCTTTGTCAAGCCATGTCGCCGACCGCTGGACTGTGTGAAGACCCGAGCGGTCCTTGTGCATTTTGGTTGGTGCCCGCGAGTTCTGAGTGCTTATCGCCCAAGGCGCGCATCAGCACGCCCGCCTTTGCCAGCGTTTCTTCCCATTCGCCTTGCGGGGTTGAATCCGCTACGACCCCGGCGCCGACCCACCAATCCAGCCTGCCTTGACGAATCGTGCAATCGCCATCCACTCGCTCGCCCGTGATGCACGCCGTGCGAATTGCTATGTTGAGCGTCGCACTGCCATCGGGCATCCACAGCCCGATGCTCCCGCAGTATGGCCCGCGCCTCGCCTCCTCCAACTCATCGATGATCTGCATTGCGCGAACCTTTGGTGCGCCCGTCACGCTCCCGCCCGGGAACATCGCCCCAAGTACCTCGCTCCATCGCAACCCCGCACGTGGCACGCCCGCAACGGTCGCTGTGGCTTGCAGCAGCGCAGCGCTGCCCTCGCCGTGCCGCTCGATCGCATGGGCCGCTTCCACGCGCACACTCCCGAGTTCGCAGACCCGCCCCAGGTCGTTGCGCATCAGATCAACGATCATGGCAAGCTCGGCCCGATCCTTTGAAGATGCCGCGAGTTGGCTCGCCGACGCGGCACTCGTGCCCGCCAGCGTGCCCTTCATGGGCCGCGTGCGCAAGAGGCCCGCAGCTCGTCCTGCCCCTACCCCCTTCCCCGCGTCGCACTCCAGAAAAAGTTCAGGACTCGCGCTCGCCACCACCCGTGCTTGGCCTTTGGCGTCGGTAAACTCCAGATACGCGCCGTGCCTGGGTGCCCCCGCCATCAGCAAGGCCGCGAAGAAGGCCCGCGGGCACCCCTCGAATTGTGCCCAGAGCCGATGCGCGAGATTGACTTGGTACGCGTCTCCAGCGCGAATGTACTCAAGCACTCGCGTCACGCACCGCTCAAACCGCTCTCGCCCACCATCGCTGCGAATCTCGCCCACTCGGAAGCCCGCACCGCCATCGAGCAAGATCGCACTGGCCTGCTCGACGCTCACGATCCGCCAGTCCTTCAGCAGCGCACACACCATCGAGGGCCAGCCGCGATCATCCAGAACGCCACGCCAAGCCGCATCCCGATGTCCTGGTGAACGCTCTGCGACCGCCGCCGCCTCAAAGCCTCGCCCCGAGTCATACCCGATGCACGCGATCACCGGTGCATCGAGCGAGAGCCCAACACCAACTTCGCCCACCCCGCAGCTCAGCAGCGCCTGGTCCGCCGCACGCACACTCATGTCCGATACTGCAACCAAATTCCGCACCCGCCCCACCACCACACTCTCACCGCATCGCGCCATCGCGAGGCCATTCGAAGCGAAAATTCCGCCCGCGCCATCCGCATGGATATGTCCGCTCGGTCCATTCATCTGGGCAGATGGTTGCACGATCCAATGCTGTATGAATAAAAAATCTTGGAACCCGCTCGAGAGCCATCGGTACAAGGTGCAGCCCACTGCCCGCAGACGCCGTCGAAGCTATCGCCTGCTCATATCTGGAGTTTCCCATGCAGTTCCGTCCATCCGCTCTCCGCGATCTTGCTGGCGCTGTCTTTATTAGTCTCTTCGCTGGCCCTGCCATCGCGCAGCCCTCCTGTGCGCCCATGGCCACTCTCGACGGCGCGGCGGGCCTCGACGCACCCGTCACCGACATGATCCTCTAGGACTTGGACGCCCAAGGGCCGCAGCCGCCCGCGATCGTCGTCACTGGTAGTTTCTTGACAGCCGACGGTCTATCTACTCTCAACGGCGCGTACTGGAACGGCGCGATCTGGCAAGCGCTGGGCAACGCGGGTGTTCCCCGCGCGACTGGACAACTCTTTGTACACCAGGGCCAACTCCAGACCCTCAACCACCGACTGAACGGCACGACATGGGAGCCGCTCCAAGTACCATTCCCTATCAACGCCGGAACGCTCAGCTTCCCCGTTTCGCTGGGCAATGAAGTCGCACTTGTCCGCGTCGCAGCCGGCGACTTCAACCCCATCACCGTGCGCACCATCAATTACGATACCAACCAGACGCAGGGCCTGGGCACTTTCACGGGTAGCGGCACCAACCCGTGCAACTTTCCACTCGGATTTATTCACTTTGAATGAAGTACTTCATGAAATGAGTGGCCGCCGCTCCAGCATGTGGCATGTTCGAGTATGCTGATACAGAGAACACTGGCGGACTCTACGGGAGGTATGGGGATGGGTTGGGGGCCAAAGTCAACACGCACAACTGCACAGAGGCGGGCCAGGCCCGCTGGCCTGACCGCGTGCGTGCTTTGGTGCTTCGTGCCGATGCTCTCGGCCCACGCCCAAGTCGACCCCGCCACCGGCATCGACTTCGTCACGGTCGGTGCCGTCGGCAACGCCGCCTACCCGGGCGATGGCACCCCAGGCGACCGCTCCGCTGGCCGCGGCGGCGTCAACTTCGAGTATCGCATCGGACGCTACGAAGTCACGACGTCACAGTGGACCGAGTTCTTCAACGCGGCGTTTGACCGACCCGCCAACGACCTGATTCCGCACTTGCTCCGGCCTGTCACTTTGGGCGCGGTGCCGACGACGCCCACCACGCCTGGTGCAAGGCTGTGGTCCGTTCCAGCAGGCAATGAGATGCGCCCGGTGGGCAACATTTCATGGAGGATGGCCGCGATCTACTGCAACTGGCTGCACAACGGCAAGTCGACGAATCGCGAGGCGTTCCTCAGCGGTGCCTATGACGTCAGCACGTTCGGCGCGAGCGGTCCGCTTGGGGATATTTTCACCGACCAGTTTGAGCGCAGCCCAGGAGCACAGTACTTCATCCCGACCTGGGACGAATGGCTCAAGGCCGCACATTACGACCCAAACAAGGCAAACGGCGACGGCACAATCGGCGGCTGGTGGCAATGCTCAAACGGAAGCGATACGCCTTACGTCTACGGCCCGCCCGGCGTGCTTGTGGATGGCCAAGGGGCGACCGCGAACGCTGGGTGGTCAGTTCAGTATCCGGGCCTGGATCCGCTTCGGGTGAACCTCGGTGCGTATCCGGCGCGCAAAGCCCCTGGGGCCTCATCTCGACGTGGCGGGCGCAACCAGTGAATGGACAGAAGGCGTGATCACCCTGAACACTGGTGAGCGCTTCCGAATCTATGACGGAAGCAGTTGGCTCTTCGACGCAACTTACTCCGATCTGATTCCTGGTTACGGCGGAGAATTTCCGAACCTTCCCGCCATTGAGTTTGGCTTGCGTATTGCAGCGGTCGTGCCCGGGCCTGCGTCCACTGGCCTTGCCGCTGCTTTCCTGTTGCTCGGCGGACGCAGAAAGCGAGGAGGATTCTCATGGTTCGAAGCATTCGATGCTTTGCACCAACAGCCTTGACACTTGTGGCGTGCTTGACGTCTCAGGGAGCGGTCCGATACCAAGTCAACGGTGGCTCCCCACAGTTGCTCAGTGGCAACACCATCGCGGTCACCACGGGCGACACGAGGGTCAACATTTTCGTGGACGACGTTCTCACAGAGAACATCCCGGCGATTCAGGTCGTGGGAAACAATGGCAATGCCGGGTTGCAACTGGATGTACTGATCGCGCCGGAGAATTCGGTCATCGGCGACCCGGGCAGCCCAATTGGCAGAGATGCCAACAACTTCGCAGGTCTGACTTTCGCGGATACCGAGCAGCGAAATCGCTCCCGTGTGGTGATCTCCCTCAACGGGAACCTCACCGGCCCGGTGACGGCCGGCATCTTCCACCGCCTCGACGTCCGCGACAGCATTGAAGCCGCCGGAGATGTGACCGCGACCCGGCTCAACCCACTCGGCCAGTTCAACTCGATCTTCGTGGTTCGCGCGGGTCGCTACATCGACGGGGACATCACCGCGGTGCAAGGCAGCATCGAGCGCGTTCGCGTGGTGAATCTGGTGTTGCCCGTGAATGAACACGGCATCCGCGGCAACATCATCGCGGATCAGGGAATCATCCAAAGCATGGCATCCACCGGCAACATCGGTAGTGCGTCCGCACCGGTGATTCGTGGACGCACGATCCGAAGTATCTTCACTGGCAACGCCGACGTTGGCACGCTCTCGAACGCGAGTGTGAATGCGGACATCCGAACCAGTTCGAGCGCTTCGAGCCCGATCGAGCGCTTCTGCCCTCAACAACTCCGGTCGCCCCGTGAACGCTGAATTCAACACCTACTACTTCACCTCGTTTGGTGCCGAACGGGCCGTTTCTTTCAGCGACAACGCAAGCCTCGTCAGTGCCTTCGTCTACAACAGCACGGACGGCTGGCGTCCCCTGCCGGGCTTCAAGCAGGGGGCATCGTTCATCTCCGAACTCGCGTTCATCAACAACTCGCTGTTCCTGGGCGGTTTTACGCGAACTTCGAACCCAACCCTTACGAGCACGCACCTGCAACGCCTGCAATACCCGTGCAGCATTTGCGACTCCATAGACTTCAACAACGACGGCTCGCTCTTTGACCACACCGATGTCGATGCATTCATCTCAATCTACAGCGAGGGCCCGTGCGTGCCCGCCGCTGCCACCTGCAACGACATCGACTTCAACAACGATGGCAGCGCCTTTGACCCCGGTGATATCGACTCGTTCCTGAGCGTCTTCAGCGAAGGACCATGCCTGTAGCACGACATAGTTCGGACGACATAAGTGCAGCCCTTGTCGCAGATCGAGCATCATCAACGCATTGCAATCGATCCATCCAACTATCCACCCATCATTGAGCCGGGATCATCACAGGACCCACTATCTTCGACTTAAACATCTATAAAGAATAGACTTACGCACAACTCCCTCGGGTTTCTCCGAGGGCGTTGTCCTTCATTTCCACTGCGATTTCATGCTCCAATCCACCAACACCCCTCCTTGCCAACCTAAACTTGCCGCCAATGCGCCCCCCGCCGAACGTGCCGCGACTTTGGCGGCTTGCGGGATCGTGTCTGATGAAGGCCCCTTTCGGGGTGAACTCGGCGGGGCGATCTCGGTGCGTGCGTTGTTGGCGGTTGCTTGCATGGCCCCAACACAGACGGGGGGCCGGTGGGCATGGTGTGTTGCTTGACGCGGTGCGTCCGACAGTGGACGTCCCGTGATGGTTCGGGTTGGTGCTTGCGGTCGTGCGACTCGCCCGACGCAGCCCTTTTATTGAGGATCGATGCGCGATGAAGTCCAGTACCAAGGTCGGCAAGGGCGGTTCGGTGGTCCACTCGGCGGGCAAGACGGAGAGCGGCATGAAGAAGGTTTCCCGCAAGGTTGATATCCCTGCTGGCGGCCCCGCCATGCGGAACAAGCCCGGCAAAATGGTCTACTACTTCGGAAAGACCAAGTGCGAGGGCGACCCCTCCATGAAGATACTGCTGGGCGGCAAAGGTGCCAACCTCGCGGACATGGTGAGTATTGGCCTACCCGTTCCCCCAGGCTTTACCATCACCACCGACACCTGCGCCAACTACTACCGCAATGGCCAGCGCCTCCCCCACGGCCTCATGAACGAGGTTCACAAGAACATCAGTTATCTTGAAGGCGAGACCGTCAAGAAGTTTGGCGACAACCACAACCCGTTGCTCGTCAGCGTCCGCTCCGGCGCTGCTGTCAGCATGCCAGGCATGATGGACACGATCCTGAACCTGGGCCTCACCGACCTGTCGGTCGTGGGCCTTGCCAACAGCACCAAGAACGCACGCTTTGCCTACGACGCGTACCGCCGCCTCATCAACATGTTTGGTGACGTGGTCATGGGCGTCGACCACCACTACTTCGAAGAATCCTTCAACAAGATCAAGGCCAAGTACAAGGTCACGCTTGATACCGACGTGCCCGAGCAGGGCATGATCGAACTCTGCGATGCGTACAAAAGCGTCTATCAGAAGTACGTGGGCGAAGTCTTCCCCCAGAACCCCTTCAAGCAGCTCGAACTCGCTATTGAAGCCGTCTTCAAGAGTTGGAACGGCGATCGCGCCATTTCCTATCGGCGCATTCAGGGCATCCAGGGCCTCAACGGAACCGCTGTCAACATCCAGACCATGGCCTACGGCAACATGGGCGAGGACAGCGGCACGGGCGTCGCTTTCACGCGCAACCCTGCCACGGGCGAGAACTCCTTCTATGGCGAGTACCTCATCAACGCCCAGGGCGAAGACGTGGTCGCCGGCATCCGGACACCGCTCCAAGTCGACCAGATGCCCAAGTGGAACAAGGATGTCTACAAGCAACTGCTCGACATCAAGAACAAACTCGAAAAGCATTACAAGGACATGCAGGACATCGAGTTCACCATCGAGCGCGGCAAACTCTACATGCTCCAGACCCGCACAGGCAAGCGCTCCGGCCCCGCCGCCGTCCGCGTCGCCTGCGACATGGTCCGCGAGAAACTCATCGACGAGAAGACCGCCATCCTGCGCATTCCCGCTCAGGACCTGACCCAGTTGCTGCTGCCCAGTTTTGACAACGCCAAGAAAAAGAACATCGAAGTCCTGACCCGCGGCATCCCCGCAAGCCCCGGCGCTGCCGTCGGCAAACTCGCCTTCAGTGCCAACGAGGCTGTGGAACGCGCCCACAAGGGCGAGAAGGTCATCCTTTGCCGCAAGGAAACCAGCCCCGAGGATGTTGAGGGCATGCACACCGCCGCTGGCATCCTGACCAGCACGGGCGGTCGGACGAGCCATGCCGCGGTCGTTGCCTGCGGGTGGGGCAAGTGCTGCGTCGTCGGCGCTGGCGAACTCGAAATCGACTACAAGGCCGGCACCATGACCGTCCGTGGCAAGAAGTTCGGTCGCGAGGATGTCATCAGCATCGACGGCAGCACCGGCGAAGTGATGGTCGGCAGCGTGCCCACCACGGAACCCAAGTTGGGCGGGGACTTCAGCCAGGTGATGAAGTGGGCCGACAAGTATCGCACCCTGGGTGTCCGTACCAACGCCGACACGCCAGAAGATGCCCAGCGTGCCCGCGACTTCGGTGCCGAAGGCATTGGCCTCACCCGCACCGAGCACATGTTCTTTGAGGGCGACCGCATCAAGGTGATGCGCCAGATGATCCTCGCCGACACCCAGGAAGACCGCATTAAGGCCCTGGACAAACTGCTCCCCTATCAGCGCGACGACTTCATCGGCATCTTCAAGGCCATGAAGGGCCTGCCCGTCACCATCCGCCTGATCGACCCGCCCCTGCACGAGTTCGTGCCCCACGAGGAGGCACAGCAGGCCGAACTGGCCAAGATGATCGGCATCCCGCTCGCCAAGGTGAAGCAGCGAGTCTCGATGCTGCACGAAGCCAACCCGATGCTGGGCCATCGCGGCTGTCGCCTCTGCGTCACCTACCCCGAAATCCTGGACATGCAGGTCCGCGCAATCGTCGAGGCCGCCATCGACTGCCTGCGTAGCAACATCAAGGCTCTGCCCGAAATCATGATCCCGTTGGTGGGCACCAAGAAGGAACTCAACCACCTTCGCCAGCAGGTCGAGGCGACCATCGCTCGCGTCAAGGAGTCCGAGGACTACAAGCCGCGCCTGGACATCAAGATCGGCACCATGATCGAGATTCCCCGCGCTGCTGTGACCGCCGACGAAATCGCAGAGCACGCCGAGTTCTTCAGTTTCGGCACCAACGACCTCACCCAGTTGACCTTCGGCTACTCACGCGACGACGTGGGCACCTTCCTTCCCGACTACATCGGCAAGGAAATCCTTCCCGCCGATCCCTTCCAGACCCTCGACACCGAGGGCGTGGGACAACTCGTCAGCATGGGTATCGCCCGGGGTCGCAAAACCAGACCCGACCTGAAGGTCGGCATCTGTGGCGAGCACGGCGGGGACCCCAAGAGCATCTACTTCTTCCACAAGGCTGGCATGGACTACGTCAGTTGCTCGCCCTTCCGCGTCCCCATCGCCCGCCTCGCCGCCGCCCAGGCAACGCTGCTGGCTGAGAAGGATGCCAAGGCTAAGTAAGCGCACCTTATAGCAACACCTGACTCATAACGCCCGACCCCATGGTCGGGCGTTTTTCATAAGCACCCATCGCCGCTAGCCGGAGCATGTCGCCCTGTTGGTTC
>CAYRPC010000048.1:0-19876 GCA_964425995.1 uncultured Phycisphaeraceae bacterium
GCTCCGCCCCGCCCCGCCCTTGCCGCAGTACTCCTTCCGCAACGAAAACGCGATGCGTGTTCTCCATCAGCCACTTGCTGAAGCCATAGACATTGTTGGGCTTGCCCGCGGCATCAAGCGGGAATGGCTCGCGTCGAGCAGTCTGGGGAGGCGTGCCATAGGTCGCTGCGCTGCTTGCGTACACGAGACGGATATTCGCCTCCGCGCACGCGCCAAGCATGGTGCCCCATCCGGAGCCCGCGTTGTTCTCGATCATCGCGGCTTCATCGGTCTTGGTGGTGTCGGTGGTAGCACCAAGGTGAAAGAGCGCGAACGGCTTGGTCTTATCGACATAGTCGTCAAGACCCCTGAGCAGCACCCAGTCGCGCGTCGAAATGGGCAGCACTTCGCCCGTGAATGTAACGCCACGACGCTCGCACGCTTCGAGAATGTTCGCGTAGGAACCGCTGGAAAAATCGTCCAGGATCGTGACATCGCAATCGGGCTCGCGCAAGATCAACTCGGCGGCGAGGTTGCTGCCAATGAAGCCTGCGCCCCCTGTGATGATGTAGCGACGCTTGGGGCGTTGCACACGTGGCCTGCTTCCCGCCTTGGCGGCCCGCGCCGATGGCTGCTTCCTGACCTTTGCGCGTCGAGCCACGCTAGTTCCCTCCGCCCGTTTTGACAGCAGTCTGGTCGGACTGCTGGCCTGACTGCTGGCCCGCATCGCCTGATGTCTCATCGGGCTTGGCCGCGTCTTCAGGCCTGGCAGGAATTCGCAGTCGCTGCCCAACACGGATTTTCGACGGCTCGCTTAACTTGTCGCGATTGGCCTCGAAGATCAGGTTGGCGAATTGCTCCCCGCCGTAAATCCGCTTGGAGATTCTGGCGAGAGAGTCTCCCGCCTGCACCATGTACTCCTGCTGGATTCCTGGGGAAATTTTGGGTCCGCGCTTTGCGTCCACGCCGACCGCAAGCCCCTGGACGTTGTTGGGATTGAGCGGCACGAGAATCTCGCGGCCCGGCTTGAGATCGGGCGGGCTGAGCATGGGATTGGCCCGCGCAATCGCGTCCGAGTTTGCTCGCGTGCCAAAGTACATCAGCGAAATCGTTTCGAGCGTCTCGTCCTTGCCGACCACATGGGTCGCGAATCGCGGCTGGATGACGCCGCTGCTGCCCTCTGAAACTTCATCGCCTCGGAATGGTTTTGGACTGGAGACTGTCTCACCGACCGTGCCCGACATTGACCCAATACCCCCCCCGGCACCACTAGCCATCCCCCCAGCGAGCGGGGGCTTCATGGCATTGTCGCCACCCAAGTCCGATGGGGCAGGGTTGCCCATGTCATTCACACTGATTGGGTGTTGTGACGGCTGGTGCGCAACCACTGCGAAACTGACGGGCGGATCGATGGGCCACCACCAATAGACGCCCACCCACAAAACAACCATCGCCAGCAACCCGATGACTACACGCGTCGTTCGATCTTCCATGACGCCCTCCGGGCTTGAACCGCTTCAGGTGCTGGCAATCCATGCCAACTCGATGCCAGTGTACCACGCCAGAGCGTGGTGGTGATTGTGATGGCGATGGTGCCAGAGGCGCTATGCCTTGCGAACCGCTTCCGCGATCTGATCCTCCGCTTTCCGCGACCAGACAATCGGGGCTGCCACGCCGATTGACGAGTATGTACCAACGATGAGGCCTGTGAGCAATGCAAACGCAAAGGCACGCATCGCTTCGCCACCGATCAGGTAGAGAATCAGGCAAGAGGCCATGGTCGTGCCGCCCGTGATGAGCGTGCGGCTGAAGGTCTGGTTGATGGAGAGGTTGATGATCTCGCGCGTGGCATAGGGCAACTTGCCCTTGTTCTCGCGGATGCGGTCCATGATCACGACCGTGTCGTTGAGCGAGTAGCCCGCAATGGTGAGCAGGGCCGCGACCAGGTTCAGGTCGATCTTGAAAGGCAACAAGTGCATCGCAACCGCAAACTCGTGCGTCGCCTTGCTCTCGTACAGAATCTCCGCCAAGGCCACCAGCCCGATGACCGTCAGTACATCGTGGATGAGTGCCACGATCGCCGCGATCGAGTATCGAGCGCCCTTGAACCGCACCCAGATGTAGATGCCTACCAGCAGGAATGTGCCCACCGTCGCGGCGATGGCGTTGGCGCGGAAGGTATCGGCGATGGCGGGGCTGAAGGTCACAACGCTCGCGGGCGTGGAGTCATTCGTGAGCGATAGTTGCGCCAAGGCCCACTCTCGCTCGCGAATCTCGCTCTCAAAACGCGCTTCGTTGTCAAAGACCGACGCCGTCTCGTCACGCACCAGAATCACGGCGCTCGTGACCGCGTCCTCGTCCCCGCCCAGCACGATCACTTCCCGCTGGCGCGAGAGTGTGTCAGAGAACTCCTCGCCCTGACGAGTCACCTCGAGCCGCTCGCGTATGCTCCTCAGCGTTTGGGTCGGACTGATGTTCTCGAGGACGATTGCCACGCCGCCCAGATACTGTGCGACATCCTGACGCAAGGCAGGACGATCAACGTTCGCGCCCAGGCTGGCCTTTTCAATCGGATAGACCGGCGCGTTGCGGACAAACTCCTTGCTGCCCGCAAATTCCAATCGTTGCTTGGCTTCCAACTTATCCGCGAATTTTTCTCGCACCGCATCCAGCACGGCGTTGTTGGTGTTCTGCGCGAGTGTCTTGATGATGAACCGATCGCTGATCGTGCCGTCGGATGTCGCGTCGGGGTTCACTGGAAGCACGTCCGCGCTCAGCAGGCTCCGCAGCGTGTCGTCCTCGCCCACACCCGATGCAATCGCCCCCAGACGATCCTGAACCTCGCCGCGAGACATCGTGATGTTTTTGTCGGGATTGGCCGGGTCGGGCTTGAACTGCAACGTGACCTGAGTCCCGCCCAGGAACTCGTTGTCGAGCATCTTCTGACCCTGGAAAAGAATCATGCCGATGCCCAGGGCAACATAGATCGCCGAGAGCCCGAAGAAGATATATCGCAGGCCAAGCCAATCGATGTTGGGAGTCAGCCAACTTTGCAACTTGGGCACTGCCATGGGCAGCATGCTCGCCCTGCGCCAACCAAGAGCAAGCATGATGTCAAACACGACCCGGCTCGCGACCAGCGTCGCCAGCAATGTTGCGACCACGCCGATGCCCATCGTCACCGCAAAGCCGCGAATCTCCGGAGTGCCGGTGTAATACAAGACAACGCAGACGATCAGGTTGGTCACGTTGCCGTCCATGATCGCGGAGAAAGCCTTGTCAAAGCCCAGCCGCACCGCCGTCCGCATATCCGCCCCGCGATTGAGTTCCTCGCGGACGCGCTCGTAAACCAGGACGTTGCTGTCCACCGCCATGCCAAAGGTGAGGATGATGCCAGCGATGCCCGGCATGGTGAACGCAGCGTTGGAAATGCTCATGGCACCCATGATCACCACAGCGTTCACGATCAGCGCGACCAGCGCGACCAGACCGAACGTGAAGTAGTAGAAGATCATGAACGCCGCTGTGAGAATCAGCGAGATCACACCGCTGCGAAGGCCCATGCGGAGGTTGTCTGCTCCCAACTCCGGGCCCACCGAGTTGATGCTGATGGGCTCGGGACTGAGTTTGGCCTGAAGGCTGCCACCCGCGAGCACGCGGATGATGTAGTCGAGTTCTTCCCTTGGAAACTCGCCCGTGATCTGCCCGCTGGTGGAGATTTCGCTGTTGAGATTTGGTGCGGTGTACACCTGATCGTCGAGCAGGATTCCCATCGGCTCGCCCACGTGCTGGCCCGTCAGACGTCCCAGCAACTGGCCTCCCGCCGGGTCCATGCGGAAGTTGATCGCCGCACGACCGCGTGCGTCCGCCCCCGCCGCCGCGCCAGCAACCGCCCACGTCCCCTCCGCCTGTGTCAGGCGGGTCGCGCGAGTGTCGTAGGCGAGCATGTAGTAGTCGCCCGCGTAGGGCTCGACAACGTACCCCAATTGCCCGAAGATGATCGACGCCGCGCGCGGGTCTTCCTTCAGCGCGTCGGCCTGGGCCTTGGTGTTCAGCCAGTTTTCGATCTGGTTGATTTTGTACCAGCGGACGTCGGTTGCCTTGACGTTGCGGGGCCCCAGCGTTGCGATCTCGCTGCGTAGTCTCTGCTCCTCGGGATGACGCCCGTACTGCACCATGATGCGGAACGAGAGAACGCCCGCGCCCCGCAGCATGCGCATCAGATCCTGCGGATCGTCCAGAGTGGTGCGCTCCGCCGAATAGGCCGCGTGCAGCCCCAGCAACTTGTCGATCTGCTCTTTGCTTTCGGGGTGCGTTGCATAGAGCTGTCTCTCGGCGATCTCTCGGGGAGAGGGCAGCGGCACACGCACACCGTCCTTGTCCTCGATCAATCGCACACGCGTGGATGCCTGCACCACCTTGCGAATCGAGGTCGCGTCCAGCACTGTCGCCAGCACCCGGTTGCGGGCCGTCTCATACGCGCTCTCGGCCTCTGCTGCTGCGGTGGCAAGGGTGAGGCTGTTCTTGTCCGCTTCGTAGGCGAGATTCGCTGCTTGAGCAACATCAAAGGCAACAGCGGCCTCGCCCAGCAGTTTCTCGACATTGGCGTTGCCGGTGCTGAGTTGCTTGATCTGTGTTTCGCGCTGAGCAACCGGCAACTGCATCACCTGCTGCAACCGCGATTGGCTCATGCGGTTACGGCCCAGTTCGGCCAACGCATCTTCAAATTCCTTGCGCAGGTTTTTGACGCGCTCGCTGGGCAGTGGCATGGCCATCTCGATGCGGTCGCGCCCTTGCGCCACCATCGAGATTTCCAAGATGCCATTTGGGTCCACGCGTTCCTTGAGGACCTCAATCGTCTTTGCAAGGATCGCCTTCGAGTCCTCGTTGCTGTCGATCTGCACCGCGTACGTCATGCTGACGCCGCCCGCCAGGTCCTTGCCTCGGCGCAGTTTCTTCTCGGGCGGAATGATCGACCACGTGCAGATTGCCATGACAGCAAGCACGAGGAACAGGGTCTTCAGGAGTGGTCGCATAGCGAAGTCTCAATGCCGGACAGTGGCTGGGCGAAAGGCCCAAGGTTGAAGCACAGGGAACGATGGTAGGGAATCGTGTACTCAGGCGAACATATCAAGCACGCGATCAGCACGCATCATGGTCAGAGCCAGTGGCGAAGCACTCGGTTGACTGCCATGCCAGCGTGATTGCTCGCACACATCGGTATCGATGTTCGCTCAAGTTGCGCGACAGGCTGGTTACACGCCAACAGTTTTGCCCGCTTCCTTTGCCTCAATCGTGCCAGAAGCACCCTTGAGATTGGAACTGGACTGCACGCCCGCGATCGCGCTCTTGGCCAGGCGAATCTTCGTATCTTCTGAGCGGATAACCACTTCGGTATCGGTCATTTCCGTGATGGTCCCGATGATGCCGCTGCTGGTGCTGATCTTGTCGCCCTTGCCCAGCGAGTTCATCAATGTCTCGCGACGCTTCTTCTCCTTGCGCCCGGTCATCATGCTGATAAAGATCATAAAGACCAGCAGGCCAACCATCATGAGCGGGAACATGAGCGACATGCCACCTGGCTGGCTGCCCGTGCCGCCCAGGGACTGGCCAGTGGAGCTCCCTGTTGTCGCACCGGTTGACGAAACAGGAGTGGTGTTCGTGATGACAGACCCATCCGCCCCACTGTTCACGGCGGGCGCGCCAGTAATCGGGGCGTTGGTCGCGCCGGGCGCTGCCGGTGCTGGACTGCCTGCTGGCATGCCGGCCTGGGCAAGGAACAAGGTCATTGAAGACGCGTCGATCTGAAAATTGCTCAAAACTTTTTCCCTTTGCGAGTGTGATTTGCTTGCAAGTACTTATATACAAAGTACTTGAAGACCGCTTCAGTCCACTAGGCCAATACTGGCCACTTCGGCTCCGGCAATCGGATATCGAACCATCAAGGCCGCCCAATCGTCGGTCAGAATCGTTCGGCGGACATCCGCCATAAATCGCTGGAAGTACCGCAGGTTATGCACGCTGACCAGAATTGGCCCCAGCATCTCCCCCGCCATGAACAGATGCCGTATATACCCACGACTAAACGGCCTGCCTTCGGAAGTGCTGTGCCCATGCCCTGCGGGGTCACAGGCCAGGCAATCACAGCCTGTTTCGATCGGTCCCTGGTCCAACTGATACTGCGCGTTGCGAAGGCGAATCTGTCCACTCGGCGTGAATGCGTTGGCGTTGCGTCCATTGCGAGTCGGCAAAACGCAATCGAACATGTCGATTCCCGCCATCACGGCAATCAGGAGATCGCGCTCGTAGCCGACCCCCATCAAGTAGCGCGGCTTGTGCGCCGGCATCAGCGGAGCAGTATGTCGCACAACACGGGCGATCGCATCGGGCAACTCCCCCACTGCCACGCCGCCAATGGCATATCCGGGCAGATCGATGTTACAGACCTGCTCGGCACACCAACTTCGCTGGGCCAGATCGGTGCCGCCCTGGATAATGCCGAACAGGGCTTGGACATCCGGTCGAGCGTGCGCAGCCTTGCAGCGTTCGAGCCAGCGGATGGTACGTTGGTTGGCCACTTCGAGTCGCTGCTGGTGAGTCTGGCCACGCTTGCGGGCGGGAGTGGGGTTGGGGTTAGTTGAAGCGGTCGGGTTGTCGACTTGATCGCGAGCGAGGGCGCGGAGGAGGCGTTTGTCGGGTAGTCGAACAGAACCGCCATCAAACTTGGCGGTACTGTCGCTTGGACTCTGCCCATCCTGCGACCCATCTCGAGGGACTAACGCTTGGGGTTGGTTTTCGCTGGGTGGACAATCATCAAAGGCCATGATGATGTCGGGGCCCAACTGGTTCTGGACCTCGATCGCGCGTTCGGGCGTGAGACGGATTTGGCTCCCGTCGATGATGCTCTTGAAGGTGACGCCATCGTCATCGACACGATTCGTGTCGCTCAGTGAGTAGGCCTGATAGCCACCCGAATCGGTCAGGATCGGTCCGGGCCAGTTCATGAAGCGGTGGACACCACCCATCTTCTGGATGAGTTCTGAGCCTGGCCGCAGCATGAGGTGGTAGGTGTTATTCAGCACGATCTGTGCGCCCGTGGCTCGCACCAGTTCGGGCAGAATGCCCTTGACGCTGCCGCGCGTGCCCACTGGCATGAAGGCGGGCGTATCAAAGCCGCCATGGAGAGTGGAAACGCGTCCAAGCCTCGCACCGCTGGTGCTTGAGCGAGCCAATACGTCAAACTGAATGGGATCGTGTGCCAAGTGTGCATTCTACGTGCGCTGCCAATGCGTCTGCCTGATCCCATGTGCGATCTGGATGAGCCGCCTGCTGCTTTTTGCACTGACACTTTTTGCACTCATGCCTTTGCCATACTGAATCTCGCGTGATGTCCAAACCCCGACACACCAACCACGCTACAACTGCCCCAGACGATCCCGTGTGATCCCGTGCGACACCGTGCGACCCATCCATGCCTTCCAACTCGTGCTGCTCGCTGCGATTTGGGGCGGCTCGTTCGTGTGCATGCGTGTTGCAGCGCCGGAGTTTGGGGTGCTCTCGCTGATTGCGTTGCGGCTTGTGATCGCGACGCTCGTGCTGCTGCCATTGCTCACCGCTGCGCGGCGCCTGGCAATCGCCGCACGCTGGAAGCAACTGGCCCTGCTTGCGCTCTTCAACTCGGCGCTGCCCTTCTGCCTGCTTGCATATGCCACATCCAAGTTGTCCGCGGGATTACCCAGCATCATCAACGCCACAGTGCCCTTCTTCGCGGCATTGGTAGCCTGGGCGTGGATCGGCGATCGGCTCCGACGGGTGCAGGTGCTGGGCCTCTTGACCGGCTTTGCGGGCGTGGTGGTTCTCACGCTGCCCAAGCTTCAGGCAGGGGCCTCGGGCTCGCTGCTGGCGGTTGGGTCCGGGTTGCTGGGCGCAGCGATGTATGGATTCTCGGCAATCTACACGCGGCGCGTGCTCAATGGCGTCGAACCCATGGCCATCGCTCTGGGCGGCACGATGATCGCCATGATCTACGTGTTTCCCTTGGGGTTTGTCGCCCTCCCGGAACATGTGCCCAGCACCAAAGCATGGGTCGCGGCTGGCATTGTCGGTGCAATCTGCACAGGCTTCGCGTATGTGCTCTTTTACCGGCTGTTCGTTGCCATCGGGGCGACCAAGACGATTGCTGTCACATTCCTGATCCCTGTCTTTGGAGTGCTGTGGGGAGCAACGCTTCTGGGCGAGAAACTGACGTGGAACATTGCTATGGGGGGCGTCCTAGTGCTGCTGGGTATGGCGATGATTACAGAAATTCTGAGCAAAAAAGCAGGCAACCGGACGGAAACCGATCCGTCCGACATCCCAAGGAATGTTGGGGCAACCTCCAAGAGCGCCCAATCCGCATCCAAACAGAATGTGGACGCAGTAAAGAATGTGGACGCATCCTGGGGGAGTTAGTATTCGTACGCTTTGTGATCGCACGTGGCAGCCGGGGTCTTGGGAAAAATGCCGCACAAGAAGGGAACTCCCGTGAGCAGTCGTAGCAGCCTGTTGTGGACACCAATCGCTGGATTGGCCGTGGGTGTCGCCGCCGTCGCGGGATGGAACGCTGGGTTGGACAATTCGGCCAAGGAAGCTGACCGAGACGACGCGTACACGTTCTTCAACGAGATCATCGAGGTCAAGCACCTTATCAGTGAATATTACGTGGACAAGGCGGACGACAAGAAACTGCGCGAAGGTGCGATCAAGGGCATGGTTGAGGCTCTGGACGATCCGTACACCGTGTATGTGCCCGCGAGCGAGCAGCGAGAGTTCAACAAGAACCTGACGGGCGAATATGTTGGCATCGGGGCGCAGGTCAACACATCGACTGGCTGGCTGACGATCGTGTCTCCGATGGAGGACACGCCCGCCTTCCGCGTCGGGCTGCTGCCCGAAGACAAGGTGCTTGAGATCGACGGCACATCAACGCAGGGGCTGGACGTTGAAAAGTGCGTGGACATGCTCATAGGTAAGTCAGGCACGTCGGTTCAGATCAAGGTGGATCGTGCGGGGCAGGTATTCGATGTCACCATCACGCGCGAGAAGATCAAGACGCGCTCGGTCAAGGGCTATCACCGCGATCCCAACGATCCCAATCAGTGGCAGTACATGATCGATGGGGACAAGCGGATCGCGTACCTGCGCGTCACACAGTTCACCCCAAAACTGGCCCAGGAGGTCGCAACGGCACTGAAGGCTGTGGGTGCGGATGCGACCTCGCCCGACAAAAAACTGGGCGGGCTTGTGCTGGACCTTCGCTTCAATCCGGGGGGCTTGCTCGAAGAGGCCAACGCCATTGCCGACTACTTCCTCAAGGAAGGTGTGATCGTCTCGACCAAGGGACGCGCACATCAGGAGCGCGTAACACGGGCCCAGGGGCCGGGAACATTGCCGGACTTTCCGATCGTGGTGCTGGTAAATGGCGACAGCGCGAGCGCGAGCGAGATTCTTGCTGGCGCGTTGCAGGACAATCATCGGGCGGTTGTGATCGGGGAGCGAAGCTTTGGCAAGGGCAGCGTGCAGTCGCTGCGCAACCTTGAAACGGGCCTGGGCAGCGAGTTCAAAATCACCGAGCAGAAGTACTATCTGCCCAGCGGGCGCAACATCACGCGACAGGACGACAGTCCCCAATGGGGCGTTGATCCGGACCCGGGCTTCTATGTCTCCATGAAGGATCGCGAAGTTCTCGATATGATCCTGGTGCGTCGTCGCCTTGAACTGTTGAGTCAGAAAAATAGCCCGGTGCCCGCTGGCGCAACGATCAGTGCGCCCGCCGCTGGTCCAACTGTTGACCCAACTTCTGGTCCAACTTCCGGCCCCGGCACCGCCTCCACCAGCGTGGGTGGCGAATCCGCTGCGACGCAACAGGCAGCGATGGAGGCCATCGAGAAGACGGACTGGAACAACATCGATGCCGTGCTCGCTGCTCTCAAGGACAAGCAACTGAGCGCTGCGGTGCGGGCTGTGCAGGAGCGGATCACGACCGGCGAATGGAAGCCCAATGGCGAAACTGGCCCGCAGTACGCTAAGATTGAAGTCGATCAATTGGCGCGGTCGCGCCAGTATCGCGAACGCCTTTTACGTGAGATCGTGCGTGCGGACAAGCGCATCGAAGCACTCGAAACCGCCAGCAAGGACGAGGTACAGGTCAACGCCCGCGACTTCTGGCCTGATGCCACCAACCTCACGGATGGCACGCTTGAAGTCCGTGACAAGGACGGCAAACTAATAACGACACTCAAGATCACCGGCAACAATCTCGAACGCTGGCTGATCGATGCGGATGTGGAGAAGCAGCCGGGCGCGACCGATGCGCGTGATTCACGGGATTCACAGGATGCGATTGATTCGACTAAGTCGACTGTTGGAGCAGAGCAAACCCCGGTTGAATATTCGCGGCAAACCTCCTCAAACGATCTTCGCGTGGTGTTTGGCTGAGCATGCTGCTGCTGGCCCTCGAAACATCCTGCGACGAGACCGCCGCGAGTGTGGTGCGCCATGAGGGCGCGGGGCGCTGCACGGTGTTGTCGTCGGTTGTTGCCAGTCAGCACGAGTTGCACGCTGAGTATGCTGGGGTTGTTCCTGAACTGGCCAGCAGGGCGCACGTTGAGGCGGTGCTGCCGACTATTCGCGAAGCGCTGACCGAGGCGGGCATTGGCCTGGGCATGATTGATGGGATCGCGGTGGGCAACCGTCCGGGCCTGATTGGCTCGCTCTTGGTTGGAGTCGCCGCGGCCAAGTCGCTCGCGTGGTCGCTTCGCAAGCCGCTGATTGGCGTTGATCATGTGTTGGCACACTTGTACTCTGGCGTGCTGCAAGAAGACGAGCGACAAGACGGGAACAAACGGCCCGATCGGACGAGCGGTTCTGCTGGCGCGCAAACACGCGAATTGAACGCCCAGCATGACTTGTTTCCTGCGCTCGGGCTGGTCGTGTCGGGCGGACACACTGCGATCTACCGGCTGCAATCATGGAGCGAGGTCTCGCGCGTCGGTTCGACCATCGACGATGCGATGGGCGAGGCATATGACAAGGTGGCCACGCTGCTTGGCTTACCCCATCCGGGCGGACCAAACCTCGACAGGCTCGCGAGCAATCAAGGCGCAAACGACAAGGCCCATGACTTTCCCATCAGTCGCCTCTCGCCGACATCGCTGGACTTCTCGTTTTCAGGGCTGAAAACAGCGGTGCTGTACGCGGTGCGGGGCGTGCCCGTGGATGGGAAGTATCCGCCTGACAAACTCGCGCTGACTGCACAGGAACGTGTCGATCTCGCGGCGAGTTTTCAGCGGGCAACCTGCAAAGCCCTGACCATCAAACTCGAACGGGCAATCAGCGCTGCGAGGGATCAAGGCACGCCTTATCGCTCGCT
This sequence comes from uncultured Phycisphaeraceae bacterium, assembly GCA_964425995.1. Classification (GTDB taxonomy): domain Bacteria; phylum Planctomycetota; class Phycisphaerae; order Phycisphaerales; family UBA1924; genus BJHL01. Next base: position 11,390 of record CAYRPC010000048.1, read on the forward strand.
GCTCACTGGTGGCGGCGTCACGGCAAACTCTCGCCTGCGGAGTGAACTCGCGGCCCTCGCGCCCAGGCACGGGCTTGGGCTTTTGCTTCCAGCGATGCGATATTGCATGGATAACGCAGCGATGATCGGCGGATTGGGCGGGGAGTTACTCAAGAGCGGGCAGGCTTCGGACATGGGCTTGCAAGCAATTCCGACAGCGTCGCGTTGATTCGCTTGTCTGCAATGCTGGCTAGATGCAATGCCGACGCGGCGTGCTTGAATACACATCAACGAACACCGCGTTTACTACTCGCCCAGTGCGCGCAGGAGGTTGGTCGCGTACACGCCGCTGGGCAGGTCAAATCGCAACTCACGCATGAATCGCTTCGCTTCGGGAACAGCCTGCGTCATCGTGAACCTGCGCGGGCGGACGAACAGCGGACGGTCAAAGTCGTCAAAGCTCGGGCGGCGCAGGCCCGGGATGCGGAGGCTGCTGGGGCGGATTCGTTCATCGGCAAGCACTTTTTTCATCGGGCCAGCCCAGGGCAATTCGCTGCCCGAACTCATTCGATCCGCAAGGGAAGGGCTGGGCATGGGCACGCGAACATCGCGAAGGGACAGCGGAACGTCCGCAGCGTTGGTAAAGGCTAGTTCGCTGGTTGCACCGGGTTCAACCCAGCCGGTGGTGGTGTGATCGCGAATCATCTGGGCGGCGGCCCGATTCCAGAGATGGGACTGAAAACTCTCGACGCACATCTGCTGGTCGAGATACGGGAGCGCCTCAAATGCCTTAAGGAACGAGCCGTTCAGAGCGAGCACATCGACGACATTCCGCGCGGGAGACTTGGGCAGTTGCTTGAGCAAGTCGCTCCACTTACCCCAATGCTGGATGCACAGCCTCGAAGCGGTGCGCGTTGCTCCCGACTCCTTGCGGGTCGGGGTCGCGATCAGCAACTTGAGCGCACCCTCGAAGTCTCCCGCCAGCAGGCACTGGGCGGCGAAACGTCGCTCGGTCGCCATGGAGCGCACGCCGGCGAATCGCTGATCGCCGAAGTAGTTGGGCAGCAGCAACGCGTCACGGTCGCGGAGTAACTTAGCACGCACGTCCATGCGCTCGCAGGCCTGAGCGGAAAGGTCGCGAACGATGATGGCGAACGAGTTGGCTTCGATGTCAGGTGCCACAACCGGGCGCGGGAGCCAGCCCAAGAGTTTGGCTGACATGGCTCGTTCCTGGGTTTGGGCGGGAAGGCCGGCCCCGAGTTCCTGGGTTCGAACACGGATCGTCACGGCCTGCGTCGTCAGAGCGTGCTTGTCCTTCAGGCCGGCATGCACCACATCCGCAGGACGAAAACCTAGTTTATGAGCCAGCATGCCAGCACCAGCGGGGGTCGTGAGAGACTGCTTGGTCAGTTCGTACAGGGCGTGCTGGGCTTTGGGCGACCAGACAGGTTCGAGTTGGCTGAGGAGTGCATCGACGATAATCTCACGCACCAGGAAGTCGGTGGGATGGCGGCGGATCGTCATGGGCGAGGATAGAGCGTTGAAATCACTTCGTGCGGCACGAATCGCACGAAGTGATGGCTCGCCAACGGGCTAGCGGTGTGTCGCCACACTTTCCGGTAGAATGCTGATATGGTGCCACGCACGAAGTCGTCGCTTGCAAGTGTGCTTGGTGGCGTGATGCTCCTCACGCTGGTCTTGTTGCACGCGGCATGCGCCTCGAGCAGACCGGGCAAAGAGCATATTCGACAGGGCGATGAGATCATGATCGCGGGACGCATGTTCCACACGGGTACGCCCGTGGTGCTGTGGTTTGACGAGGGCGGGTACGACGGATATCGGGTGGAAAGACGATTCACCAAGTTCGAGGAACGCGAGTGGGAAGCAAGCAAAGAGAAACTGGACTCGCCCAATCGTTTCGGGATGCGTAGGGTTACTCTTAGCGAAGATGAACGCGAGCGAGTGCGAGGAGGAACATGGCCCCTAGACCTGCTCCGCCAGCACGTCGATCAGTTTGTTCTGCATTACGATGCCAGCGGGACTAGTCGCCAGTGCTTTCGCACGCTCCACGACGAACGCGGCCTTTCGATCCACTTCCTGCTCGATCTGGATGGCACGATCTACCAGACGCTGGACGTGCAAGAGCGTGCCTGGCACGCGACCAAGGCCAACGACCGCAGCATCGGCATCGAAATCGCCAACATCGGCGCGTATCCGGTATCGCAGTCATCGCGACTCGACGCGTGGTATGCGACCGGCAGCGATGGACGCGTGCGGGTGGTCCTGCCCGGATGGATGGGTGATGGCGGCGTGCGCACCCCTGCTTTCGTCGCAAGGCCCGCACGCAACGAGGCGATCAGCGGATCGATTCACGGCGAGATGCTGAAGCAGTACGACTTCACGCCCGAGCAATATGCCTCGCTTGCGAAACTGACCATGGCCCTCTCTCGCGTCTTGCCAGCGATCCAGATCGACGCACCACGCGACAAGACAGGTCGCGTGCTGACGCGTGCGCTCACCGACGAGGAGTGGCAGCAGTTCTCCGGCGTGCTGGGACACTATCACATCCAGGAAAACAAGATTGATCCCGGCCCTGCCTTTGATTGGGAACGGTACTTTTCCATGATCTCCAAGCCGCCCAAGACAAACAGGACGCACAAGCCGCAGCAGGCTCTATAATCCTGGTAGACGCAAGGCAATCGGGGTCGCACTTTCCAGGTCGCACATTCGCCGAAACGCCCGGCCTCGGTTTGTTCTCCTATGTCCAAAGAACGCCAATCACTCCAAGTCAAGGCCGAGCGCGTCGTCGTGGCGGCCGTTCGTCTCCCGGATTCCATGTTTGACCCGCGCGATCCGTTCGGCGAGTTGCGTTCGCTCGCAGAGCAAGCGGGCGCCGTCGTCGTGGGCGAACTCACTCAGAAGATGGAGAAGCCCACCGCCAGCACTTATATGGGTTCGGGCAAAGTAAGCGAACTCAAGGCCTTGTGCGAGGAACTTGATGCCAATACCATCCTCTTCGATCACGACCTCTCGCCTCGCCAGATCAACGCGCTGGAAAAGGCCACGCTCCGCAAGGTCGTTGATCGCAGCGAACTGATCCTTGACATCTTCGCCAGCCGCGCCACCACCACAGAGGCCAAACTCCAGGTCGAACTCGCCCAACTTGAGTACACCGCCCCGCGCATTCGCGCCATGTGGAACCACCTTGAGCGCATCTCGGGCGGAGTTGGTAGCCGAGGCCCGGGTGAAATGCAGATCGAAATCGACCGGCGCCTGGTCGCGGATCGCAAAATCGCACTGCAACGCGAACTTGAGGGCATTCAGGCACGCCGACGGCGCGAAGTGGCAGCCCGCAAACGCGAGCACTTCACCGTCGGTCTCGTCGGTTATACGAACGCGGGCAAGAGCACGCTCTTCAACACGATGACGGCGGGCGGTGCCTACGCCGATGATCGCCTCTTTGCAACGCTGACCACGCGCACCCGCGTATGGGAAGTTGGCAACGGACTCACGGCGATGCTGTCCGACACGGTCGGCTTCGTGCGCGATATTCCAACGCACCTGGTCGCGTCATTCAAAGCAACACTCGAAGAAGCGACGCACGCGGACGTGCTTTTTATCGTACTGGATGTGTCCGACCCCGCCTGCGACATTCAGTACAACACCGTGCAGCGCGTGCTGGATGACCTGATGGACGAGATAGCCAAAAGCCCGCACGCGGAGGATCGCTCATGGACACCACCCAGGCGCGTGTTGCTGCTGAACAAGGCAGACCAACTCGCGGACAATCGCGAGTTGCTGGTCTGGCAGCAGAAAGTGCAGGGCAGCATGCCCCTATGCGCATTGCCCAGCCCGCCCGGCAAGCCCGAGCGCTGGCAGGAAGGGCAGCAGGCGATCACCGATCTCGTGCGAGAGACGATGCAGGGAGCGGTCGAAACGTTTCTGGTGGTCGTTCCGCTCGCGGACGCGAAGACGATCAACTCGATCGAGCGTCAGGGCGAGATTCTCTCGCGCGAGTACGCGATGGAGGCTTCGCCACCCACGGTGCGGCTCAAGACCAAGATTGGCAAGCGGCAGTTGGCGCTGTTGCGGAGCGTGGGGGCGCGCCTCGTGGCAACCACCACCAAGGGTGATCCGGTTGACCTGACATTCCGTACCGATCCCGATGCGCGGCCGACGTGGGGACGCTGAGCGTCGGGCAAGGAGAATCAGTCCTTTTTGGGAGGCCCGAGCAGGAAGTCAAAGCCCTGTGCATCTTCACGCGTGAGCGGAGCATATCGCTCCCCTTCTTTTTCTGACTGCTTGCCGGCGTTGTCCTGGTTGTCGATGCCCGCCGAATACAGGAGGTACGACGAGCGTTCACCGCGATAGAGAAGTCCCAAGGTCGTATACGGATCGGCGGGGATGCTGGCGAGTTCGGTGGGAACCAGTTGATCAAGCGACTGCGGATATGTGCTCGTGCGAATGCGATGGCGTTCCAGCGCGAGCATGATGCGCGTGGCAATCACGGTGAGTTGCAGTTGATCGTTTGACTGCCGGGCTTTGGGGACGGCGGGCAACATCATCTGTGTAAAGAGGTGCGTACTGGGCAGCGTGTTCAATTCAACAGTCGAATCGGGCATGGTGCGCCGTTGCTGCACCGTCGCCTTGGACAACTGAATCTCTGCATCGAAGTAGCGATTTGCTACATCGATTGTCTGTTTGCGTCCAGCAGCAAACATGCCCGCAAGGTTGGCAAAGCGAGTCGTACGTTTCCCGCCCACCCCCGACAGTGCTTGCAATTCTGTGGGTATCAGCCGGCCATCGCCGGTGCCATCATCGGTGAAACACCATTGCACAGAGTCCTTGAACGAGGTCCGTACATTGTTGATCGCGAGCGCAAGCGGCGGAATGCGTGTCAGCGTGCCCTCATCATCCAGGCCCAACTGCCGCACCAATGCCGCTTCGAAGGCACGCAGCGCATCGTCGTCGGGCGTTGTCTGTGCGAGCGAGCCCAGCATGCGCTCGTTGGCCATCGAGACGATCGCGTGCCCGACAAGCCGATCGATCAGTGTCGGCTGCGTCGTCATAAAACGTCCCAACGCCAAGGTTCGCTCGTACCAGACTGGAGCCAACTCCCAGCGTGCGTCCAGCACCGCGAGTTGCATCTGAGATGCCATCGCACGAGCGAGCGTTCGCAGAGGCATCAGTTCGGGAAGATTCGCTCCCAACAAAGGGGCACCGGTCGGCAGCCGACGACACCCACTCGCCTGTGGCAGAATCACCGTGCGCTCAAGCACCTCGCGTATTGCGGATAGGTTTGCAATGTCGTGCATTCGGGCTCGGGTGCCCTCGCTCGCTGTCAGCGGATTGACATCAAAGATGTCACGGGGCCAAGTATTGCTGCCCCAACCCTCGGGCGCATCGGGAAACTCCTGCAAGATCACGCCCTGCGCCAAGTCAAAGTCCGCAGCGATCCTGGTGATCGCGTCCCACTGGTTGGGGACGGGCGGCTTGCCATCGATGGCAACGATGGCATCAATCACGCGAGCATTGATCTCCGCGGCGTAGTCGGTCTTTGCCGTTGGTCTTGCTGTGAATGCCCGCGCCACCAGCCAGCCGCCCACAAAGACGAGCAGTATGAGGCCAGCCAGCGCGAGTTGCCAGAGCCTGCCCGTCTGTCGTCCCCGCCGTCCGTAGTCGTCACTCATGATCGATGGTACCTGCTCGCGTTGCCAGGGTTTCAGAAACCAGTCGGGCCCGAATCAACTTGTAGATTTCCCGAGGCACGCCCAGATCGATGGGGATGATCGCACCGACGAATGGACGAGCCGCAACCGTCAACAACCCGGGCTTGAAACCCCCAAAGGTGGCAGTGACATCGGCACGCACGACGCAAGCCGACCAACGCTTCGTAACGCCCTTGTCTGCATGCAAGCCGCTGGGCAAGTCGAGGGCCAGGACCAGCGAACCACTCCCGCGTGCGTTATTTATGGCTTGGATCAAGGCGAGCGCGTCACCTTCGGGCGTGCGCGAGAGCCCGGTACCAAAGAGACCGTCGATGATCAGACTGGCACTGGACAAGTCACGCTGCATCTTCGCGCGTGAAGCGGATGAAGAGGACGAAGAGGACGAAGCGGATTCCCAAGCCTTCACGCGCCATCGGCTCGCGCCAAGCGTCTCGCGCTGCACTCCCGCGTCACCTCGGAACTCGTCACGCAGCGCGATGACGCGAACCAGTCGCCCTGCATTGCGCAGCAGGCGAGCCATCGCCAGGGCATCGCCACCATTGTTCCCAGGACCCGCCACGATCACGATCGCTCCGCGCGGCGCCATTGCCAGTGCAACCCGCATGGCTCCCAGCGCGGCATGCTCCATAAGGACAAGCGAAGACATGTGAAATCGCTCGACCGCCATGCGATCAAACTCGCGTGCTTGCGATGATGTCAGCAACGCCTGGGCCGCATGCTTGGGATCAATCAGACCGCTTTGCACACGAACGGACGTCGACTTTGCTCGCGTCACTTCAACTTCTCAAGTTCCGCGCGAATTTCTTCCTTGGCCATTTCGCTGGCGTGCTCGCTCGCCTTCTCAAGCGTTGCGCGAGCCCCGACAGGATCGCCAGCCCCTGCCTGAGCCTGAGCGAGCAACTGGAAACTGCGGGTGTCATCTGGCTTGCTGATCGTCGCTGCACGCTGAGCGAGGCTCAGCGCGAGGGCGGTGTCGCGTACGAAGCCTTCGGGGGCAGTGATGATCAGGTGCGAAATCTCGCGCAGCACGAAGGCGTTATTGCTGTACGCCTTGTCCATCGCCACCTTCGCCCACTCGTTGGCCCGCGCCGCGTCCTTGAGTTCATGCGTCAATATCCGCATCTTGCTCACGCCCGCGGGCGAAAAAATCTGCGAGTCCAAATCAATGAGGTTGTCTGAGATCTCAATCGCGGCTTCCCAGTCCTTTGCCTGCACACGCTGCTGAAGCCGCGTCGCCATTCGCATGCCGATGATGCGCCGATTCTCACGCTCGGTCGCGAGACGCTGCTCCTCGACAGGGTCGTACGTCCCCGAGACGATTTTTTCCAGAGCCTCATCCAGGCCGATCATGGGATGACCGATCCATGCGATCTTTCCCTGCTTGTCGATCACAAAGACGGTTGGGATGGTCGTGCGTCCTGAGCCGTTCATCCAGCGACGCGCCAGTTCGCCATCGTCACCGCCATAGGAGACGGGATAGCGAATGAGTTCGGACTTGTCGACGAAACTGCGAACGCGGTCGATGAGGGTCCCCTGCGACAGTTTTTCTGTCTCCCAGATCGAGACTCCCACCACCTTCACGCCCTTGTCTTTGTATCGCTCGGCAAGGTCGCTCAAGTGAGGCATCGACTTGATGCAAGGCCCGCACCAGGTCGCCCAGAAATCAACCAGATAAATCGTTCCTTGTGCAAAGGATGTCAGCGCTTCTCCCTTCACTACTTGCAATCCTTCGAGCGAAGGCGCAGGGTCTCCCACCCCCAATAACTTGGGCAGGACCGGATTGAGCACGGATCCTAGTGCCGTGGCATCTGGAGCCTGCGCTGCTTTTATTTCGGGAGGTAATGGCAATGATGGCGTTGATGAAGATGCTGGCGGTACCGCCTCTTGAGCAGTGCAAATGCCCGACCAATCCACGATCAATGCTGCCATGACAAACGTCCGAAAATGCATACCAAACTCCTCGGTGAGCCGCGACGTACTCATATTCTTAGACGTCTAGACATCGCTCCCAGTTCCCCATCGGACTTTCATCTCCCTCACTCACGCCCACTCACGCCAAGACACGCCCACTCAGATACTCTGGCACGGTCATTCTGGCCCGAATCACTGGCCAGGCAAAGAATACACCTGGTGTCGTACGCCTCCGGTTCATCACGCACCCGCCCCACCCTCGCCATCTCTGCGGGCGTAGCCAGCCTCCTGCTGCACGCAGGTTTGGCGGTGGTCATCCTTCGGACACCAGTGCCGCTGTCGGCTCCGTTGCAGGCATCAGGTTGGTCGACGGAAATCGCCTTCGGAAGCGATGGCTGGCCCGCTGAGCAGCCAAAGGCCACGCAACCCGAATCACCAACCCAGGCGCAGGATGCCGAGCCGCCACAACAGGCATTGGACGCTGCCAAGCAGCAAGCCGCCATCCAGCAACCACAGCCCCCTCCGCCCGAACGGTTCGTTCGCCCCGGCATCGATGATGCCAAGAACGACAGCCAAGCGTGGCTGGGTGCAACCCAGGCAACGCCCCACGAGGCCCCGCGCTCCGAAGTCGATCAATCGGCTCAGGCGATGGACCCCGGCTTGCCTGGTGCGCCTGGATTGGACGGACCCGAGGATGCCAAGAGCGATGAGCAGGTCGGCGGCGCAATGCCCCAGACGTTGCCTTCCGACGCTCCCCGACAACCTCAACTTCCGCAGCACCCGCAATCCCAGTCACCACCCCCTCAGTCCCAGCCTCAGCCTGCACTACCGCTGCAAGCGGAAACACCACAACCCCCCCCCCCCCCCC
>CAYRPC010000049.1:0-2554 GCA_964425995.1 uncultured Phycisphaeraceae bacterium
GAGCAGGAGTGGAGGAGTCCTGCGAAAGCGAGATAGAACGAGGGGATTGGCGAGAGATTGGGATTGGATTCGGTATCGATCAACGCGTGGAGAGCGGACGACAGCGGATATGGGCGGGCAAGCGATGGGGTGACACTGGGAAACAGGTCCGGATATCAATTGAGGGTGGAATGTGAAAATGTGAGCAAATGCGTGCATGCAAGCCTTTGCACTTGACAAGTGATCGAGCCCCCCTGTATATTGATCAGCACCGGCGCATGCCGGGATCATGGGATTTGCGCACGGTTTCGTGTGCAATGGCGGAGGGGTGAGAGAGACATCACTTCTCAAGATGTGGAACGACTGTTTCAGCCGCACTTTGCGGACAGCTTTTCCTGAGTGGTGTTGTGCTGGAAACAGCAAGTTGTTATTGACAGATACATGGAGCGAGAACGATGAACAAGCAGACGGTTAGCGTGAAGGCGTTGTTGCTGGCAGCCGCGTTGGGCGTGTCGGTGGCGACTGGGGCCGCCTATGCACAGGCGGTGGGGACGGAGTTCACGTACCAAGGTCTGCTTCGAGACACGGCGGGCGCGGTGGCTGGTCCGGTCGATCTTGAGTTCAAACTGTTTGATGCGGCGAGCGGCGGGGCCCAGATCGGCTCGACGCTCCAGGCATCGGGCGTGCTGCTTGAGAGTGGTCGCTTCACGGTGCTGCTGGACTTTGGTGCGGGTGTGTTCAACGGGCAGCAGCGGTTTGTGCAGGTTGGCGTGCGCAACCCCGCGGGCGGGTTCGGACCATTCTCGACGCTGGCTCCTCGCCAGGCGATGACGGCGACTCCGTACGCGATTTATGCGTTGAATGCTCCGGCTGGTCCGCAGGGTCCTCAAGGACCGGCGGGGCCGCAGGGAGTGCAAGGTTCGCAGGGCGTGGCTGGGCCTGTTGGACCTGTTGGTCCGCAAGGCGCGACCGGGCCGATTGGCTCGTCGGGCATGATCTGGCGCGGCAACTACTCGGTGGCGACGCCCTATGTTGTCAATGACGTGGTATTTTTCAATGGTTCGTCTTGGATTGCGATTCAGGACAACACGGGTTTCTTCCCCGCGTTCAATCCAGCGCAATGGCAGTTGGTGTCGGCATTGGGTGCGCAGGGCAATCCCGGACCGACTGGGAGCCAAGGCCCGCAGGGGTCGCAAGGGGCGACGGGTGCTGTGGGCGCGACTGGCGCGACCGGTGCGACGGGAGCAACCGGGGCAACTGGCGCTGTTGGTGCGACGGGGGCTGTCGGGCCTCAGGGCGCGAGTGGAACCAATGGAACCAATGGGACAAATGGAACCAATGGGACAAATGGGATCAATGCGGCCAAGTATGTCGTGAGCCAGGATGCGGCGGATCCGGGGTCACACACTTCGATTCAGGCGGCGATCAGCGCTGCGGTGGCGGATGGCTTTGGCCCCAGCAACCCGACGACGATTCTTGTCCGGGCTGGCACGTACGTTGAGAACGTGGTGCTGACGGGCGGCATCAACCTTCAGGCAACGGTTGCGGGCAAGGGCTTTGCGACCGCGATCAACGGGCAGGTGTCCTTCACGAGTGGTGGCGTGGTTGCTATTAACGGCATTGACGTGTACGCACCCAAGGGCAGCAACGCGATCATTTTCAACGGGTCGTTGTCGCAGCAGTTGTATGTGAGCAACAGCGTTGCGTATGCAGAGGGCACGCTCAGTGCGCTCAACATGGCCAACTCGGGCAGCGGCTCGGGTGTCATCTTTGATAATGTGAACTTCCGGATCGTCAACAGCGGCACGGGCATCCCGGTGGTGATGAGTGGCGGCACGCTGCAGGGTCGGAGCGGCACGTTCTGGCCCACCGTGCCCACCACGCCCGCGATCGCAATGACTAGCGGCAGCATGTTCCTCAACACGGCGGATGTGTTTGGCCAGATCGCGGCGGCGGGGAATGCCACGTTCAGCATCGGCAACAGCCAGATTCGCTCGGGGAATCTTCCAGGTGTTGTCGACACGACCACGGGCGACATTTTGATCGCGGACACGGGCTTCAACACCGTGACTGGTGGAAACGTTGTCAGCACGGATGGCGTTGGGAATGTGTACTACACGCAACTGACCTACACGCTGCCCGGGCAGGGCATGCCCGCGAGCGCGATCTTGCTGCCCGGCAGCGGGCCGACGGGACCGCAGGGGGCACAGGGGCCGCAGGGTGTGCAAGGCGCGACGGGTTCTGCTGGGTTGAACGGTACGAATGGGGTTGATGGCGCTCAAGGGCCGCAGGGCGTTCAGGGCGCTCAAGGTGCAATCGGTGCAACTGGAAATGATGGGCCGCAGGGCGCACAGGGTGATGCCGGGTTGAACGGCACCAATGGAGTTGATGGCATTCAAGGGCCGCAGGGCGCTCAGGGTGCTGTTGGCGCAACTGGTAATGTTGGGCCTCAGGGCGCACAAGGTGATGCTGGGTTGAACGGCACGAATGGGGTTGATGGCGTTCAAGGGCCGCAGGGCGTTCAGGGCGCTCAAGGTGCAATCGGTGCAACTGGAAATGATGGGCCGCAGGGCGC
>CAYRPC010000049.1:2654-19747 GCA_964425995.1 uncultured Phycisphaeraceae bacterium
AGGGTGCTGTTGGCGCAACTGGTAATGTTGGGCCTCAGGGCGCACAAGGTGATGCCGGGTTGAACGGTACCAATGGAGTTGATGGCGCACAAGGTGCGACGGGCGCGATTGGTCCGATTGGTGCAACTGGTAGTGTCGGGCCTCAAGGCGCACAGGGTGCGGCGGGCTTGAATGGTGTTGATGGTGTTCAGGGGCCGCAGGGTCTGCAAGGCACCGCTGGGTTGAATGGCACGAATGGTGTTGATGGTGCGGCCGGGGCTCAGGGAGCGCAGGGCGCACAAGGCACGACTGGTGCTAATGGCATCAACGGCCTGCCCGCCGCGAAGTACGTCGTGAGCAATGATCCCAGCGATCCTGGCACGCACACAACGATCAACGCGGCCATCGCACAAGCGCTGCTCGATGGTCAAGGGCCCTCCAACCCAACGACGATTCTCGTGCGTGCAGGCACGTATAACGAAAGCGTTGTTCTGGAGCCTGGTATTCACATAGTCTCGTCGAACACCGGCAAGAACTTCGGCACTCAGATCAACGGCAACATGACTTTTAGCCCGACGGTCTCGGGCAATGTCACGCTCGTTGGCCTCGAAGTCTTCGCTTCAAGCGGCGACGCCCTCGCCTTCGCAGGCACAGCCAGCGGCAGCCAGATTTACATGGTCGACTGCGGCTTGCAGGCCTCCGCGGGCGATGCGGCAGAAGTCAACGCAACTCTGGGCGGTCCTACGCCCGGCATCATCGCTGACAACTCGGTCTTCCGCGGTGGTGCGGGCGGCTTTGCGATCAACATGCAGAGCGGCACGTTCCAGGGTCGTGGCAACACGATCAACGCGCAGAACAACGCGAGCGTGTCGTTGAACCTGGGCGCGAATGGGCGGGCCTGGACGCGAGACACGGACTTCAACGGTCGCGTGGTGGTGGGCAACACCACCGCGTCGCCAAGCACGGTGTCGGCGGTGTTCGAGGCTCGGCACAGCCAGTTCCGGACCAACAACACGACCAACGTGGTGGACAACACCGCGGGCCGGATCCTGATCACGGACAGCATCCTGGGCGCGATTGCTCCCGCCGAGGTCTACTCGGGCGATGCGTTTGAGAACAACAGCAGCGGCGCGGTGTGGTATGGCGGGCTGAACATCGCGGCGGGCAACACGCTGACGATTCCGTTCGGGTCGACCAACATCGGGACGGCAGGGCCTGCTGGACCGCAGGGTGCGTCTGGCACGAATGGAGTTGATGGTGCGCAGGGCGCGGCTGGACCTCAAGGTTCGCAAGGCGCAACGGGTGCGGCTGGTCCTCAGGGTGATCAAGGGATTCAAGGGATTCAAGGTAATCAAGGCATTCCCGGTGCGATAGGAGCAACGGGCGGCACTGGTCCTCAGGGTGCGGGTGGTCCTCAGGGTGCGGCTGGGCCTCAGGGTGCAACCGGGACGAATGGTGCTCAGGGGCCGCAGGGGGCTCAAGGCGCAACCGGTGCTTCACCTTGGGGTCTTAACGGCAACGACACGTTCTACACCGCTGGCAAGGTCGGCATTGGCACCTCAACGCCATTGTCAAGTACTTTGTTGCACATCCGGCAAACTTTGGATCCTTCTATTCAGTCAACCGTCTTCATCGAGAAGACGATTTCGGGTGGCGTTGCAGCTTTGGATGTCTCGGCTCTAGGCCGAGCCATCAACGCCTCAGTAACAGGCACGGCAAGCGATGGTGTCACAGGCAACCAGCAGAATTCTTCGGCGGTTTCTGGAACTGCTGGTGTCAAGGGTAATACGCAATCGCAGGTCGGCGGCGCGGGCGTGGCAGGCCTTGCACTTTCAAGCAGCGGTACGGGAAACGGTGTTTTCGGCCAATCCAACAGCGCATCGGGTCTTGGTGTATCTGGTCTGAATCTGGCTGGTGGTACGGGTGTGTATGGTCAAGGCTTTATCGGTGTGTCGGGTGTCGGTGCGACCAACGGTGACGGTGTTCGCGGTTCGGGCGATGGGCCCAGCGGTACGGGTGTCCGCGGCACATCGAACAGCGGCGTAGGCGTCTCGGGCAGCGTTAGTCAGAACAGTGGCATAGGCGTGCGCGGCGCGAACACAGGGAGCAGCGGTTTTGGCCGTGGCGTGCTGGGTACTGTGACAAGCACGGGCGGAGCGGGTGTGATGGGCACGACATTTGCGGCATCTGCACTTTTCACATCGTTCCCAGGTCCTAGTGCACCGCCCAGTGCAACGACAACGACGGCCGGCGTGGTTGGCGTAGCAACTGGTACAAATACTGCTGGTGTTTATGGATTTGCAGGTTCAATGGGAACGGGCGCGATCGGCATCGACGCGTCAGCGACTGGCTCTGGTTCTGCAGGCGTCCGTGGTATTACGAGCAATGCCAGCGGCGTTGGCGTCTATGGAATCTCTGATGCCTTCGGGGACGGGGCAACCGCAGTTCGTGGTGAAGTAACTGCGACGACCAGTGGTGGTGCTCCACCCTACACAACACAGGTACACACGGGCGTGCTTGGGCGTGTTGGTCTCAATTCACAAGCCACCAACAGTGCTGGTGTGTGGGGTGACTCGACCGCAACCGCTGGTTCGACGGTGGGCGTTCGAGGAACTTCGGCATCGAATGGTGGGACTGGTGTCCGGGGCGAGAACTCGAATACGACAGGCGGCGTTGGTGTGACAGCCTCGACCGCTGCGGCATCTGGACGTTCAATCGTTGCATTCGGCTCCATCTATGTTGACAACCGAAACACCGCGACGCTGAATGGCGATGCGCTGACCATTGACCTTCGCAACAGCCGCACGGCACGACTGGATGCCGACGGTGTGTGGCAGGCCCATGGCTTCAACAACATCTCCGACCGGACAAAGAAGCAGAACTTCACTCCGATCAGCCCGATTGAGACTTTGGATAAGGTTGTGAATCTTCCGATCACGCGCTGGAACTACATCGGTGATGATCAGAACAAGCAGCATGTCGGGCCGATGGCGCAGGACTTCCACGCGGCGTTCGGTCTCAATGGTTCGGATGACAAGGTGATCAGCACATTGGATGGTCAGGGCGTGGCACTCGCCGCGATTCAGGGCCTCAACATCAAGTTGGGCGATGAACTCAAGCAGCGTGATCTTGTGATTGAGGCGCAGCAGGCCAGGATCGCAGAGATGGAGTCTCGGGTGGTTCGGCTGGAGCAGATTGCAACGCAGAGCGGGTTCAATCTCAAGCAGGGTGCTGGCTTTGGCGCGTTGTTTGGTCTGCCGCTGATTGGTATTGCTCTCCTGCGTCGTCGGAAGGGTCAGTAATCATCGTGCCGGGTTGCGGGTTGGTGAGCCGAGTGCTCATTCGCCCGTGGGCTGGCCTTCTTCGAGTCTCAGGCAACACGTGCTTGAGCAAATAGAAAGGATCAACACGATGAACATGACTCAACAGAATCGGCGATCACAGTTTGGGTTTGGCTTGGCTGGCGTGGTGCTGGCAAGTGCGGGTGCATTCGCGCAGCCGTATGAGATCAACTGGTACACGGTGGATGGTGGCGGGACGCAGACGGCGAGCGATGGGACGTTGTTCCTGTCGTCGACGATCGGGCAGCCCGATGCGGGGACGCTGAGCGGATCGGGACTGATCCTGCAGGGCGGGTACTGGCACAATATCGGCCTGACCTGCGACGATATCGACTTCAACAACGATGGCGCGTCTTTTGATCCGCAGGACATCGAGGCTTATCTCTCGGTCTTCAGTGAAGGTCCTTGCGTGCCCAACACGGCGACGTGCGGCGATATCGATTTCAACAACGACGGGGCGATGTTTGACCCCTGCGATATCGCTGCCTTCCTTCAGGTCTTCAGCGAAGGCCCCTGCTCGTACTGCGGCACGCCGTGAGTGCTGGCGTGGCGTGAGTGGTAGCGTCGTTGATTGAGTTTTCAGGACAGAAGAATGCACAAGCCCTGGCCCTCTTGGTCAGGGCTTTTTGGTTGGGTGCGTCCGGTGCGCGATCAGAATGATCAGAATGATCAGTGCGAATAGAAGGGTGTCGAGGTTGAAGCATGCACGGCATGCAGCCGCGATTGTGCCATCGCAAAGGCTGGCGTCTTTGCCACGATCGGTTGTGTTTCAAAAAAAATGCCGAGGGGCGGACTTGAACCGCCGACCTCCGGGTTATGAATCCAGCGCTCTAAACCAGCTGAGCTACCTCGGCCCTTAAACCGAGTATACGCGCGCTGTTGCGGCTGGCGAACCTTTGCACAGGACACGATTCGACGCGGCACACGGCCCTGGAAACTATCCGGTACACTGTACCATGGCCGTTTATCGACACAACGCGAGGTATGACAGTCCGGCTCGCCCGCGCATTCCGGTGAAACTTTTTCTCGGGCTTGCGATTGCCGCGATTTCGCTGATCACGTATTGCTCCAAGTCTCAGGTGAATCCTGTGACGGGCAAGGCCCAGCATATCGGGATATCGATGGAGCAGGAAGTGGCGATGGGCCTGCAATCCGCGCCGCAGATGGCGCAGGAGTTTGGCGGGCTGCATCCAGACAGCAAGGCCCAGGCCCTTGTTGACAGCGTGGGGCAGGAGTTGGTGAGCGTGCTGCCGGCTGAGGCGCCGCCCTATCCCTATGAGTTCCACCTGCTCGCGGATAGCACGACGGTGAATGCATTTGCCTTGCCTGGCGGGCAGGTGTTTATCACGGTCGCGCTGCTCAGCCGGCTTGAAACGCGGGGCCAACTCGCGGGGGTGCTGGGGCACGAGATCGGGCATGTGATCGGTCGGCACAGCGCCGAGCGCATCGCCAAGTCGCAGTTGACGCAGGGGCTGGTTGGTGCGGCGGGGGTTGCGGGCTCAGACCTGGGCAGCGCGCAGGGGGCGGCGCAGGCGGCGAGCGTGGTTGGCAACATGATGCTGATGAAGTATGGACGAGGGGACGAACTGGAGAGCGATCGCCTGGGGCTGCAATTCATGCAGCGGGCTGGCTATGACCCGCGTGCGATGATCCGCGTGATGGAAATCCTCCGCGAGGCCAGCGGCGGGGGATCTCGCCCTGAGTTTATGAGCACGCATCCTGACCCGGGCAACCGCATCGAGCAGATTCAGCAGGAACTGGCCCGGATGTTCCCTGGTGGTGTGCCGGATGGGTTGCGGGAATGATGAAGATGGGGTTGCAAGCTTACTGCAGCACTAGAGCCTGTTGGCAAACTTGTTTTAGCAGGATGATGGAGCAGCCAAGGTGCAGGAACCTCTGGAATAGCATCGCGGACTTCTCGTAGCGTATGCAAAGCCGGCGGTAGTTCTGGAACCACGAGATGGTGCGCTCGACCATCCAGCGGCGTGTTTGTAGCGTCGGAGCTTGCGCCCGTCCTGCGTGACGTTCTCTTGCTTGCGATTCTTGCGGTGCGGCGCGATCATCTCTATGCACTCGTCATTCAGGTCATCATGCAACGCGTCGCTGTCGTTCGCGTTGTCGCCGATGATGCGATGCGGTGTCTCGGTGCTGAGCATGAACTCGAACAAGCCTTGCATGAGTTAGGATTCGTGCGGGCTTGCGCTGCCCGTGGTCACCGCCATCGGCAGGCCGCGGGCATCTACCAGGACCATGATTTTCACGCCATTTCCCGCCTTGGTGAGCCCCACGCCGTCGCCCCCCGCCGCGGGCCTTGGTGAAGGTCGCATCGACGAAACACTCGTAGAAGCGGAACCCCTCACGGTCTTCCACCAGCTCGGCCGCATCACGCATGATGTTCTCGAAGACACCCTCGCGCGTCCAGAGTGTGAAGTACTTGTGCACGGAACGCTTGGCCCCCAACTGACGCGGCAGGTCCTTCCACTTGGCACCGTTGTCGAGTACCAAGAAGATGCCACGCAACGCCGTGCGTTTGTCCCATGGCGGGCCGTCCGCCCTTGGCAGACACCGACGCATCGGGCACCCGCGCCGCCAACCATTCCAACTGTTCATCCGTGAGTCGCATCGCCATGCAAGGCTATTCGCACCACCAGCATCACCGGGTGCGCGGTTTACGAACAGGCTCTACGCCACCATGGATGGGCAACTGCACAGTTCTAGCCGGGTGTCATGGAAGTAATTTATTTGTTGACGATCAGTATTGTACCGATAGACTTGGACAGAACGATGCGAACTGCTCCGCGCAAACCTGAGAACATCCTTGCCCGCTTTGTGCGGTTGGAGATGGTGCGTTGGCTGGTCGTCTTGTTGATTGCTCCACTGCTGGTGCTTGGTGCGTTGAGTCCGGTGACTAGCCACACACATTGCATGGATGAGCCTGGTGTGCAACTGCACTTGGCTGTTGAGTTTGAATATGGCGTTCGTGTCGGGGCGTGCCATGGTGATGACCATGGTCATCGGCATGTCCATCATTGTGGTCATTCTCATGCACAAGGACTATTGGATTTCGCCTCTGGAGGCGAGCCGAACCTTGACGAGTGTGACACACTTCCCTGTTATTTGGTAGGGTGTTTTGTGCCTGTCGCGGTTTTACAACGGTCCTTTGATTCGGTTAGAACGCTGAGGGCGGTGACGACTTTCGTTCTCGTCGCCTTCGTGTTGCCGAGATCACCTGACCTGGATCGTTCGCTTGGCTCGCCTGGTGGTTTGTCTGGGGGAAAGCCGATGGACATGCTTGCCATCACGGCAAGTGATCGCCTGGTGCGTACGAGCCGTGCATTGCTGATTTAGCACTTGAGAAGACCCCCTTGTTCACCACACGCGTGGCATCATGCCGCGATAGTGTGGCGGTTTTCTTTTGATGCATCTGGTTCACGGCCTGACAGTAGCTTGGCTTGGAGCCGTGGCTCACGGTGTCGCTGATGGCCTTGCTTTCTGGCGGCGAATCTGCGGAAGGAAGTTCCCTTGAAGAACTCTGTTATATCGAGTGGCGCGAGCCACCGCGAGGGCATAGCGCGTCGATGGCGTGTGGGTAGTGCTACACGCTGTATGATGGCAAAGGCGATGCTGGCTGGACTGATGATGCTTGCTGGTGGATGCCAGTCCTATGAGCGCAAGCCCTTGGATATGGACGCGATGCGGGCAGCGTGGCTTGCGCGTTCGCCTTGGAATCAGACAGTTCGCGAGTTTGCCGCCCGGCTCGAACAGGCTGAGAGCGGTACTGGTGGGACAACGACGGGCTTTGACCCCTCGGACGGGCTCACGCTTGCCGAAGCCGAGGCTGTGACGCTGGTGTTCAACCCGAATCTTCGACGGGCACGGCTGGAAGCGAACGTGACGCGGGCGACGGCGGCGCATGCGGGGTTGTGGCAAGATCCGGTGTTGGGCGTTGATCTTGAGCGGATCGTGTCGGGCGCGAGTGGGGGCGGTGGGAACGCGTGGGTGGCTGGTTCGACGATCGGCATCACGATTCCGATTTCAGGGAGGCTTGAAGCAGAGAAGGCGCGTGCTGGGGCGAGCTTTGGTGCCGAACTGGATCGAGTGGTGGCGAAGGAATGGGCGACGCGCTCGGCATTACGGGAATTGTGGATCGAGTGGTCGGCCGCGTGTGTGCGTGTAGAGGTAACGGAAGATGTTATTGCGCGACTGGGCGAGGTCGCGTCGCTGGCGGACAAGCAAGGGCAAGCGGGCTCGATCAGCCGCATCGATGCGCGATTGTTTCGTGTGGAACTGGCGGGACGCGAGGCAGACCTGATCGCGGCGACAGCGCGCGCGAAGGAACTGGAATTGCAAGTCAGAGCGATGCTCGGGCTTGCGCCGCAAACTTCGCTGACGCTGGTGGCGAGCGTTGTGTTTGATGCTCGCACCACGCAGATAGATGCACTGCGCACGCAACTCGACTCGTTCAATCCGGAACTGATCGCTGTTCGCGCGGAGTATGAGGTTGCGGAGCAGTCGGTACGTACGGAGGTTCGCAAGCAGTATCCAGACCTGGTCATCGGGCCTGGCTATGCCAGTGATGAGGGCGATAGTCGAGTGTTGCTGGGGTTGTCGCTGCCGATTCCGCTGTGGAACCGTAATCAGCAGGGCATCGCGGAGGCGACGGCGCGGCGCGAGGTCGCGCGTGGGCGATTCGAGACGACATATGAGCATCTTACTTCCATGCTCGCGATTGCGTTCACTCGGTTTGAAGCGGGCAAGGCACAGCGCGAGTTGATTGAGAGGGTGGTTGTGCCGCTGGCCGACGAGCAGGAAGCGGATGTACGCAAGGTTGCGGCGCTGGGGCGGGTCGATGCGTTGCTGCTGCTCGGGTCGCTCAACACCAAGTATTCGGCGAAGATACGGCTTATTGACGCGAGGGCGAGCGAATCGATCATGGCTGTACGGCTTGATGAACTGATGGGGCCGCCCAGCGCGAGCACAACACCGATGATTTCGCTTGTGCCAATATCTCCTGCTCCCACAACCAGCGTCGACGCAATCGCACATGTCTCGACCACGCACTGAAGGACTTTATACATGAACACATCAATACGAAGATACCAACTTGTCTGCATGGCCATGCCATTCAAGTTACTCATGCCATACATGCTACTCATGCTCCCTTTCGCGTTGTCTGGCTGCGAGAAGAAGGTCGAGCAATCGCCCGGCGCAGGAACGAGCGACGCACCAGCGCCGACCAATCGCGTTGACATCAACACGGCGGTGCGTCAGAACCTCGGCATCACCTTCGCCAAGGTCGAGAGCCGCAACGTCGCCCGCACGCTCCGCGTCCCCGGGCGTTTCGAGCTGCTCCCCACCGCCAAACGCGAGTACCGTGCCGCCGCCGCAGGAACTGTCGAGTTGCTCGTGCAGCAGTACCAGGCCGTTGCGGCCGGCAACCCGCTCTACCGGCTTGACTCGCCGCGCTGGCGGGAGATGCAGAAGGAACTTGCGGACGCGGAAGCGTCGGTGAAGCTCGGCCAGGCAGGCGTCGCCAGCATCGCGCCGCTGCTGGCAGCACACGAGAATCACCACATGGAGATTCAGAAGGCGGTGGACTTGTGGACTGCCCGGGTGAGCACGCTCGAACAGTTGCTGACCGCGGGCGGCGCACGCGGCGACGAGGTTGCCCAGGCCAAGGCCGCGATGGCATCTTCGAGGTCCGAACTCGCTGAGACGCTGGAGAAGGAAGCCGAGTTGCTTGCTCGCAAGGCCGAGACGGCAGCGCAGCTCGACGCGGCGACATCGCGTCTGGCGTTCCTGTACGAAGCCGCCGCCACGCTTGTCGGTGTCAGCGCTACCGACCTTCGCTCGCCCTCGCCGAGCGATGCGAACACCCCGCGATGGCGCACCGTCAGCGGCATCGAGGTCCGCGCGATCACACCGGGAGTTGTGGAGAGCGTGCAGGTCGTCTCGGGCGGCGTGATCGATCAGCACGCCCATGTGCTTTCGACGGTGCAGCCCGAGCAAGTGCGTTTCCGGGCTGTGGGGCTCCAGAGCGATCTGCCGCGGCTCTCTGATGGACAGCAGGCGAGCGTGGTGGCGGCGCAGGCCGCGCCGCCGGGCAAGAACGCGCCGGGTGCGAACGCCCAGAGCGAAGCCGCCGCCGCATTCTCGGGCACGCTCACGCTCGCGCCCACCGCCGATCCCGAACGCCGCACGCTCGAACTGATCCTCGCGCCCGCGACCGGCACCACGCCGCCCGCCTGGGCCAAGGCGGGCGTCTCGGCGTTCCTTGAAGTGGTCACGAGTGGCAGCGCGAGCGGAGCGCAGGCAGGCACTGCCGATGAACTCGCGATTCCGCTCAAGTGCGTCGTGCGTGATGGCACCGCCGCGATCATCTTTCGCAGAGATCCCGCAGACCCCAACAAGGCGATCCGGATGGAGGCGGACCTGGGCCTCGACGATGGGCGCTGGGTGGTCATCAAGAGCGGCGTTGGTGAAGGCAACGAGATCGTGCTCGACGGCGTGTATCAGTTGATGGTTGCGACGAGCGGGAGCATCACCAAGGGCGGACACTTCCATCCGGATGGGACGTTTCATGAGGGGGAGGAGTGATGCGACGCGGTGAGGATGGATATGACGATGAGATTTGCGAACCTTGCTGTTGCGAAGGGGAAAGTGGCTGCTTCCCAACGCCACGGGTGGAGCAAGGCGCTGTCGCTCTACGCAGCGATGGGGCGCAGGGCTGTAGCCACGGGTGGAGTCGGCGCATCGCCGACGCAACCCGTGGACAGGTCTCCCTCCACAAATCCCGCCCCGGCGGGGCGGAGGAGTTGGCTTCGCAGTGCGTGCGGTGCCGGGGGGCGGGAGCACGCGGAAGTTACGACGAAACAAAATGCTTACTTGGCCAGTACTTTTGTCTTGGCAGATGTCCGCTGCCATGTCTCTATGAAGAACAGCGAGATGGTGCTGGCAGCGTGGATCGACAAACGCGCGATGCGAGCATCAACCGGAATGGGCGCTTTGCCCTTGCCGTGAGCATCACCAGCGTGGGTTCGCAATGCCCCGATCCCATCGACAACAGCCCCGAGACCGGTGAGGATCGAGCGGATGTCCTGCTCCCACTCCCTCGGCAAGTCCTGCCTTCCCGGCGACAAATTGATGTGCTTGGCGACCTCCGCGAAGAGTGGTTTGATGGTTTGTTTGGTCGGGTACTCCTTGCCCATCTCATCAAGGATGCACTTGCACACGCTCTCAACCGTCGAACATGCGGCTGTGATCGCGCCTGCTGGATCGGTGTCAGCCTGCGTCAATGCGCGGTCGAAGTCAGCATGCACGGAGTTGAGATCCAAGGCCGCCGCTTTGGCCCTGAGTGCGGATGCGGCGACGGTATTTGTTTCAGTAGACACGACCTTCCAGAACTGGCCGACTTTTCTCAACTCATAGCCGTCAAAGATCAAACGCTTGTTCATGTAGTCGATGACCCCCGACAGTTTGCTCGGTTCCTCGATGAAGTCGCGTGGATCGGCAACAGCCTCGATGATGCGAATCAATGTTTGATGACCGCCGGGTCCGGCGTTTGTGGTCGTCAAGAGCTCTTGCACCGCCGGGACGCGCGATCGATTGGCCACTTCAAACGCGATATTCAATCCAAGGAAGAACTGGGTGAGGTAGTAAGCACTTCGGTAGCGCCCAACCGACGGTGTTCCACTGTTGCCCGATCCGCCGGTGATAATCTCTGTGAGGGCGGTGAGAGTCAAGGCTCCGAAACCCGGCTGCTTTGGGGAATGTGTCATGCGCTAGATTCTATTTCTCGCACACGCCGGGGGCTGCCGCCCCCCGGCACCCCCCGCTCGGATTTTCGTTCGCGCGAGTGTGGCGAATTCCTCCGCCCCTCCGGGGCGGGCTTGATCGGGGAACTCACTTTCCACGGGTTGCGCCCGCGAAGCGCGGGCTTCACCCGTGGCTACAGCCCTTCGCCCCGTCGGGGCGATGACGGTGCGGTAGCCGCTTCACCCGTGGCGTGTGGGGGCAGGCCTTCGCCCCGCTGGGGCCGAAGGCGTGCTGATGTCCGCGCTGTTCGCGTTCATGTCCCCGTTGGCCATTGCCGTTCGCATCCCTCTGTCACACTTCGCGCCGCTCGCCTTCGCGGCGGCGGTCGCCTCGCCTTGATTGGATAAGCCCCCCATGCTCAAGCACCTGATCTCATTCTCGCTCAAGCACTCGACGCTGGTGGTGCTCATCGCCGCCGCGATGGTCGTCTACACCATCGCCCGGTTGCCCAAGATGGCGGTGGATGTGTTTCCGGAACTCAATGCGCCGACGGTTGTGATCTTGACGGAGGCGGGGGGGTTGTCGGCGGATGAAGTCGAGCAGTATGTCACGTTTCCGCTGGAATCCAGCGTGAACGGGCTGCCTGGGGTGCGGCGGGTGCGGTCGGCGTCGGCGATATCGCTCTCGCTTGTGTGGGTTGAGTTTGACTGGGGGACGGACATCTATCGGGCGCGGCAGTTGGTTGGGGAGAAGATTGCGAGCGCGAAGGAGTCGATGCCGCCGGGCGTGGTGCCTGTGATGACGCCGATCTCCAGCATCACTGGCGAGATCATGCTGCTGGCGGTTTCGAGTCCTGACAAGCGCGTGTCTGATCTTGATCTGCGCGCCTATGCGGAGTTTGATCTTCGCAACAAGCTGCTCGCCATCCCCGGCATCTCGCAAGTCTCAGCCATCGGCGGCGAGCTGCCGGAATATCAGATCAGTGTGAAGCAGGATCGCCTGGCGCTGTATGGCCTGACCATCGCGGATGTGGTTTCTGCGGCCCGCAAGGCGCACAGCACGGCGAGCGCGGGGTACTTGAGCGATGTGGACCGCTCGGAGTTGCCGATGCGCCAAGCAGCGCGGGTGCGCAGCGTGCGCGATATCGCGGCGACGATGGTGATGATGAAGGACGGCTTGCCGATCACCATTGGCGAGGTGGCGGAGGTGACGCTGGGGGCATCGCCCAAGCGCGGCACCGCGGCCAACCAGGGCGTGCCCGCGGTGGTACTGACAATCCAGAAGTCGCCCGGCACGAACACGCTGGAATTGACCAAGACCATTGATGTCGCGCTGGCGCAGATCGAGAAGGGCGTTCCCGAGGGGATCGTCATCAACAAGAACGTCTTTCGACAGAGCCACTTTATTCAGCGCAGCGTGGACAATGTCTTCAAGGTGCTGGTCGAGGCGACGCTCATCGTGGGCGTGATCCTGATCCTGTTCCTGCTCAATGTGCGGACGACGATTATTACGCTGACTGCGCTGCCTCTCTCGGTGGCGGCGGCGTTGCTCACGCTCGACACGCTGGGGATGACGCTCAACGTGATGACGCTGGGCGGACTGGCGGTGGCGATTGGTGAACTAGTTGATGATGCCATCATCGATGTTGAGAATGTCCACCGGCGTCTGGAGGAGAACGCGCTGCTGCCAAAGGCAGATCGCAAGGCCTTTGTGGAGGTGATCTACTCCGCGAGCAATGAGATTCGTTCGTCGGTCGTATATGCAACGGTCTTGATCTGCATCGTCTTCCTTCCTCTGATGTTCCTCGACGGACTCGAAGGCAGGTTCTTCAAGCCATTGGCGATGACGTACATCGTGTCGATTGCGGCGTCGCTGGTGGTGGCGTTGACGGTGACGCCTGCAATGTGTAAGTTGTTGCTTGGGGCATCTCCACGCTCGGACAAGGGCGGGTTAGGACAGGAACAGGACATGAATCCCACGCGGAGCGTGGGGGTACCCAAAGCCCATGATGGATTTCTTGTGCGATGGCTGAAGCGGCGGTATGAGCCCGCGCTGCGCTGGTCCTTGGGCAATCGCAGGTTGGTCGTCGGGGTTGCGTTGCTGGCAACGGGCTTGTCGTTGCTGCTGGCCCGCACGTTTGGCACATCGTTCCTGCCAGAGTTCAACGAAGGGACGTTTACGGTCTTTGCGTCTTCGCCGCCCGGCACTTCGCTCGCAGAGAGCAATCGCGTCTCGATGTCCATCGAGCGGCAACTCATGGCGATACCGGGAGTGGAGAGCGTTTCGCGTCGCACGGGCAGAGCGGAGCGCGACGAACACGCCGAACCGGTCTCCAACAGTGAGATCGAGGTGTCCATCAAGCCAGGCACGCGGCAAGCGGCGGTACGCAAGGCGATCGCTGCGGTCGGCGCATCGGTGCCGGGCGTCACGATGCAGATCGGCCAGCCCATCGAGCACCGTCTGTCGCACATCCTCTCGGGCACGCCCGCGGCGATTGCGATCAACGTGTATGGCGAAGATCTCGGCAAACTTCGATCGCTGGCCCGGGAGATTGAGGCGGAATTGAAGTCGCTTCCTGGAACTCGTGATGTGACCGCCAATCGCGAGGTGCTGATCACGAGTGTGCCGATTCGGTATCGACATCAGGAACTTGCCGCGGCGGGGCTTACGCCCGGTGATGCGGCGGAGCAAGTGCAGATGGCGTTGTATGGGGAGGAGGTCGCGGAGGTCAATCAGGGAGTGCGGCGATACGCGATGGTGGTGCGGCTGGATGCGAGCGAGCGTGAACGCATCGAGCAGGTGCAGGACCTCATGCTTCGCGGCACGGGGGAGGACGGCGAGCCTGGGCCAACGGTGCGGCTACGCGATGTCGCGGACGTTGGCCTGGAGAAGACGCCCAACATCATCGCGCGAGAGAACGCGCAGCGGAAGGCCGTGATCTCGTGCAATGTCGCCGATGGCTCAAACTTGGGCGATCTGGTTGCGCAGGTCAAGGCCCGGGTTGAGCCGATCGTGCAGCGGGCAGGATACATCGTGGAGTTTGGGGGCCAGTTTGAGGCCCAGCAATCGGCCAGTAAAACGCTTCTTGTCGCTGGAGCGGGCATCGCTGTCATCATGCTGTTGCTGCTGCAACTCTCGACGGGATCGTTCAAGGTCGCCGGCCTTGTCATGATCAACCTGCCCCTCGCAACCATCGGCGGCATTGGGGCGGTCTACATCGCCGAATCGCTGCTGCATGTGGGGCTGCTGAAGAACACGGTCGCGCTGCTGGGGCTTGGGGCATCGGTGTATCACGCGCCGGTCCTATCGATTGCGAGTCTGGTGGGATTCATCACGTTATTTGGAATCGCCGTGCGGAATGGTATTTTGCTGGTGAATCACTATCGTCATCTTATCGAGCATGAACACAAGACGATAGCGGAAGCGATCATCCAAGGTTCGATGGAGCGGCTTGTGCCGATATTGATGACGGCGCTCTGTGCAGCGCTGGGCTTGCTGCCGCTGGCGCTGGCTTCGGGCAAACCGGGCAGCGAGTTGCTCGCGCCGCTAGCGGTGGTGGTGCTGGGCGGATTGCTCACCTCGACATTCCTCAATCTGTTCGTAGTGCCTGCGGGATATGCCTTGGTGCATCGTGTCGGGTCGTCGGTGTCCGATGCCAATGATCTCCAAAAACTTTCCATGCTGGGGCGTGTCGCCCTGGCGTTCAAGCGTCGTTCGTCCTGATGTTGTGCATAGTGCGAAGAATCTTGCATCGTTATTTGTCAAACGGTTTTACTGAAATAAGGAGTTCCCATGCGTTCTAATCTGCTCTTGATCGTTGCTCTCACTCTTGCTCCGCTTGCCGCAGTCTGCTCGCTGAGCAGTTGTGAGAAGAAGCCGGCCACAACCAAGCCCACAGTGACTACTGCCGACGACCATGGGCACGACCACGGTCCTAGTGGCGAGCATGCCACTTCGAAGCCCGGGCATGGCGGCGCGGTTATCGCACTGGGCGAGCAGACCATCGGCACGTTCGTTGCGAAGGCCACGCGTGACGAAGGTCTGATCGTTGCTGGAAAGGACGCGCCCATTGACGTGACCATCACACCAGTCTCCGGAGCCGCGAGCAAGGCCGCCGCCGTCCGCTTCTGGATCGGCACACAGGACGCGAAGGGGTCGATCAAGGCCAAGGCCGAGATCGAAGACTCCAAGGACCCCAACCGCTGGCATGTGCATGCCGAGATTCCAAGCCCGATGCCCGCAGGGAGCAGACTGTGGGTCGAGATTGAGGACGACAAGGGCGGCACGGTCATCGCCAGCTTTGATCTGAAGATGTAGGGGTGCTGTTGGCGTGCGCATTGATAAAACCGATGCGCGTCTTAGTCTGCTCTTGCGACGACGTGAAAGACGTGGTGATGCTTGGTGCCGCCCATGGCATCGCTGCCTTCTTTCTCAACCTCGTCGAGGTGGAGGATGGTCCAGCCGAGCAGCAAGGCATCGAGTTGGCTTCGTGAGACGTGACGGCGTGGGTTGGTGGCGACCCACTCGTCGCGATCGCCGAACAACTGGCCGGCGAAGAGGCCCGAAGGGCGCGTGTTGCTGCCCGAGAGCAGGCGGCGGATCCAGGTCCAAAGGTCGGGAAAAGATTCCTCGTGACAGAATGGCAGCGCGAAACTGGCGTTGACGAGTAGGGCGTGCCTTGGCAATGTGGCGTTGCTTGCGTGCAAAGTGGGCAGTCCTTCGAGCGAGCATTCGATGGTCTGCACTCGCGGCGCTGATGGGCCCAGCGTTGCTGAAAGTCTGCGAAGGCCTTCAGGGCTGGCATCGATTGCGAGCACGCGCAGGCGGTCATAGCTGGAAAGTATCGCTCTGGTGTCGCGCCCTTCGCCACAGCCAAGGTCGAAAGCGACAGGTTGATCGTCGCTGGTTCGGACGCATTCCACCAGCGCTGCCAGAGCGCGCAGGCAGGTATCCCTGGGTGGTTGGGTGGCGATGGCATCGAAGTATGCGGGCCAATTGCGCTGGTAATCGGCGGAGAGCGTGGCGCGGCTGGAGTGGCTGGAGTGGCTGGAGTGGCTGGTCATGGCGAATAGTTGGGGGTGGAGGGGTACAGGGTGCAGATTTGAATTTGGTGTGGGAATTCCGACGTTGATGCTTTGAGCCCGACGCTACGTTGTGATCGAGATTGATCATGGCACGCACGCTCGCACATTCCAAGACTAAGCCAGTACGAATACTGGCACCAGCAGAGGCGCACGCTGAATCGCTCGCGGGGGGACAATCAAGCAGGCCTGCGAAGCCGGGCTCCGTGATGCCACGCTCCGTGATGCTTGACGCGATGCGGCGCAAGGACGCTGCATTTGAAGGCCGCTTTGTCACGGCGGTCAAGACCACGGGGATTTTCTGTCGACCAACCTGCAGCGTCCGGCCAGCATTGGCCAAGAACGTGGAGTTCTTTGCAAGTCCAAGGGACGCGATGCTGCACGGGTATCGTGCCTGCAAGCGATGCAAGCCGCTTGATCCCTTGAGCGGGGCGGCATTCGCGCCAGTTGTGGGGCAAATGTTGTCCATGATCGAGGAGTTCTGGCCCCAGCCGGTGCGGATGCGACACTTGATAGAGCGTTTGATTCCAGTTGCCAGCGCACAGCGAGCCTTTGCGCGGCACACGGGCCTGTCGTTCGCGGCCTATCAGCGCGCGAAGCGACTTGGTGCGGGACTTTCCATGATACGAAAGGGCAAGAGCATGACGAGCGCACAGGCTGCGTCCGGGTTCCGATCTTCCAGCGCATTTCGGGAAGCGCTGCATCGCCTGCTGGGCGACCAGTCGATGACGAATGCTGCGGTGCTGCACGCGGGCTGGATCGAATCGCCACTGGGGCCGATGATCGGGGTGATCGCGGACCTGCCCTCGTGCCGCGGGCTGGTCACGCTGGATTGGATTGATCGCAAGGGGCTGGAGCGTGAACTGATTCGCGTTCGTGCACGACTGGGAAGAGCAGTGCAAGTGAGCGCGAGGTTGGGTGAGGGCGGCGGTGGGGG
>CAYRPC010000050.1:0-1169 GCA_964425995.1 uncultured Phycisphaeraceae bacterium
CTATCAGTCCTTCCAAGGCAATCGGGGCGGCGGGGGCGGGGGCAGCAGCATGATGGATCGTGACTTCCGCCCCGGCGACGCTTCTTCTTGCCGCGGCGGCGGGCAACGCTACTTCGATCCCAACCTTCCCAGCGACGAAGAACTCGAACGGGAGGCACAGGAACTCGAACGCGCTATCGCGGCGGGCACCCCCACCACCGATTCGGTCAGCATCAATCAACTGCAGGTGATGCCCCTGGCCGATCTGCACAAACTGGCGAGCACCGAGGGCTTCACAGACTTCCAGAGCACACCCAAGCAGGAACTCATCTTCAAGATTCTCAAGGCCCGCGCAGCGCGTCAGGGCCTCCTGATCGGCGAGGGCACGCTGGAAATCATGCCCGATGGCTTCGGATTTCTGCGCTCTGCGGAGCAGAGTTATCTGCACGGACCGGACGATATTTATGTGAGCGCGATGCTGGTTCGCAAGCATGGGCTGCGACGGGGCATGGTGGTCAAGGGGTGGATTCGTCCGCCCAAGGACAACGCCCGCAACTTTGCCTTGCTGAAGGTGGATCAGGTCAACGGACGCGATCCCAAGTTGATCAGCAAGTTGGTCAACTTCGAGGACCTGACCCCCCTCCACCCCGAAGAGCGATATGTGCTCGAAACCGCACCCGACGAGATCGAGTGCAGGGTTATCGATCTGGTGGCCCCGCTGGGCAAGGGCCAGCGTGCGCTGATCGTCGCACCACCCCGCACGGGCAAGACCGTGCTGCTGCAGAAAATAACCAAGGCCATCAGCAAGAACTTTCCCAAGACCAAGATCATTGTCCTGCTAGTTGACGAGCGCCCCGAGGAAGTGACCGACTTCCGTCGCAACGTCATCAGCGGCGTCGAGGTCGTCGCCAGCACCTTCGACGAGACCAGCACGCGCCATGTGCAGGTCGCGGAGATGGTGATCGAGAAGGCCAAGCGGATGGTGGAGTTTGGCGATGACGTGGTAATTTTCCTTGACTCGATCACACGCCTGGCCCGCGCGTACAACAGCGAGACCAGCAACTCCGGGCGCATCATGACGGGCGGCCTGGATGCCAACGCGCTGCAGCGCCCCAAGAAGTTCTTCGGCGCAGCTCGCGCCATCGAGGCGGGCGGCAGCCTGACCATCATCGGCACCGCCCTCGTCCCCC
>CAYRPC010000050.1:1179-18953 GCA_964425995.1 uncultured Phycisphaeraceae bacterium
ACACGGGCAGCAAGATGGATGAGGTGATCTTCGAGGAGTTCAAGGGCACGGGCAACAGCGAGTTGCACCTGGATCGCAAACTCATGGAGAAGCGCATCTATCCGTGCATCGACATCCCAAGTTCGGGCACCCGTCGCGAGGAACTGCTCATGGAAACCAAGGAACTTGAACTGGTCTACCGCCTGCGCAAGGTCCTCAGCGACATGAACGTGGTCGAGGCCATGGAACTGATGAAGGGCAAACTCAAGAAGGTCAAGACCAACGCCGAGTTCCTGATGACGATGGCGATGGGATAAAAAAACGAAGCACGAAGGCTTCCATTCAAAGATCAAGTCGGGCAGTCAGCCGATTAAGAATCTTGGTCTTGGCTTGGCCATGCACTGATGATGGTCAGATCATGGCTGTCTCTTTGCATGTGCCCGCTTTGCTTCCATCCGATTCGCTCAAAGGTTCCAACCCATCAATCCCGAAGCGGTCGCCAGCATCGCGATCAGTGCGGCGATCAGGCTCTCGCCCGCGACCAGGCCACTGGCGAGGGGGACCGTGAAGAGATCCGCTGATCGCTTGTGTGCATACTTCCAGACGAACGCGATCACGGCCCCGATCGTGAACGCGAGGCTGTTGTAGAAGGGAAGCATGAACGAGAGGCCAAGGCCAGTGGCGCTGGGCATGTACTTGCGATAGCGCGCGGGAACCACGAACTTCTCGATGACCGGCAGCAGCACGCCCACGCCCGCGCCGATCAGAATTGCAATCTTGGCGGATTGGGGAAGAAAGTCCAGGCCCTTGGTAAGTACCTCGGCAACCTTGGCCCACGTCTGGGTTGCGGGAGCGGGCAGTTTTTCCAGGGCCGCCTTGGTAGGAACCATCAGATACCAGATGGGCACGATGGCGAGAGTGCCGAAGAAGACGCCCCAGAACTGTGCGAGAAACTGACGACGCGGATTGGCACCAAGGAGGTAGCCGATCTTCAAGTCCGTCAACAGGTCGGCGCTGCTGCTGGCGCTATTGGCCGCGATCCCCGCGCTGGCAAGGTTGGGCACGATCTGACCTGGCTTGATGATCGCGAAGAGCAACTGCATGACCTTGCCCATAGCACCGATGGGCGTGGTGTCGGTTTCGCCCGTGGCCCGGCTCGCGACCAGCGAGAGCACGAAGGACATGGCAACGGCGATCAGCCCCGCCCACCACGCGATGTCAAAGGCGATGATCTGGATGATCACCATCGCGATCGTGATGGGCACCATACCAATGACCATCCACAGGAAGGGCACTTCGACGTTTTTCATCGCGGCTTCGGTGCTTGCGGAAACGCCCGAGTCGCCAGCCTCCGACTTGGAAAAGGCGCGGATGATGGTCTTCCACTGGAAGGCGAGCGCGGTGAGGCTGGCCATGACCATCAGGGCAGTGCCGCCCCACAGGCCCCAGCGCGGAAAGTGATACAGCGTGCCGCCGCCGATTGTTTCGATGCTGTTGATGTATCCCTCAACGCCCTTGTTGGCATCGTCCATCGCGATCAGCGACGGGCCAAGCCACATGTAGAGCAGCACCGAGCCAAGCAGCATCGAGAGACTGACTCGGATGCCGACAATCATGCCAGCGGCGATGAGGAGCACACCGGTATCGACGCTGTATCCCATGATCTGGCGATCGTTGATCTTGAGGAAGCCTTCATGGGGCAGATGCTCTGGGATGGGCCCATCGCCCGGGCTGGACCAAGGCAGGCTGGGCACGATCGCCTGCCAAACCTTGTCGAGGAACTTGAACGTGCCTTCTCCTGTCCGCAGCACAGCGACAAACGCCCCGATCACCAGCCCGATGATGAGGACGTAGGCCTTTTGGAGAGCTACTTTGCTCTCGCTGTACAGGCTCTTGAGCGTTTCCGCAGCAGCGATCCCGCTGGGGAATGGCAGTTGCTCGTGGTTGATCATCTGCCGCTTCATGGGAATGGCCAGAAAAACACCCATAAGGCCGGTGGCAAGGGTGAACGCGGCGATGAGCCAGACTGGATGAACATTCCAGGTCTTGATGTCTTCTGAGGTTTTCCCTTCTGGCACGACTGTGAGGAGGATCAAGGCCCCGAACATCGTGGCAATCGTCGATCCCGTTGAGTACCCCGCTGCGCTGGCGGTGCTCGCCATGCAGTTAGTCTCAAGGATCGTCATCTTGCGGCATCCCACGAGTGGCGTGATGATGGACCAGATGACGAAGGAGATGACAGATGAGGTGATCGCTACGCCGAAGGCCCAGCCGATATTCAGGGTTGTGTAGAGGTTGCTAGCGGCGAGCAGCATGCCAAGGATGCCGCCCGTCAGCACGGCCCGGACTGTAAGTTGGGGCATCTTGTCGCCAACATAAACATGCTGGAACCAGTGCTGGTCCTTCTGCTCGTTGGTAGCGTTTTCTGGAAGGGGCGGAATCAGCTTGCCATCGAGATTGAACTGCTGCACCACGTTTGATGCCGGTTCAGAGTGAGAAGCCTGGGTCGGTCCTGCCATGGTGTTGTTCCTCAAGAGCGAGAAAAGTCGCGGGAAAGATCGCCAGACTGCATAGGGATACTTGCTGCAGAAGTCAGTATCGGCGGACGCGCAGCCAGTGTGTGAATGCTACGACTCTTGGACACAGGAGTGTTTGGGCAAATGCCGCTGGGTTTACCCGACGAATCGGCTCATCGCGGCCAGAGTCTGTGGCGAAACATGGTGCTCGATCCCCTCCGCGTCCCGAAGGGCGATGGCGCGAGGGACGCCCAGGGCCAGGAGGAAGGCCTCGACGACTTCATGGCGTTTGCGGGCCTTGTCGGCGAGTTTGGCACCAGCGGGCGTCAGGAAAATAGATCGATAGGGACGTGTCTGAACCAGTCCTTCCTTCTGGAGGCGGGCCAGGGTGCGGACAACCGTGACGTGGCTCACGCCCAGCGAGCGAGCAATATCGACCACGCGAGCCTCGCCCTCAAGGCGAGCAAGTTCGGCAATCGTCTCAACATAATCCTCGGCGATCTCGTTGGCATGGGCGGCCCGGGTCAACTGGTGAGCCTTCGCGGCGGCGGGCCCGGCGACTCGCGCCGGGGGCTTGGGCTTAGAAAAAGGCACCTTGGAAGAAGCATCGGCCTGCCTTGCGGGCAATGCGTCCGGCGAGCGGGCTGTCGAACGGCGTGCTCGGGGTCCTCGTGGGGGCATACGCAAAGCAGAGTAGGCCGGATTGGTCGGGTCAAGATAACAGATTCACATGCGGGAACAACGTCCATTATGTAGCGTTGTTTGCACAATGTAGCCTGGGCTACACCTGCTGGCTGGTCAGGCATATACTCCCATATGCTGACCATGCACAACTCTATTCTCATGCGGTTGCTTCGAGATACCCGGTTGAGTAGAGAGACCTGTTCCGTTTTGCTCGCTTCGACAAGCGTCGTGCTGCTCGCGATGGTGTTGGGCATGGTCTTGGGCATCGCGGGCTGCGGACGTGAACCAGCGGCTATCACCACGGGATCTTCGTCGGGCGGCCCAATTCGCGTGGTCGCAACGGTCGGCATGGTGGGCGATGTGGTCCGCGCTGTGGGTGGCGATCAGGTGCAGGTTTCTGTGCTGCTAGGGCCAGGCACCGACCCCCACCTCTACAAGCCCACGCCCCAGGACATGCGGCAACTGCGTGATGCCGACATGGTCTTCGCGAGTGGTCTCAAACTCGAGGGGAAGATGGAAGACGTGCTCCGGGATCTGGGCGCAACCAAGCCCGTCGTGTTTGTCACCGATGGCATTCCCCGAGAACGCCTGCTTGCGGCGAGCGGGCACGCTGACGCAAGCGAAGCAGCAGCAAAGCAGTATGACCCCCACGTCTGGTTCGATGTCGCGCTCTGGTCACTCACCACCAAGACCGTACACGAAGCACTGACTGCTCAGCGACCAGCGCAGGATGCGGCCTTCGCAAACAATGCGAAGTTATGGACCGAGACACTCACATCGCTGGACGATGAAGCCAGGGCCGCGATGGCCCCGATTCCAAAGCAACGACGCGTACTCATCACTGCCCACGATGCGTTCGAGTACTTCGGGCGTGCCTACGACGTTGAAGTGATGGGCATTCAGGGCATCTCCACCGAGAGCGAGGCGAGCCTTCAGACCATCAACCGCCTGGTTGATGTCATCGTCGAGCGCAAGGTGCCCGCGATCTTCGTCGAATCCAGCGTGAATCCCAAGGGCATCGAAGGACTCAAACAGGGCGCGGCCTCGCGCGGACACACGGTCGTGATCGGTGGGGAACTCTTTTCCGATGCCATGGGCGCTGCTGGCACGCCCGATGGAACGTACGTCGGCATGGTCCGCCACAACATGCGAACGATCGCTGAGGGGCTGAAGTAAGCGATCGCGCGAGGCATCAAGATTCCACACCAGCGAATGAAGTATCCGATGAGACTATTACACAATCTTGCATCCAGCGCAGCGACGACCGATGCGGCCCAGAGCACCGCTGTAGATGTCCACGATGTCACTGTTGCATATCACCGCAAGCCGGTCCTGTGGGACGTGGATGTGCAGATTCCCTCGGGCAAGTTGGTGGCGATCGTCGGCCCCAATGGTGCGGGCAAGAGCACGCTGCTCAAGGCCATGCTGGGCCTGGTCCCGCTCACGAGCGGGCGGATCGACATCTTTGGTCGTTCCCTGCATGAAACTCGCAGTCTGGTCGGCTACGTGCCCCAGCGCGAGAGCGTCGACTGGGACTTTCCAATTGACGCTCTGGGCGTTGTGCTCATGGGTCGGTATGGACGGCTGGGGTGGCTGCGCAGAGTCACGCGCGAAGATCGTGAGGTGGCCCGGGCCGCGCTCGCGAGCGTGGGAATGGGCGACTTCGCACAGCGACAGATCGGACAACTCTCGGGCGGACAGCAGCAGCGAGTGTTTCTGGCCCGAGCACTCGCACAGGACGCGTCGTTGTATCTCATGGACGAGCCATTTGCCGGCGTTGACGCCTCAACCGAAGAGGCGATTCTGGGGGTACTGCGCTCGATGCAGCAGGCGGGCAAGACCGTCGTCGCAGTCCACCATGACTTGCAAACGGTTGGCTCATACTTTGACCATGTCGTGTTGCTCAACATGCGATTGGTCGCAAGTGGTCCAGTCAAGTCCACGTTCACCGAAACCAACCTGCAACGAACCTATGGCGGCAGGCTGACTGTTCTGGACGAAGCAGCGGAGGCCCTGCGACGAGGTGTCTAGCCGCAAAGCACATGCGAGGTTGCCTGTGCCACCACTGACTGCCATTCACCCGGCTACCCGATGTCTGACCTCACCCGATTCATCCTGCTCGAAGATTACAACACTCGCATAGTCGCGCTGGGGTGCATGGTGCTGGGCGCGTCGTGCGGTGCCCTTGGCACATTCACGCTGCTTCGGGGACGCGCTCTGGTCGCAGACACCCTCTCGCACGCCTCACTGCCCGGCGTCTGCGTTGCGTTCCTGCTCCTGGGCACACGCGAACTGCCGCTGCTGCTGCTGGGTGCGTTGGTCTTTGGCGTGCTGGGGGTGCTCAGCCTTGCGTGGATTCGTAGGGCAACACCCGTCAAAGAAGATGCCGCACTCGCCATCACGCTGAGCGTCTTTTTCGGGCTGGGTATCTGTCTTCTGATCAGCGTCCAGCACGATCCGCGCGGTGCTCACGCGGGCCTCGAAGGATTTATCTTTGGCAAGGCCGCGAGCATGGTGCGGGCGGATGTCATCACTTCGGGCTGCACGGCCCTGCTGGTGCTGCTGGTGCTGCTGGGTGGCTGGCGATGGTTTTCGCTGCTCTGCTTTGATCGCTCCTTTGGCGATGCCATCGGCCGGCGGATGGGCGCGATCGACCTCTTGCTGATGGCGCTCGTCTGCGTCTGCACGGTCGCCGCCTTGCCCGCCGTGGGATTAGTCATGGCGGTCGCGCTGCTGACCATCCCGCCCGCCGCTGCTCGGTTCTGGACCGATCGGCTCAACGTCATGTGCGGACTCAGTGCGCTCTTTGGCGCGATCGCTGGTTATGTCGGTGCCGGGGCGAGCGCTGTGGCGAGGGACTTGTCGACCGGCCCTGTGATCGTGCTTTCGTGTGCGCTGATCTTCGGCGTTTCAATGCTGATCGCACCGGGGCGGGGTGTGCTCGCCAGAGGCTTGGTGCGACTTCGAATGCGTCGGCGAATGGCGGAGCAGAACCTGCTGCGGGCGATCTACGAGTTGGACGAGCAGCGCGCAAACAAGCCATCCCCTGGGGCAAGCGACTTGCGTCAAGAGCAAGGAGTGACGCTGGACGCCTTGGCGCTCAAGCGCAGTTGGTCCATGGCCCAACTGGATGTGCTGATCACGCGTGCGACCAGGGCCGGGAATCTCCAGGATGCTGGCACGACCGGTGTCGGCACTCGCTCGTACCGACTGACATCCGCTGGCCGGCAGGCCGCCGCGCGATTGGTGCGGGCGCATCGCCTCTGGGAGTTGTTCCTTATTGAACAGGCTCGGATCGCGCCCGATCATGTGGATCGCGACGCGGACGCGATCGAGCACGTCCTGCCCGAGCACGTCATCGCTGACCTTGAGCGTCAACTGATCGCGGAGGGGCGTCTGCCACGTGAACTCCTGCTCGACATGCCCGCGTCGCCCCATGCGATCCAACGAACAAGCAACGCGGGGGTGAGCGCATGAGCCACTTCCTCGCGTTGGGCGCACTTTCGATCGCGTTGCCGGCTGGCTCTGAGTGGTGGGTCGTCGCAACGGCGGCCCTGTGCGGCGCAGTATGCGGCCTGCTGGGCACGTATCTCGTGCTGCGTCGCCTGAGCATGCTGGGCGATGCACTGACGCACGCGATTCTGCCGGGCCTTGCCGGCGCATTCCTGCTCACGGGCACGCGAAATCCAATCGCGATGCTCGCGGGCGCACTCGTGGTGGGCCTCTTCACCAGCGCAGCATCCGCGGGCCTGTCGCGCCTGGGACGCGTGCAGCAGGATGCCGCTCTGGGCGTAGTTTTCACAGCCCTCTTCGCGCTGGGGGTGCTGCTGATCACGCGGGCCGCGGATCAGGTTGATCTTGATCCTGGCTGTGTGCTCTATGGCATGCTGGAAACCCTCGCACTCACGCCAGCCGGGACGGTGCCACGCCAGTTTGCGATGCTGGCAGGCGTGCTCATGCTCAGCGTCCTCGTGTTTGGCCTGTTCGCACGACAGATCAAACTCGTGAGTTTCCATCCAGAACTGGCCACCAGCCTGGGCGTACCAGCCGGTCTTGTTCATTACGCCATGCTCACGCTCATCACTGCCGCCAGCGTGGCATCCTTCGAGGCCGTGGGTTCGATCCTGGTAATCGCCATGCTCGTCGCCCCGGGCGCAACCGCATTGCTCCTGACGCATCGCTGGGAACGCGCGTTTGTGCTGGCGGGAGTCATCGGGGGCATGGCCGGGTTGATCGGCAGCGTTGCCGCCCTGCGCTTGAACACGTCCGTGGCAGGCGCATCGAGCGTCGCGGCGGGCGTTCTCTTCGTGCTCGCAGCGCTCTTCAGCCCTTCGCGCGGCTGGGTGCCCAAGCGATGGAGGCTCGCATCGCTCTCGCTTCGCATCCGACGCGAGGACATTCTGGGTGCGCTCTACAGGATACAAGTCGAACATAGGCCGCTCGCGGACGTACACCGGGACACTACTTCGCTTGCGCGAGGTCTTCGCGGCCACGTCGCAATCTGGCAACTCTCGCGGCGCGGATTCGTCAGCCATGAAGCCGCAACCAAGCCGCAGATTGGCTTCGAATTGACCAAGCCGGGCATCATTTATGCGACCAAGTTGCTGCGTGCGCACCGATTGTGGGAGGCGTATCTCGCCAAGGAAGGCTCTTTGCCCAGCGACCACCTGCATGATCCGTCGGAGCGGATGGAACACTTCATCGAGGAAGCGCTGGCGGAGAAGTTAGGCGCAGAAGTGCAAACCCAACTGGACCCGCATGGGCGTGAGATTCCCGTGTCAAAGCAAAGCCCTGATACAGGGATACAGAAAAAAGAAAATAACAGAATCAGTTGAGCAAACCGGTGGCCCATGCCTGGGCACTGCATGACCAGTTCATCAACCTTCGTACTTCCCGCAAATCAGCGTGACATTGTGCCCGCCAAAGCCAAACGTGTTGTTCATCGCATGCCGAGTCTTGCGTTCGCGGGCGTGATGAGGAACCAGGTCGATATCAAACCCCTCGTCGGGCGTATCAAGATTGATCGTCGGCGCGACGATGCCATCACGCACGGCGTGGATGCAGGCGATCATCTCGACCGCGCCGCTGCCGCCCAGGCAGTGCCCGTGCATGCTCTTGGTGCTGCTCATCAGCAGTTTGCCGCCCCGACTCTTGATGGCGTGATCGCCAAAGATGCGCATGACCGCCGCTACCTCGGCCTTGTCGCCTAGGGGCGTGCTGGTGCCATGGGCGTTGACGTAATCAATCTCGGTATTGTTGAGTCGTGCGTCGGCAAGGGCCATCTTCATACTGCGAGCCGCGCCGCCGCCATGCTCGTCGGGGGCGGTGATGTGGGACGCATCGCAGGAATTGCCAAAGCCCATGAGTTCGGCGTAGATCGTCGCTCCTCGCTGCTTCGCGTGCGCCTCGGTCTCGAGAACGTACATCGCCGCGCCCTCGGACAGCACGAAGCCGTCGCGATGTTTGTCAAAGGGGCGGCTGGCCTTGGTGGGCGCGTCATTGCGGGTAGACAACGCCTTCATCACCATGAACGCGCCGATGCAGAGGGGCGTGCAAGCAGCCTCGGCGCCGCCCGCGATCATGACATCCGCCAGCCCCGCACGAAGATACAGCATCGCATCGCCAATCGCATGCCCGCTGCTCGCGCAGGCCGTCGCGTGGCAACTGGCTGGCCCCTTCAGGCCATACTTGATGCTGATGTTGCCCGATGCCGCATTGGCCATCAGCCGCGGTACAGTGAAGGGGTTGATGCGGTCCGGACCCTTGTGGTCCATCGACAGCACGCCTTCTTCAATCGTCTTGATCCCACCCACGCCCGATCCAACGACCACGCCGCACCGTTCGGTGTCTTGCTTTGCAAAGTCCACTCCGGAGTGTTTTACAGCCTCGGCGGCGGCGGCCATACCCAGATGGCTGAATCGATCCAGCCGCTTGGCCTCACGATGCTCCAGCACGCTGGCGACATCCCATCCCTTGATCTGACCGCCAATCGTCACCGCCCACTTGGAAGGCTCGTACGACTTGAAATCATCGCCCTCGATCGTTGAGATGCCACTCTGGCCCGCCCGCATGCCTTTCCACGTCGCCTCGGCGGTATGCCCGAGATTCGTGATAGCACCGAAACCCGTGATGACGACTCGCTGATCAGATGGGCGTGGATTGGGCATGCTGGCTTGGTTCCTTGCAGGCAAGGCGATGGCGCGGCACGCTCTGGGCGTGCCGCACACGCAATCCGACGAGGATTGGCCTACTTCTGCCCGCGGTTCTGCTTGATGAAGTCGACGGCGTTGCCGACCGTCTTGATCTTCTCCGCTTGCTCGTCGGGAATGTCGGTCTCGAAAGCCTCTTCAAGCTCCATGACCAGTTCGACCAGGTCAAGACTATCGGCGTTAAGATCCTCGGTGAAGCTCATCTCGCGGGTGATCTTGGCCTTGTCGTGACCCATCTGGGCCGCCACGATCTCGATCACTTTCGCTTCAATTTCCTGTTCAGTCACATGCCTTCTCCGTTTGGGGACCCGCCTTGAAACAAGCGGGCCCGAGCTTCAAGAATTCCCCACGAGCACACCAGAACGAATCCCGGCGGAGCAATCCCATTCTAGCCGAATCCTCGGACTAACGCCACGTCCACGCAAACCTGTGCCCAAGCATGCTCGGAATGTAGTCGGCTGGTCCAATTTGGAGGGAGGGGGTGACTACTTCATGCGTGTCGCCTCAAAGACGCCGTTGGGCTGGATGAACAGCGCCTTGGTGACGGAGCCATCCTCGCCTATATCAAAGCGCATGCGGTAGCCATCAAGGGACTTGAGTTTGAATGTGTTGCTTTGGAGTGGCACCAGCTCATAGGGCGGCTGTCCCGGGACTGTGGCAACGAGTGTCCTGTCGCGTCGAGTGATCGCGACGACCATAGATTCCATAAGCGAGTATGACCCTACGAACTTCTCGATCGCCGCCGGGTCGCTCAGGCTCGAATCGCCAGCCCGCTCGAAGACAACGGGCTTGATGCTGGGCTCCATGCGGAGCTCAATCCCTGCGATGCCCCCTTCGATATCGGTCCGGAACAACACCTGCGTGTGCTCAAGCTCCGCCGCCGCAGGATCCTGGCTCTTGCCCAGACTGAACGTGTCGTAATGCCAATGGTTGAGCGGCGCGGCCATCCTGTTGTATGTGAACACCAAGGCAGAGTCGTCGCCCTCTACCAGAATCTTGCCGTAGCCCGGATGCACATATGTGCCCGAATATGCACTCAGGACGTGCGATGGCGCAGCATTGGGCCTGCGCATCAGTTCGAGGTTCTGCTGGGCCTTCTTGCCAGTTACTTCCGCCGCCTTGGCTTTCGAGAGATTCGTGTCGTAGAGCCCCAATGAAGGAAGTTGCATCAAGCGATCGGAGAGTTCCTCGCTCACCATCTCGGGCAGGGGCGTGCCATTGCGATTCGAAAGCACGACGCCACCGATCTGCTTTCGTGGAAAAAAGAAGACCAAGGCGGTGAAGCCATCGATGTTGCCGCCATGGTGAATTCGCAGTTCACCGCGATACATATCAACAAACCAGCCCGCGGCATATCCCAGCGCGATGACATGCGACTGGGTCTCATTGCTGGTCATCACCATCGCGGGGCGGTGCAATTCGCTAAGCGCATTCTTGGGCAGCACCTCGCGCCCATCGATCATGCCGGTTAGTTGCACCTGCACCCACTTGGCCATGTCATTGGCCGAAGAATTGATGCTGCCCGCTGGCCCCATCGCGGACAAGCCACGGAATGGAATCGCAACGACACTGCCCTCACGCTTGTCGTAGGGCAACGCGTGGTCGGGCGACCGCTGCGAATCGTCAACGCCGAAGTTGCTGTTGGACATGCCCAGAGGCTGGAAAATACGCTCGCGAACGTTCTCCTCCCAGGTTTTGCCGGTCAGCCTCTCTCCCAGCACGCCCGCAGCCAGAAACATGAAGTTGTTATACTGCCATCGTTCCCGCAGCGCAGCGTTGCATTCCAGATGCGCCATGCGCTCCACCAACTGATCCCGAGTCGCCTCGGAGTTGTACCATGAAAAGTCGTGGCGGGGCATTCCGGTTCGATGCGTGACCATGTCCCGGGGCGTGATCTCGCGCGTTCGCTCGCCATCTGCGACCTTGAACTGTGGCCAGCAATCAATCACCGGCTTATCCCACGAGAGCTTGCCCTCCTCGATCAGCGTTGCAAGGACGAACGTAGTAAACGCCTTTGTCGAAGAGCCTATCGCGAACAACGTGTCTGAAGTCGCGGGCAAGTCATTCGCGATATCCCGCTTACCAAAGCCCTGGGACAGGATCACCTTGCCGTCCGCCACGACCGCTACGCCCATTCCAGGCACTTCCCAATCAATGAGGGCCTTGTCGACCCAATGGTCAAAGCCTTCCATACCCTTAGCGGGATCAAAGGCGGGCTTGGCATCTTTCACAAGCATGAATGGGAAAGCCTGCCCGCCTTGAATGAAATCGCCGATCAGTTTTGTTCCGTCCAGCGTGCCTTTGAAGGTCGGCTCGCCTGGCACGCCCGAAATCTGAAACGTCACGGTTGCGCCGTCCTGAGTCACGCTTTCCAAGGCGAGATCGCTCGCACCTTGCTGGGGAATATCAATCGTGCCCGACAGCCCGTCCCCTTCCTGCTTCAAGGTGACTTCCACAGTCAACTTCATGCCCGGGATGTCAATCGTGCCCTTCCAGACACCGGCACAATCTGCCTGACTTGCTATCGCAGCGGGCGATGCCCACGCGGGGCTGCCCGCAATCAAACTCCCTCCCCCCACTATCACACCAACCAGGAACCTACACACACCGCCAATCTTCAAGAACTTGCGTGCCATATTGCGACCTCCACCTGCTTTTGCAGCCAGACCTGACGAGATGTTCAGGAATCAAATTTACATGCGATGCCATGTCATTGGAAAAAGACATGAACCGGTTACACAAGGCAGTCGTCAAAGCGTCGCGCACTCCCTGCGCAGCATTCGCCAGTGTACATACCGGTTCTGCAAGCCAATTCTGCAACCCTGTTCGGCTTGTGCCGACTTTTCCGTGGCGAGAAGGACCTTTCGTCGCATGCGACTGGCGCGTTGGTTTCCGCGTGTCGATGCCCTTGTTCGGTCCTAGCGAGCAAGTCGGTCCTGGCGAGCAGGGATGTATGAGGTCGCGGGACACCCGCGTTGTCATGGACGACAGGGCGGCCATCTGGTGCGCCATCAAGAGAGGTTGTGATATGGCGAGCATGCCCAAGGAACCCGAAGCCTTCGCCGAGTGTGTTGCGGAGATGCTCCGCCGCCTCCAGCCCGAATACGCCATCGACCTCGTGGGCCCTCGCGAGTTGCTCGTCAACGGGCGGCGCCTTGACCTCGAGAACCTCTACCGGATGGTCAACCATGAGCCGGCTCGTGGCACGGAAATCGTCGAGCACTACCTCGAACAACTCTTCGCGGGCGAAGCCGTCCAACTGGGCAGCATGACCTTCGACTTCGCGCGTCCGAGGATTATGCCGCGAATCCAGCCAGAAACAATCTTCGAGCATCTCTCCCGCGAACAAGTTGCGCACGTGCCCTGGGTCAACGACTCGGTGATCGTGTTTGTGACCGACCTGCCCCACATGACCGTCAGCATCACCACCGAGCAACTGCTGCGCTGGAACGTCTCGCTGGACGCGATGGAAGAAATCGCCCGCGAGAACCTTGACGCATATGCCCCCGAACTCGACGTGCAAATCGTCGAGTCCAAGGAAGGCGGCAAGGCCGCGATCCTGGGCCAGCACGATGGCTACGACGCGGCTCGCCTTCTGATGACCGATCTCTACGACCGCCTTGCGCCGCAAATGGGAGGCGACTTCTTCGTCGCAACGCCCGCCCGCGATATGTTCGTAGCGTTCAGCCGCGGTCCCCGTGCCTTTATCGACCGCCTCCGCGAGCGCGTTGAAAGCGACTATCGCCGCCTTCCCTACCCCATCTGCAGCGACTTCTTCTTCGTGACCCGTGACGGAGTGGCAGGGACCAAGCCGATGCGAATGGGCGAGGCAGCATAATCGCCCAACTGTTCGATTCGCGCAGCATCCATGCCACCGTCTTGCCGGCATGACTCGCGGTCCATCCGCAGTGCGTACCTTCGCGCATGCGGCTGCACGCGATCTTGCTGGTGCGGGATGAGGGCGACATCATCGCTCAAACGCTTGCGCATCTCGCCGCGTCCTTTGACAGCGTCCATGTGCTCGACACGGGCAGCACCGACCAGACCTGGGACATAATTCAGAATGCAGCCCGCAGCAATCCACGCGTCGTGGCCCACGCGCGTGTGGAACGCAGCGCACACCTGGGCCTACGCGCGTATGTCTTTGAACGCGTGCGTCACACATTCTCGCCCGGTGATTGGCTCTCGCGAGTGGACGCTGACGAGTTCTATCACATACCGCCCCGCGAATTTCTGCAACACCACGTTGTTGCACACGAGGGCCGCGTCTTTGCGCAGCACTACGACTTTGTGGTCCTCCGCAGCGAATTGGAAGCATGGGAACAACTCGATCAGCAAGGTGCCGTCCCCTCCTCTCCAGACGACGTGCAGCGCACACGCACGAGGTACATCGTCGACGAAACCATGTGGTTCGAGGCTCGCTTCTTTCGATTCCGCCGCGGCATGCGCTGGCACGAGGCACAGACCAATCCGTTCAATCCAGGCCTGACCGCACTGGCTCGCATTCCCATCCGCCACTACCGGTGGCGGAGCCTCGCACAGATGCGGACCCGCCTCGCGCTGCGCGCCCAGCAATCCGCACTCGATCCGCATGGCGAGCATTGGCACCGCGCCGACCTTCGTTCCTGGATTATCGAGGATGCAGACCCGCGCCTGCGCACCTGGTTTCCCGGCTGCTCCGTTGACTTGCAACTGAGCGATCCTAGCGACATGCGCCATCTCGAATGGCCCGCGAAGCGGAGAAAACAAGTCCTGCTTTACCGCACAGGATTGCCCCACCTACTCGATCGGTTTCGTTCCGGTGCTTCTCCAGAGGCGTTGTTTGGCCAGTGACACTTCAGCGACCTGCTTCGTCGGTCAAGTCTTGATCGCTCTTCCAAGTCATGTCAGATGCCAGTCGCAAGCCATCGTCGCGAGGGTTCTACTCTTTCTTCGTGAGCGGTTTTCAAGAGCCCATTCCACCTCCGTTGCCGCATACGCCGCCGTCGTCTCCAGCCGCGCTGCGATCGATTCGCGAGCAACAAGCCTACGAGTTGGATGGTTCGCCTCCACCCTCACGCCCACGCCTGCCCGGTGGCGTTGTGATGAGGCCCGAAGCCGACCAAGTGATTGACTCGCTGCTTGCTGATCTCTTCGTCCACGCTCGCAACTGCATCCGCGTCTTTGGTGACTTCCAGTTGGCCATCGCCTTCTGGCCGCAAGTGACGCCAGTCGTGCGACGATTGATGTGCGATCTCAACTTTCGCGAGTTCCCCTGGGCTCGCACGCGGGTCTGGAGCGTCGACGAAATCGATGTCTTGTCCGAGGATCCAAGGCATCGAGGCGAGTTGCTTGGGGGCCTGATCGTTAACGCAGCCGACATACCTCCCGAGCAGGCCCACGCCTTTGACTTTTCCCAACCCGATCCCACCCTCCACTACGATGCCATGCTCAAGGAACACCTGGGCTGGCGCGAAAAGGGCCAGGATCGACTGGACTTCGTGCTCGTGCCACAACTGCCCGATGGTTCATGGGGGGGCGTACTCGAAAGCACGGATAGCACGAGCCTGACCGTCCAACTCGCCCCCAATGCCCACACACCAGCCATGCTGGGTATGTCGGGGCGATTGGTCCGGGCCGCACGATTTGTGGCGATTCTCGCGACAGGAACGGAAGCCAGAACGGGCCTGCAGCAATGGACCTCCAAGTTCAGCGTCCGTCCCGACGGCGTGCTTGCCATGGAGGACAGCGCCGAAGTGCGGTGGTACATCGATCATGCGGCATGCCCCGCTCCCATGCCAGCCGATCCTGACAGCCGCTCATAACAGTCGTATATGACAGCATTCATTGCATGAATCCACGTTGGCGGCAAACATCGATGCTTGACCGCCATATCGTCTCCGCAGAGTGGCTCAACTTTCCATCGAACCCAATGAACAGGTGACGTACAAGATCTGGCACGAGGACGAACAGGTCCTGGTGGTTGGCAAGCCCGCGCGAGTCGTCACCACGCCAGGCCTCAAGCACGATCGCTCCAGCCTCCTCAATGGCCTCTTCGCCGACTATGGCCCGCGACTCCAGCAGTTAGG
Source organism: uncultured Phycisphaeraceae bacterium (assembly GCA_964425995.1). Lineage (GTDB taxonomy): Bacteria > Planctomycetota > Phycisphaerae > Phycisphaerales > UBA1924 > BJHL01. Next base: position 16,636 of record CAYRPC010000050.1, read on the forward strand.
CCGCGAGCGTGATTTTGGTCTGCTCCATCGCCTCGACAAAATGACGACCGGCCTGCTGATCGTTGCGCTGACCAGAGCCAGTTACGACGCACTACGCGTCGCCTTCGAGTCGCGCCAGATCGCCAAGTTCTACTGGGCCATCACGGGCAGCACCCCGCAACCCCTCGAAGGAAAAATCCAATCTCGCATCGCTGAGTACGAGGGCTACCCACGCATCAAGAGCCGCCTCGCCGCCAAGACCGCCTGGAAGGATGCGAAGAAGCCGCCCATGAAACTGGCACGAGTCAGCAGCAGTGGCGAAGAAGCCAGCACCGCCTTCCGCACGCTCCAGCACAACGAACTGGGCGCGCTGCTCGAATGCCGAGCCTTCACCGGACGGCTCCACCAGGTCCGCGTCCACCTCACCCACATCGGCTGCCCCATCGTCGGCGACGACTTCTACGCCCCGCCCGGCCTCGTCGACCTCGCCCCACGCCTCGCCCTCCACGCCCACCGCCTGGTCTTCAAGCACCCCATCACCGGCGCAACCATCGATGTCAAAAGCACCTGGCCCGCCGACCTCCGCGGCGTGCTCAAAAAACTCCGCCTCACTCGGCCAGACGTAGCGACCACGCTCGCTGATCCTTTGCAGTGAATGTGCCGTCCGAAGATACTGGTCAAAGTGCCTCCTTTTGATCAGCTTCTGGTTGGCGCGACACCGCCTCAGACCCCGGCAAGACCTCGAAGACACACGAATCGTCTTGGCTGGGCGTAAAACTCCCGTCCTCGCTGCGGTCGGCCACATCCACTCCATTCCCTGCATCCAAATCTATCAAAGATCAGTCCCTTATGGCCCACCCGTCTGTACGCATGCGCGTGAATATGGTCCGTGCTCAGCACGTTGCCATACGCGTCGTAGGTCCATTGGCCCGCAACCCGGGCTGTGCCGCCAGGCCCACCCGCATTCACCAGCGCAACCATGTCGCCGCCAGCGTCGGTGATGGCAAACGTCACGGCACCGGTGGGCGGACACCGTGCACATTATTCATCTTCAACTACAGGAGGAGCCGTATCGATATGTTCTACAATGATCTTTGCTGCCTCGGCCGCCGCCTTGTCAAGTGAGGGGTCCAGCAGCCATGTATACGTGCCAAGCGGCGGACGGTTTGAGTCGCCCTTGGAGTTCTTCCCACAGCGATATAACTCATAGCACCTACTACCATCGAGCCAGAGCATATCCCATTGATGCGATGCCCTATCAAACATTCGATCTGATTTGAACTTGAGCAACTTGGCCACATCAGATACTCGTGGCGCAGTGCCTGGTGCAAAATCTTCGATCACAACGACCTGATGTGTCATCCTATCGCGGATCATGTCTCGCAGTCCGTTCATGCCACTTGCTGTAATGTCAACGTGCATCACCGGCTTTAAGTACAAGTTCCACTTCCACTCTCTGGTAAGATATGGTGTTTGACAATAGCATATTTTATTTAATATGTGTATAAACACATTGTTCATAATTGCTCCAAAATGAACTTTACACCACGAGATCTCGCATAAGCAGCTGCTCTCTGAATTTGTGACATTTGAGCACCTGTGGCTGCACCACGAGGTATCACGAATAGCAATTCTCTGCCAAGAATTTGATTCGGCGTAATTGGTAAAATCTTACTCCTGCCAGTTGAACCATTCCACTTAGCAATTGAATCAACATAACCTTTCACTCTATTATATAATGTATTGCCAGTAGTGTATGAATTTGTTCGAACGTCCAGTGACTTAATACTCGTGCCAACGCCGTTTAACCACTTATCTATTCCTGGATATCCACCACCGGTGACATTTTTACCGAACAATTTCTCTATTGCCAAACCACGCTGATTCCATGGCAGTGACCATACCTTGTCCGTTGCTTGGACTATCCCGCCGCCTACTCCGTATACTCTCGCACTGGCGGCATATGCTTGATAGCCCTTTGCCGCCATCGATGCTGGCAGTGCGATCGCGAGAACGTCCCAGACTGATCCATTTCCCGTACCAAGATTGTACGCTGCTACTCCAATACCAAGTGGCGGGAATGCGACTTGTGCAGCTGCAAATGCTACTTGCCCCGCTACATAATATGCCCCATATATCTTCTCAAGGAAAGCGGCTTTGGATGCTATGTATTCCGCGATGTATTCATCGACGATATCAAATGGATCGTTTGTGCCGAGATCACGCTGAGTATCCAGCGCAGAGAAGTATGCACCAAAGAACAACCCCATGCTGTCACTGCGCATCCACGGGTTCCCACCCATGTACGCATACAGGCTCCCCCCATCCCCATACCGCGC
>CAYRPC010000051.1:0-18816 GCA_964425995.1 uncultured Phycisphaeraceae bacterium
GGGGTAATTGAGGGCACGGCGAGCGAGGCGGTACTGGTTGCGCTGTGTGCCGCGCGGTTCAGGGCGCGAGTTCGACTTGGCGCGATCGGTGGTGGGACTGTTAGTGGTGTTGGTGGTGGTATTAGTGAAACCAAGGAGCCGCACTTGACGGTGTATGCGTCGAGCCAGGCGCACTCGTCGATATTGAAAGCCACGATGATCGCGGGACTTGCGAGCGGGCCCGAGGATCGAAGGCAGGTGCGGTTGATTGGCGTGGATTCAAAGATGCGGATGCGCAGTGATCTGCTCGCGAGCGCGATTCGAGAGGACGTGGGCGCGGGGCGAGTGCCCGCGTTTGTGTGCGCGACGGTGGGCACGACCAGCAGCACTGCGATTGACGACATCGGCGCAATCGCCAGCGCGATGGGCGAGGCTGGCGCGAAGGATGCGTGGCTGCATGTGGATGCGGCCCACGCTGGTGCGGCGTGTGTCTGTCCGGAGTTTCAGCATTGGCTGGCTGGCGTCGAGCATGCGGATTCGATCTGCTTCAATCCGCACAAGTGGCTGCTGACCAACTTTGATTGCGACTGTTTCTGGACGCGCGATCGGGCCAGCGTGACGGGCGCGATGTCGATCACGCCCGAGTACCTGCGCAACCAGGCGAGCGATGCGGGCGAAGTGATTGATTATCGCGATTGGCAGGTGCCGCTGGGGAGGCGGTTTCGGGCGCTGAAATTGTGGCTGGTGATGCGCTGGTACGGGCTGGAGGGGCTGCGCGAGTACATCCGGTCGCACATGGCGATGGCGGCAGAGTTTGAGGGTTGCGTGAGGGCTGATCCAATGTTCGAGGTTGTCGCGGAGCGAACCATGAATCTGGTTTGCTTTCGCTTGGCGGCGCGAGCGGAGGAATCGGCGAGCCAGACCGACCAGCGCAATCGAGAGTTGCTGGCGAAGATCAATGCGTCGGGGTTGGCGTATCTGACGCACACGATGCTGGCGGGGCCTTCTGGGCAGCGTGAGAGGGGTGGCGAGATGATGTACGTTCTTCGCATGGCGATCGGGGCGGTGCTGACGCGGCCCGAGCATGTGCGAGGGACATGGGCCTTGATCCAGCGGCTTGCGAATGATGTGGCCTAGCCAATCATGCCTACCTCACCCGCAATTGTCGCGATGATCCCCGCCCGGCTTGGCTCGACGCGCTTTCCAGAGAAGGTGCTGGCGAGCCGCACGGGCAAGCCGCTCATCCAGCATGTCTATGAGAACGCCTTGAGAGCGAAGCGGCCGCAGAGCGTGATCATCGCGACCGATCACGAACGCGTGCGAGCGGCGTGCACGGGGTTTGGGGCGCGGGTGGTGATGACCGACGAGGCTCATCCCAACGGCACGAGTCGCTTGGCACAGGCAGCGCGAGTGCTGGGATTGCAGGGCGACGACATCGTGGTGAATGTGCAGGGGGACGAGCCGGAGATGGAGCCGGAAGTGATTGATGCGTGTGTGGACGCGCTGGTTGCAATGTCGAGTTTGGATATGGGCGTGGGCATGGCGACGATCGGTTCGCCATGGAACGAGGCGGACGATCCAGGCAATCAGGCGATCGTGAAGGTTGTGGCTTCGAATGGTGTGCCGGGTCTGCCGGGCGTATACGGCGTGCGCCGTGCGCTGTACTTCTCGCGCTCGCGAATTCCGTATCCTCGCAACTCCATTGGCGCAAGCGAGCACGCGCATCTGTTGCGGCATGTTGGTTTGTACGCGTATCGCAATCGCTTCCTGCAGCGCTATGTCACTCTGGAACCGACGCCTCTTGAACAGATCGAGAGTCTTGAGCAACTGCGCGTGCTGGAGCATGGGTATCCGATTGCGTTGGTTATAGCGGAGAGTCGCGGCACCGGCATCGACACGCCCGAGCAGTATGAGGCGTTTGTGCGGCGTGTGAATTAGGTCCTGATGCTGCTCAACGCTTGGGCAATTTTTCAGCGATGGCGAAGGCTGGTTTCGATCAGCTCGTTTGCCTGGGCATCGGTCAGGCGAGGGGTGGGCTGCTGCGTGCGGCCACTCTCGCTGCCTTGGCGGGACTGGACGCTATCGGGGATGCTGAGGTCGGGTACGAAGTTGAAGGCGATGCCGCCGGTGCCACTGGTGCGGGCATCCTGGATGTTGGCGGTGTAGAGCGTGTTGGCGCCGAACTTGGCGTTGATTTTGTCCATCGCGATAGAGATGCGTCCCAGTTTGCGTTCGTCGTTGAAGAGTGGCAGGGTCTGGCTCTGCGCGTTCACGAGGTCGTGGAGCGTGACGGCGACTTGCACGGGTGGCATCTCACGCATGTGCTGATCGGCCTGCTTCCACAGTTCGCCCAGCGCGTCGAGCATCGTGCCGCTGTCGATGCACCCATCGCCCAGGGCTGCCGTGGCTTCCCAGCGGCCGCCACCCCAGGCGCTGACGGAGTTTTCACCAACGAGGCGGATGCTGAGCGTGAGTTTGCGTGCGGCGTAGTTATCGTGGCGCAAGCGAGCGGCAGCCTTGAGCAGCAGGCGGAAGGCAACGCTCTTGGCTTGGGCGGGGTCGCGGCGCTGCGGGGCTAGAACGTGGGAATGGCCGACGCTGCCTTTGTGCGTGGGTGGTTCGTGGACTTCGCCGCCGCGCAGCCAGTAGTACCAGCGTTCGCCGACCATGCCGCCCCAGAGGCGGCGCATCTGCTTCTCGTTCTGTTGGCAGAGATCACCGATGGTGCGGATGCCCGCGTGTTCGAGTCGCTTCATCATCCGCGGGCCGATGCCAGCGAGTTCCTGTGCCGAGAGATGGCCGATCACGCCGCCTTGGGGAGTGAGATCTTCGTCGCGCAGGATGACGAGGCCGTCGGGCTTTTGCATGTCGGTAGCGAGTTTGGCGAGGGGGCGGTTTGGGGCGATGCCGATGGAGGATCGCATCCACGAACCGCAGCGCGCGTGGATGGCATTTTTGATGTCGAGGGCGAGTTGCCTGGCGCGCTGAGGATCGCGCTGGAGACGATCGAGCCGACAAGAAACTTCGTCGATGGAGTGGACCTTGTGGACAGGAATGCAGGTGTCCACGGCGGCAATAATCCGGTGGTGCATGAGGACATAGAGGCGCGGGCGCGCGTCGAGAATCGTGATCGAGGGGCAGAGGCGTTTGGCCTCACCCACGCGTGTGCCGGTCTTGACGCCGAACTTCTTGGCCTCATAGCTGGCAGCGATGCAGCAGCCAGCATCGCTGACGACGGGCGCGACGGCGACGGGCCTGCCTCGGAGTTGCGGCGCCACCTGCTGCTCCACCGAGGCGAAGTAGGAGTTGAGGTCGATGAAAAGGGTGGTGAGGGGCAAGACCCGATAGTGTAAGCCCATGATCGGGTTTGGTTCGGTATGGCTGGCGGGTACGCCCGGATGTGTTGATAAAGGATTGTCGATCTACGGCTGTGCGAGTTAGTTCAATTCCGTGATGCTGCTTGACCGCTTTGCGAGTTGGAGCCTTGCCCATTGCTTCCATTCAGTGGTCTCGCCACGAATGGCGACTTGTTCGAGCAGGTGATTGGTGGTGTCGTCGGGTTTGGCTTGGCGGAGTTGGAGACGGACGAGACCTTGAACAGCACAGATGTGATCTGGATAGACCTCCAAGGCGGAGCGGTAGGCAGCGATGGCTTCGGTGGGCTTGCCGACTTGTTCCAAGACCATCGCGAGATTGACTCGTGGGTCGGGGTGACCAGGCATGAGTTTCTTTGCCCACTCGAATTCGCTGGCGGCCTCGTAGAGGTTGCCTTCGCGCAGGTGAAGCACGCCGAGGTTGTTGTGGGCGGGGCCGAAGTAAAGATCTGCGGCGAGTGCCGCCTGGAGAAGTGACTGGGCTTGTGGCCAGTCGGCGGATTTCATCGATTCCGCGGCATCTCGATTCAGTTGTTGGGCCTTTGTGGTATCTCTTGAACCTGCGGAGGCCGACGAATAGGGACTTCTCGAGGAGCGACAGCCAGACAGGCTGGCCAAGACCAGAGCGACAAGTATCGGGACGAGGAACAACAAGCGTGATTGGGCGTGATATGGCATAGCAACCCCGAGATGATTCATGGATTCCTGGTTGGCATGGATTGAGTTGGTTGGCTTTCGACAACATACAAGGCTTCGAGGATGATGGACGCGCGAAGCCGGGGTGGTTCGGTGTGCCGCAAGGAACTGGTCGGTTTGGCTGGGGTGATGTCGATTGAGGTCACAGTCCATGCCTTCGCGGTTCGTCTCCATTCGGTCAGCCAGCGTCCCAGATCTGGCAGCGTGATGTCCGCGAGTGTCAAGCGTGCCCGCTGACGGAAGTAGCGTGCACCCGCGAGCGTGCCGACGGGTGATTCGGATTCGGGCGTGAGGTTGTGCAAGGCGGTCTGGGAGATTCCAGCAGTCACGATGGACATTGACAAGATATCGAGCAGTCCAGCCTCGGGGCGAGGACCCAAAGCGACCACCTCTTGCGCGGTTCTGAGGCTGTTCAATTCAACGACCAAGGTTCGAGCATGGGCGTATTGCTTCAGAGCAGTTGTCCGGGCAGCGTGAGCGCGGACAAGGCTCGCGCCCGATGCTGCAACCAAGGTTGCTGCGGTCAGTGCGACGGACCAACGCAGCCATCGCAGACTCGTCATGGCGCACCACCTGGGGATGTGCTGCCGACTTGGTCACGATAGGCTGAAATCATCAAGATCGATGCATTGCCGGACGAACTGAGCTGGGGCTCTGACAGCACCCAGCCAGAAGGCGCGATGATGTTGTTTGCAAAGGCACGGGCGTTGTCGACCAACGAGGTTGAAACGGTGATGGTCATTTGGTCTTCGGCGACTCTGAGTGATTGTGTTTGCACACTCGTGGCGAGTGGCCATCGCGCAAGCAAGCCCGCCAGTACCTCGGCCGCATCGCGGGGCGGAATCATGGGCTGTGTGCGTGTCCGCGTGAAGTTGTGATGCTCGGTTTCGAGTTCTGAGATGATGGCTGGCCATGATGCTGGGAGCGAAGGAACATTGGCTCGAACCAGTCCGGCTGTCGCGGTTGCGAAGTTCTGCGCCTGCGTTCGCGAAGCGGCGGCGCGTCGATTCATGCCTAGAGCGAGACACAGGCATAGTGACAAGAGCGTGCAAGCAAAGATGAGATCCCGATGGCGTGCGTGACGCCGGATCGAGTGGGGCGCATGCGTACCTATGAGTACGTTGGGCAGACTGGCAGCACTCGATTGGGCGATGGTTTCGTGCTGGAAATGATCAGATTCTGGCATGATCGACAGATCTGGATGGGTATCAATGGGAGTGAGGGCCTCGTCGAGCCAGCGTGGAAGGTGCGAGGCCTTGAGTTCCAATGTTTCAATGGGCAGATCGCGAAGATCGTTCGTGCGTGCTGCGCATGCAATCAGACGATTGTTGTTGTTAGAGACTCTTTGATATACGACATGCAGTTCGTGCAGAGGCAGGGGCAGTTGGTCGACAATCAGTTCATCCAGCGCAGGGTGCGATGTGGCGATACCTTGTCTGGCAAGTGAACGTGGCAACTTTGATGGATCAATCAGCGCCCAGAAAAAACGCTCGGGCGGCCAAGTGATGGACCATATATGGGAATCGTGGCTGGCGAGCGCTGATGATGAAGTGTCTGGGGTATTGTGTGTCACTTCTCACTCTCATTATTTCGCTTTATGTCTGTCTTGGACTTTGCTGCTGGTAAAGGCGTTGACAGCCCCAGCTGGAGTTGATCCAGGATCAAGGACTGGGTGAGGGCTCCTCGTGAGAGTGTCACCCCAGCACCGTCAATTGAGGTGACTTGTCTGCCGGCGATCGTGTCACCGACGCTGGCAAACACTGTGGTATCGGCATCGGGGTCGTAGATTGCTGCCCGAAACACCATCGCATTGTCGTTGCCGCTTGGGATATTCGCCAGCGTGATGATCCCGATCAGTTGTAATCTCAAGGGTAATGGCGGAGGCGGAGGCGGAGGCGGTGGAAGCGGTGGAGGAGTGACAGCGATAACAGGCGCGGACGGGGTATGCCAGAGTGGGGCATCGAATGCGAGGGAGTTCAAGGGAGCGACATCGATCCCGGTGGTTGGCAATATATGTGATGGATCGACTGGTTGTGGAAGGCGTTGTGCTGTGGGCCAGAGCGCCCAAGTCAGTCCGCAAATCGTCACGACCCCGCTCGTGAGTAGAGCGCGACGAGTTCGAGCAGCGTTGGCATCGAGCGGGCTGAGCGGCGTGGAGTATTGGTATGAGAGGGGAGGGGCATGCATGGCCGATAGATTGGCTCGTTTTCTTTCTCGTGTCCTACTCAAAATAGTGTCCTACTCAAGTCCTTGGATCACGCGCGCCACCTCGGCGATTGTGGTCACGCGTCGAGCGACCAGTGATTCGCCAGACTGCAGCAGTGTGGTCATGCCCTTGTCCAGTGCCATCTGACGCAGCAAGGTTGCGCGGACGCACTTGTTCACTTCCTGGCGAAGGTCTTCGTCCAAGACCAGAAGTTCAAAGACGCCTGTGCGGCCTTGATACCCTGTGTGGAAACAGTTCGTGCATCCAAGGCCATCACATGCTTCGTGCAGTCGGCGCACTAATCGCTGTGCGAGGACCGCGGCGAGGGAAGAAGAAACCAGGAATGGCTCGACGTTCAGATCGATGAGGCGTGCGACTGCGCTTGCGGCGTCGTTGGTGTGCAGGGTGCTGAGCACGAGGTGTCCGGTGAGGCTTGCCTGGACCGCGATGCGTGCTGTCTCTTCGTCGCGAATCTCGCCAACCATGATGACATCAGGATCCTGGCGCAAAATATGACGGAGCCCTGTGGCAAAGGTCACGTTCTTCTTTGGGTTGACAGGTGTCTGACTGACTGCAAGGCCAGCGAGCGAGAGATCGTATTCGACGGGATCCTCGATGGTCATGATGTTGAGTTCGCAACCCGAGGAGCGGGTTGTGGCTTGGTCAAACATCGTCGAGTGTGGATTGGTGCGCTGTTGTGTGATCCACTTCAGCGTTGTATAGAGCGTGGTCGTTTTACCACTGCCTGTGGGGCCTGTTGAGAGGACAATGCCGCTCGTACGGCTGGCCTGCTTGAGGTACGAGGCTTCGAGAACTGCAGGCATACCCAGGTTGGCAAAGCTGAGGAGATGGGTTGAGCGGGCATTGTCCAGGACTCGGACAACGACCCGCTCGCCATATGTCGTTGGCATGGTGCTGAGACGGAGGTCGATCCGTCGCGAGGAACTGTGTCGCGGCGCGGTTGCGGCATGAGTATTGCCAAGTGTGACCGACGCTCGACCATCCTGCGGTGCCCTTTGCTCGGCAACATCCATGCGGCCCATGACCTTGATACGGCTCGTCACTGCGCTGGCGAGGCCGGCGGGCAGTTCTCGAACCGTTTGGAGTACGCCGTCGAGTCGATATCGCACGAGCGTTCGGTCAGACAGTGGATGGATGTGCACATCGCTGGCCTTTCGGTTCAATGCTTCGAACAAGATCAGATCGACCAGCCGCACAACCTCGTTCTTGCCGGAGGTATGCAGCAGATCAGCGTCGAGGCGGGCCAAGGCGGATCGGAGATCGGCATCAACATCCATCGATCCTTCCAGTTCGACTGGAGGAGCATCGTCGTTGGGTGAGAGTTGGGGCTGGACCGTGGCGCGACTTCGAGCGTGCGCGATGGTGTAAAGATCATCGATCTCGGAAGCAATGGACTCACCATCATCGAGGGTTGGATTGAGCGCACGACCGATCGCGACACCGATGTTGAACACGACGCTGGGCAGCGTGTTGGACGCGACCCGCACGGTTGCGGTATCACGATCGTTGGAGGGAACTGGCACGACGAGGTGGCGACGAGCGAATTCGTACGGAATTGCTTGGATAAAAAGGTCTGAGAACGACTTGGTTATATCGTTTGGCGGGAGTTGATTGTCGGATACTGGGAAGCAGTTCACATCGCGGATATCGGTCGCGTCCGGCTTGGCCTCTGTGATGCATTCGGTGATGTATCCGTTGATGCATGCAGTGATGCCGGGCGGCTGCGTCGTGGTTGAAGGGGGTGGCATTTCCATGGTCAGTCATGAAAGGGCGATGTTATCGGAGCAATCGATGAAAGTGCAATCGAGCGTCGTAGCGAGCATGAACAATCTGACTAACGGATAATTCCGGGCTGCATTGTGGGCCATCCGTCGCTGACACCAACGCTGCCACCATCTTTCGCGCTGATGTACTTGAGGTCTTCGAGCCGTGCGTCACGCAGTACAGTTGCGCGGATGAAGACAAAGAATCGCTGGCGTCCTTCGTTGTTGTCTCGACTCTTGAAGAGTTCGCCAATCAGCGGAATTGCGCCAATGCCCGGGATCCGTTGTTCGCTGTCGGAGCGGTTGGTGAATTCGAGCCCGCCCACCACGACTGTGTATCCATCTGGCAGGGTTGCCAGGCTGTCGACCTTGTTCTGCTGGCGTGGCGGGGGCAAACCTGGAGCGGCCGGACCACCCACAAAGCTCGACAGGCTGAGCGAATACTCAAGAACAAGTTCATCCCCTTCGGCAATCTGCGGGCGAACAGAGATGGTTGTACCCGCATCCTGAAATCCTCCAAAACCTTGGGCGGTGCCGCCACTGGAACTGGTCGCGGTTTGGAACGGTTGCTGCAGGACACTCGCAAAGGTGGCCTGTTGGTTGTTGGTGACGAGGACCTTTGGAATACTGGTCGAGCGACCATTTGACAGAGTCTGGAGTGCGCGAGCAACGACACTGAACTCGCCCGGCGAGAGGACGACGCCAGAGAAGCCGCGGCCTCCGCTGCTCGAAAGCCCGAAGAGCGAGCTGAGCATCAGGCTGGCGTCCCCCAGCACGTCAAGTTTTTCAAGTTCCAGTCCCAAGCTCAGCGCATCATTGTCGGAAAGACTGACCAGCGTGACTTCGAGCATGACCTGAGGCTGGCGCACATCCAGCATGGCGAGCAGTTGTTCCAGTTGAGCAAGGAGGCTTGCTTCGCCGATGGCAATGATGGTGTTGGTGCCTTCGTCGGCCGTGAGAGCAATGCCATTGGGGGATGGCTTCGCAGTGCTATCCACCTCTGCCTGACCCGAGTGTTCGGAGCGTGATCGTGACTTGTCCGACGCGTAGGAATCGGGGCGACCGGAGTTGGTCAGACTTTCGCGCGGGCCGGTTGTGAGTGCATCGGGCGCATCCTCTCTGTTCAACAACAACTGCTGATCGGCGGCATCTCGCACGCTGGTTGATCCCAGGGCATTCTCACTCAAGTTCTCGATTGCTCCAGCATCAATGAGTCTGTTGAGCACGCTCAGAAGTTCGTTGACGGGGCGATTGCGAATGCGGAACGCACGGATCGGGCGAGGAGAGTGCGATACATTCTGGCTGAGACGAGATACGACTTGTTCAATCGTTTCATGTTGGCTTGGTGTTGCGGTGACGATGAGAGTATTGGTCAGTTCGTCCTTCACCACTCGAAAACGATCATCCGCACGGAGCGGATCGGCGATGACCTGTTCGATCAAGGTGGCAACCTCGCTGACCTGGTATGAGTATGGCTGATAGGTCTTGGTGTTGGTGGACTCGCGTTTATCCAACTGCGCTAGTAATTCCATCCAGGCAGCGCGTGCAGAGTCTGGGGCGATCAGCAGGACCGTGTTGCCGGATGGCCCGGGCAGGACCTCGCCGGGCGTGGCTTGTCCATCGATCACCTTTCGTTTCTGGGCCACCTGTGTCGCCAGGGCGGCCAGTTGCTCTGCGCCGAGGTTGTGTACCAACACTTCTTCGACGCTTAAGGTGGAAGCAGTGCGATCAAGCACGGCCAGAAATCGCTTGGCCTGCTCGATGCGGACGAGTGTATCGGAGATCATGACAAACCCGGAATCTCCGACGGCTACAGCGTTACCGCCCTGCTTGCTGAGAAAGGGACGCAAGGCATCGATCACGTCTTTTGCGGCGCGATGTTCGATGCGAACCAGTTGGTTCGCAAAGCCTGCGGGGACGAGTGGTGTCGTGCTGTCGCGATCGATCGGCTCTGATTCGTGCAACTCCGTACGGGCAACACTGGCGGCATCGACAAGTTTCACAACGGAGAGACCATCGCTGCCGAGCTGACGCACGGTGGTCATTCCGCGCGAGGCCAGGGCTGTGTTTGTGAACGACCAGAGTTCCGAAGGGGTCATTCCATCCTGTGATCGAAGGGTGATGGAACCGGTGAGTTGGGCAGGGTCGTAATCGACACGAACGTTGAGTTGTTGTGCGGAAAAATCGATCAGTCGCGCGAGCGATACATTGCCACTCAGCATGGCGCTGGGAGGTTGCTGGGCCAGCGTGGGCGCACTGATACACATCGTGCTGACGAACGCCATGGATGTCAATCGAGCCGGACGCATCAATTCAGCATACCGGAAAATGGTTGCTGATGCAAGTCAATGTAAAACTTTGTCGTTGCGTATACAAGCTCAGTTTGAAGTCACCCTCTGTTGTGGGGGATCACGGTACACGAAGATCGATCAAAGTATGATCGCGAGTCCGTTGTGAATTGTTTGTGGATAAGTGTAAGTTGATGTTTTCCACGGGCTTGTGCAGTTGATCTTGTTTTTTCTGCACTCTGTGTGAATTTCAACTTGCACGATCATGACAATTTTTGTAATCTATTTACAATCCAACCTGTTGGCTACACATCGCGCTCTTGCTTCGCGAGTGTTTGGGGCGGGTTTCTCGGCGAAAACATTCGTATTCTCGTTGTTTTTTGGGGAGCATACTTCATGGCAACTCGGCAAAGTCTCAACATGTCTGATCTGGGTGGGTTGGTTGCGAAGATACTGAAAGCAAGAATTGTTGCAGTGGCAATCGCTTGCGGAAGCCTTTGTATAGCAAGTGTACTTGCTGAGCCACCAGCAGAACCATGTCCGTGTGACTATGTGAATATCGGTGTCCACACGCTGCCTCCTGGGACACCCCCGAATCACTGCGATGCGGATTGGCTGATAGAGGCTGATCCGTTGCAACCACTGGCGTCGCCCGTCTGGCATGGGCCGCGCAGGCTCTATGACAACCAGTATGGGTATGACGATGTGGGCATTCAAGGAAGCATGTGTTGGAACGGAATTCATGCGGCGTTGTGTCCTGACGCAAGCAGACCGGCACCGGGCGATGGCGACCCGGGAGATGGAGATTCGCCAGATGGAGAGGTGGGCAATGCACTTCTGGCGATATCCCCGGGTGAATACGGGGATGGAGGCTCTGGATTAATCGATATCTGTAGCTCTCCCAAGACATCGAGATCATCATCACTGAATGTGAATCTGCTTGTGCCACCCTCCATTGGTGACTTTGCCCCTCCTTCGCCCACACTGGGCGGTTCGTCAATTCCCTTGATCATTGAGGCGACCAGTAATCGCGAGACAAGTTGGGCTCACACGGCAAGGCCAACCATAGAAGGAAAGGTCGATCTCATCACGGGCGTGCCCCTGGCCCAATTTGTGGACTTGGAGTTGCCGATCACTGGCGGTGTGTATCGGTTGACACGAACACGGTCTGCGGCTACGGGTCGAACTGTGGTCAATAACAGCACGCAACTTGACCGCTGGTGGGACTGGGCGGGTCAGGGTTGGATGGTCAATGAGCAGCCATTTCTGTGGATCGATTCGGCACTGCCAGATGTGGTCGGAAACAACCCGCGAACGACGTATCTCGCACTCGACGCGTTTCACTCTATTCCGTTCCAATTGATTGAGAGTACTGGCCAGTACGAGGCACCAGCACGCTTCAAAGCAAAGATGACGCACGATGGAACGTGGGATCCGTCGACGCGATGGTGGCTGAAGGCAGACGGCAGGATTTTCAGACCACGCAGGTACACCATCTCGTTGTATGACGGTGCAGTCACGTACTCGTTCGCGGCGATCTACGAGGACATACCGGGACGGAGTGTCTCATTGCCTGCAGGGTTTAACCCGATACCGAGCATGCGATCATTGCACGAGCGTCCGTTACTGGGCCAACAGTTTTTGGAGTTTAATCCGGCCGGGCCTACGGGAACAACTGATCCCTGGAACGCAAACAATCCTGGTGTCGGCGCGCCCTATTACGGGCTTTGCACACGCATCGAGAGCCTGCACGGCCATCGAGTGGAGATGGAATACTGCCCAGTGACTCAACGAGCGTTGGACAACTTGGCCAGTTCCTGTGTTGAGTGCATGGGGGACTGCGGGGCGAAGGGACAGTTGCGCTCCGTGACAGTTTCAGCTCCCGGAGAGGGCGGCGTACTCGAACAACAGTGGAAGTTGTTTTATAAGTACAGGATAACTCCTAAATACAATAATATTATTGATATTATTTATTCATACTATGGATCGTATGGTGATGGCGATTCGACGGATTGTGGTCGATGCAGCAGAGTTTGTACTCCGGAAGAGCTGGGTCGTACAGGACCGTGTATGAGCGATCGTGTGCATACTCAGTCAGTCGTGCCACTCTGCCAAGCCGAGTTCGAATTGCTGCGACGTTCGAGCCTGCGCGTGATTGACTCGATCTTCGTGTACGATGCACGGGAGGGCATTCCTTACGGAGTCGAGCAGTACAACTGGTGTGAACCGTTGCACAGTCTAGACGCGAGCGCATCGTACCTGCCCGCGTCCAGCCAGGCCATCAACTTCACGGGATTATGGCTGGGCGACTTTGACAGCGGGGATCAATGGGCAACATCGGCATTCATGCACAATGTCCCGAGCGGAAAGTCTGCGTGGTCGCACCGCATTCGCTACCACTACCTGCCAATTGAGATAGGTAGCGATTCGCGTGGAGGCGGACAGGAATTGCCAGTGCCGATCTTCGATCTTCCAAAAACCGCGATGCTTCTCAAGTCGACTGTCTACAGCAGAAGTCAGGATCACGGATACACGAATCGGTCAACCATGCTGCAGTACGACGGGCTGTCGACGACAGGCTTGTCTGCAAATACTTCAACTCCAGAAGTGCCGCTAAAGTCTATCTGGATATCTGCAGATATCAGTACAACACTAGAAGCAATGAAAAGTGTGTGCGATTCTATTCAAGTACAAGATCTCACATGGCTATTAATGGATACATCATTTTCTGGACTTATTAACTGCCAATCAAGTACGGATATAAATGTATTAAAAAATATGCTTAGTATGGGCGCCTCTACACACTACGAGACAGGAACATCGGGATTTACCAACTTTGTTGCGCCGTGGGGCGGTACGCCAGTGACCTCAAATTCTACGCAGTTGGACTTCGCTTTGCTGCATACCAGACCATCGGGTAACGCGTATTTTCGATCGTTTGATGCTGGTTCTCAAGGTAATGCAGTGGACTCTCCATTGAGGCCCCACTATCAGTTTGGAAGTGGTACATCAAGATCGATGATCTCGACCTTGACTTCCCGCTCGACGGGCAGTGATGCGAGGCACTATAGAATTTTTCGCTTGATCGTGGTCCCTCAATTTTACCGCAGGGAATCAACACTATATAACAACATGAGAATTCAGTCCTACTTTCAGCCCGCCATGTTCTTCGCCCCTTATGCGTGGTGGGGGTATACGCCACTTGATTGCGATAGTACTGGCGGTACGCCAGCGTCATGTTCAGAGTCCCTGGCAATGACTAAGGCTCCGGATTATCGCGAGGCTCGGTGGGTCACCATCGTCGACGAGTTCACGGATCGGGAGTCGATGGACTCGTCGGTCGCGTATGGCACCATCGGCACGCCTGGACCGGGCGTGCCTGCAGGACTTTCGCAGCAGGATGCTGAGTACTACATGATCAAGCCCGGTCAACTCAGCCGGCGTGTGGTGGAGATTAGCCCGAGCGGGGTGGTGCTTCGTGATCGGAGTTGGCACTTTGACTTGTCTGGAGTGTCGGCCCCGATCCTCAATGTGCAAGGCTTGGGCGAAGAGTTCATTTACGAAACGGTTGGAAACTACTTTGGGACTACCAATGACACATCGCCGCCTCCATCGGGCGCCGGCGAGCACTTTGAGAACATGGCGGGCGGTATCTACAAACCCGCGTCTTCAAGCCCAGCCATCAATGAAGTTCAGTGGCAAGCAAATGGCGGCGGATATGTCGGGCCCGATGATCCGTGGGCAACAACTCGCAATGATCTGCTGCTGGTCGAGCATCGTTCGATAGGATGGTCCGCCGCAGCGTTGGCGCACGCCGGAAACAGTGGCCTTCCAGCCTTGAACGATGGACTGACCAGATTCTTTGAGTACGCGCTGCGCTATTACGACTCGACGCCGCAGGCTGATGACGATCAGTTTCCGACGTGGGACGCTGGGATAGTGTTCTTGCCGACGCTGGTTGCGGAGGGGATCAAGCGGGGACGGGTGTATGGTGTTGGGGCCACGGCAACCGAAAAACTGCCGCGGGCGAATTCGGACGAACCTCGCCTCTACACAAAGCAGTATCTACGTTCACCCAATCCCGGCGTGGCTGCCTCGGGCGGTTGGAATCATGATGGCTGGAGCGATATCGAGACCGACATTGTCTTTACGAAGCCGGGCATTTCTCCATTGCCACTGGGTAGTTGGCCAGAGCCCAGCGCCGCGCCATCGAGTGACTTCATTGCCGTCCATCGGCTGGTCAAGCGAGCAGCAACGGCAACAGAGGCGGATCCGGTCGCGTTGCCGGAGCGCCGAGTGACGCGAACGCTTTCTGTTGGCCCTGCTCAGCAGCTTGATCCGAGCAGCGCCTGGCATTACCCGATCGACGGGATGTGGCACGATGAAGAGGGAAGAACGACATGGTCGGCTTCGGGATTGGTTCAGAATGCCATAGCACCCTCGTCATCAGCAACCAACACGCAGTCGCTCGCGTGGACGCGATATCTGTACGACGATGAGTCGCGACTGAAGCACTCGATCGTGGATGTGGGATTGAGCGCTGTGACGTTGCACGAAGACTTTGGAACAGCGTCGGGCACAGGAGAGATCGAGATCGAGCCGGGTAATATCGGCACCGCGTATCCGGAAGGTTGGCCTCGGCTTGCGCCCGACCAGAGTCCACCTCAGAACTACGTGACGTCATATCTCTACAAGTACAGCTGGAACTTACTTTGTGATATTTTCTATCCCAATGGACGTCGCTGGGCAAGAAGAATTCTGAGCATAGGCGTTCGTGACTGGATGAATGTTGATAATCTCCAAGGTTGCGGCATGCCTGGTCAAGAGAACGCGCTGGTGCCACTCTGGAACACGGATTGTTTTGCGAGCAGCACAGTTATGGATAAGTGGTTTAACCTAGAGAACACGGTAGAAACGGATGCGGACTACCTGGGAGATAATGGATTCGCGCGCGAATATATTTTCGAGAACATCGAGAGGACTGTAGCAGGTGGTACTTGGCGATCCGAATCGGTTGGCAGCATTCGTGATTACTACGGCACGGAGCCATTTGGTAATCCGCGTGTGGATCGAAAAGTAGTTTTCGCGCTCCCAGTCACGCTGGGAGAGAATGATTTTTCGATCACAGCCGCAATTGCATCGCCCATTGATCTCGATACTCTGAGTTTCATCAGTCAGCCGCGCTTCACGATCTATCGATCATCGATGCTGATTCTGGACTCGAATGGAAGGCCTGTTCAAGCGGACTTCGCGGCCACGGGCAACGATGGCAATGTCGTGTCGGAGGGATCGGTTGAAGTCAACGACCTCGTCGACCTTATACGTGAGCAATCGGTCGATCACACGATCTCGCGGTCGATCCGCGATATCTATGGCCAGGTGATCAGGCGCTATGTCGGGACGGATGATACTGGTTGGGGTCCCACTACCAACTACAACTCGGAATTGATCAACAATCTCGTACTCACTGAGCGCACCACGATCGGCATGGGAGTATCCGATGCGTTCCTGCCCACGCACCAGCGGCGGTACACCCGCAAAGCATTCCACAATGCGGACCCGTGGGAAGAGCCATCGGTGGACAATCTGGGCTATGTGACACGGACCCAATATGACTGGCGGATGCGCCCGTCCCGTGTTGACACGTTTGATGTGGACGCAGCCGGCTACGCCAATGATTCGCCCGCCGCTCGCTTGGAAACCACGCTGACTTATTACGATCATCTGGATCGACCACACACCATTGTTCGGTATGGTCGGCGCAACGACAGCAATGTGCTCGATGTGACAGGCATCGACCCGACGTATGCGTTCCAAGATGACGCGTACTACAACAACTATGACAAAACAGGTAGCCTTGTGCCCATTCAGGACTTCTTCAAAGCCGATCAGACACCACTCACGATAGAGCGAATGTTTTATGGTCCGGATGGTGCGGTGCGCGAACGTCGCATGTATAACACTCAGTATGCGCAAGAGATTCCGTTGCCATCAACGATCACGTACCACAGTACGTGGAGTTATTCCGGACGCGGTGTAGCAAGCTATTCCCAGTCGCCTCAGTCGGCAATCAGCACAACCCAGACCGACGCGTTGGGTCGAGCAACCAAAACGAGCAGCGTTGTTCGTCGCGATTCCGCTTTGTATCAGTTGGAGCGGTCCGACTCCATTTACGACGCGGACGGTCTGCTCGCGGATGCACGCCGCCTTGAGCGGACGTTGGATCAGTTTACGAGCAACCAAGTTGATGTCCTGCAGGCGGTGGGAACCACACAGACGAACGCGGCCAGGACTCGATCGGTCTTCTGGTATGACGCGAAGCGTCGACAAATCGCATCGGGGCATCTGGGCACTGAATCGATATCAAACACATTTGGGCCGGTTGTCAATGACGTTTATGATTACCCCCTCAATATCGCCAGCCTGAGCAATAGACCCCACATCGAGGTCCATTCAGGTATCGAGGTTGTTGTGCCTACTGCGCTCAAAGTGACAGGACGCGAGGCTCGCGTCGGCATCGAGCACTATGACCCGATCATTGATAAGATAATTCTGCGAAGTGAAACCATCGACTCAACCATCGACTCAATAACAGCATTCAAGTACTATCCCAGCGGGCGCATGTCGCACCAGATCGAGAACTACAGCACCAGCCCGACTGCGACCAATCGGCGCTTCACCAAGTATTTCTACGACAACATGGGTCGGCTTGAGAAGTTTGAGGTCTCAACCGGTGATGCGCCGACTCAGCGGCAGATCACTCGCGTGCAGTACGGCGCTGATGTGATGGGCGAAGAGGGATCGCGCACGGCAAGCAGCGGAGCGTATGGATTGTCATACTCCAAGGTCTCGCGCTCCAACTCGCTTGTTGGAAAGATGTGGCTGCCCAATCCCGTGACGGGAGCGGCACCGCCCGATCCTGCATTGCCAGGCGGATCAATCGCTACTGAAACCGATCTCTTCTTCCGCTACACCATCGACGGCCGGATCGCAGAGCGGATCGATGCGAGGCGTATCTCGCTCCAGTACTTCTATGATGCCATAGGCCGTGTACTCCAGGTGCGTGTTGGTCATTACACGGATGCTGGCTACAACGCCTATTCACCGGGATATCCGCTGAACATGTCCCCGATCGGCGCGACCCCTGTGGATCGCGTGGCGGTCGTGGACTATGTCTATGACAATCGCGGCCACCTCACGCGCGTGAGCGCGCGCGGTCCGCCGAGCGGCAGCGCGTCGAACCCCACTCCTGGCACAACGCTCTCCCAGAACATCTTCCGCTACGACGCACGCGGCAATCTACTCAAGGATGTGCAGAAGATTGACGGCGCTATCGCAAATAGTGCGGCAGAGGCCTCGACACCAACCGCTTCCTATACATGGGCATACCAGCCCACGACTGAAACCAACGTCGGATTTGATCGGCTTGCTTCGATCACGTATCCAGCGACATCCGCGACATCGAGCAATCGCCTTCTCAATCTGTTGTACGGTTTGTCGGGTGGCGTGGACGATCAACTCTCCCGTATTGCTGGTTATTCCACGACTCGAGTCAATACGACCCCGATCGCGCAGTTCACATATGCCGGGCTTGGTCGCCGGGTTGCGGTCACCTATGGCAGTGCGCCTGGCTTTGCTCCAACCCCCAATCGCATCCATGCTGATTTGCGCAAGCCCGATGGGGGCACGCTTGACGCGACCGTCAACGGTCTGGATCGCTTTGGTCAGGTCACCAACCTCCGCTATCGCAATGCAGAGACATCGCCCCGAACTCTCTTCCAGGGCCAGTACACGTATGACCTCGCTGGCAATCGCACGAGTCAGCGCATCGTGCAAGCTGATGTTGGCGGATTGTCCCATGCCAATCGACGCTCGCAGCTTCACTCCTATGACGAGTTGCAGCGATTGACCCGCAGCCAGACCGGCTCGGCCCAGCCCGCGACCGGCGCGCCCACTGCGATTTCGACGAGCGAGCCGCAACGCGAGGATAGTTGGAAACTTGACCACCTTGGCAATTGGATAGGCGGGACGCCAGCGGCACCGAGCGGGAGGGTTTCAAGCGGCAATCTTGACAACTATCAAGTCGGCTCGGGTTTCGCGTTCGCCGGGCTATATCAAACGGAGACGGGGCAGTACGCGCCCTGGCCGGCTGCTCTTGGCAGTTCTACCGACGCGGCGGACGACTCGCTATCGCTGCGTCACGACATCAACCAGCAGAATGAGATCAACCTAGTTCAGTCGCGGCGTGAGGGTGAGGCGACAACGACGGCAATCGCGTTCGCCTATGACGCGGTAGGCAACCTGATCGACGACGGAGTAGTTCGGTATCAGTACGATGCGTGGAACCGGCTGGTGTCGGTGCATCGGCGGACACCCGGCAGCGCTGCGGGCACTGTTGCCGGCACGGGGTACGCGGGATTCATTCGCGGGTACAACTACGACGGCCTTGGGCGATTGACTCGGGCCCAGAGTCCGTACCCGGATCCCGA
>CAYRPC010000052.1:0-18510 GCA_964425995.1 uncultured Phycisphaeraceae bacterium
CTCAAGACTTGGCCATTTTCATCCTTGCGATATCCTGCGGTGGCGAGGGAGGTATCTTCCCATTCGCGGGCGAGAACTTCGCCCGCCATCGGTGTGCGGAGTAGCACGACATCGTTATCGCCAAGGCCAGCAGCGATCTCCGCCATGGTCTCGCTGCGCCGGCCTACGCGGACGGGATGCTTGATGTAGCGGCTGCCCTCGGGCCTGTACACGAACTGGACGGGGCCTTGGGAGAAGAGGGCCTGGACCGGAACGGTGAGCGTCTCTTCGACACGCTCAAGCAAAACGCGGGCTTCGACGCGCATGGCGGGCTTGAGTTGATCCTCGCCCGAGGCATCGAGCAGGGAAATCTTGACGGTGTATTCACGCAGGTTGGGATCACGCCAGCCGCCTGACTCGGCCATGACGCCGATGCTGTCGACTTTGCCCTGGAAGGACTTGCCGCCTGCGGCATCAACTTTGACGGAGACTTCCTGGCCCGGGCGAATACGTCCGGCGATGGCCTCGTGAACGCGGATTGAAGCGATCATGTCGCTGGTGTCTGGGAGGGCGATGATGAGTTGGTTGGGATAGACCTGTTGGCCAATCTGGAGGGTTTCATTGTTGCCGCCCCAGCGGGAGCCCTCGACGGAGGTGCTGTAGACGACCAGGCCGTCGGCGGGAGCGAGCATTCTGGCACCGCTCAGTTGCTCATTGAGTTTCTTGAGACGTGATTCGGTGAGGGCGACCTGAGTGGCGCGATTGTCGCGATCGGCCTTGCGGCTGGCGAGTTGGCTGTCATTGTTGAGTCGGACACGCTCGACTTCGGCACGACGCTCGGCAACGTCGGAGACTTTTTGCTTGTCGGTGCGGACGAACTCGAAGTTCTCGAAGACGAGTTGGTCAAGCCCTGCGGTCTGGTAGTCGGAGATGGCGCGGATATAGGCGACTTCGTCGCGGTCGCACTCGTCCTTACTCAAGAAACCTTCGGTCAGGAGGTCCTGGCTGCGGACGTACTTCTCGGCGAGGCGTTCGAGTTCGAGTTCTGCGGTGTCGAGTTTGAGGTCGAGATTCTGGCGGAGTTTGACGGCATCGCCATCGCGCCACTGCTTGAGGGAGAGCACCGCGAGGGCGAGGTCGAGTTCGGCCTTGCGCAAGGCGCTGGCATTATCGTTAATCTGAATCTGGAGTTGATTCTCGGCGGAGACGGCCTCGGCACGGGCGCTGGCGAGGCGGGGGCTTTCTTCGTCGATTTGTCGCTGGATGCTGTCGGCGTTGAGTTGGACGAGCAGGTCGCCCTTCTTGACGCGGGTGCCTTCGGGAATGATGAACTGGATGGTGGTCTGCTGCTCCAGGGGGCTGCGCACTTCGATCTGGTTGCGGGCCTGCAAGTCACCATTGGCAACGGTCGAGATTTCGAAGGGCTGGCGTTTGACTTCGGCGAGGTCCGCAGTGCGACCGCTTTGGCTGGACTTGGAGATGGAAGTGGAAACGGGCTTGGACTTGGAAGCGGGCGAAGCGGGCTTGCTGGCGGGCTCGCCTGATGGCTGGCTCAGCGCGAGCAGGCCAAGGGAACTGCCACTAAGCACGATGATCGCGGCGACAAGTTTGATGGCGAAACCTCGGCGAGGGCTGGAAGCGGTTTGGTGTGTCGAGATGGATGTGGGAAGAGGCGATGCGGGCTGATGCTGGGGGGAGAGCATAGAAATCCTTGGGCGAAGTGGACTTGGAAACCACGCCAGCGGAAACGCAAACAGGACCGGTGGCTTCCTTTCCTTGAGGAAATCATCGGCCACGAGCAACACCCGTTCGGTTGTCTGCGCCTTTCTACGATCATTGGATGCATTCGTTGCTTGAGTCTGTCGCGAAGGGACGAGAAATTCTGCTGGTCGTGGCTGCCCCGATTGAGGCAATGGCGGTTTTTCGCGGACTGGGGGCGATTTCGACTTCCGGCCCGGCGGGTGTGGGCAGGCTGTGGGAGCGGGTGCGGGTGGTGGACGGGATCGACCTGGTGCTCATGGGTGTTGGCAAGGCGAATGCTGCTGGTGCTGTCGCGCACTGTGTGCGCCCTTCGGATGGATTGATCCTCAACCTTGGCATCGCTGGTGCGCTGCCTGGTGCGGGGAAGTCTTTTGCGTTGCATGCGGGCGACACGGTGGTTGCGAGCCACTGCGTGTTTGCGGATGAAGGATTGATGACCGATCAGGGGTTTGCGGACCTTGGCTCGATTGGCTTTCCCATCGATCCAGTATTGGGATCAACGTTTGCGTGCGATGGGCGGCTGGTTGAGGCTTTTGGCGCAGGGTCCATAAGCACGGGCACGATCGCGACAGTCTCGACTTGCTCTGCGACGGACGCACTTGCCCAGGCGATTGCTGCTCGGACGGACGGGGTGGCGGAGAGCATGGAAGGGGCGGCGTGCGCGTTGGTGGCACATCGGCTGGAGATTCCGTTTTGTGAGATTCGAGCGATTTCGAACTACACGGGGTCGCGGTCGAGCCAGCAATGGAACATCAAGCAAGCCTTGTCGGCGCTGGAATCGCTGGTGGCGAGTGTGATGCTGGCGTGATGTTGGCGAGAAGATGGGGGGTGATGCTGGTCCGAGAGCCGGGGCGGTCCTGTAAGCAGGAGAACGCCTGCGCGGTTTGTGCGGGGCGGTGCGTCTCGGGAAGTTGGGGTTTACGACACCATGTGGGGTCCACCTTCTGGTGGTTGTCTGGCCAACCGATGCAGGTGACGCGAGATTGACCACGCAGGGCGCGTGGGGAATCGTGCGTGGAGTACGCGTGGCCCATGGGTTTGTCGTCACTGTTCAAACCGCTGAAGAACAACAACAGCCTCAACCGGCTTGGTAGCATGCTTTCCACACAAGTTGTCAAGTCGCAGCCCAAGGACCTACCCATCGCCATCGATTTTGGGACTGGTGCGCTGAAGATTCTGCAACTGGAAGCGGGCGATCCGCCCGTGATGGTCGCGGCGGCCTCGCTGGAAACGCCACACGACCTGATTCCCGATCATCGGCGACGGCTGGAGTTCCAGTTGGAGGCGCTGCCCAAGTTGATCAAGCGGGGCGGGTTTGTGGGTAAGCGTGCGGCGGCGGCGATTCCAGCGTGGCAGACGACTGTGAAGCACATCCAGTTCCCGCGCGTGGAAAGTGTGCCACTGGCGCAGTTGGTGGAGGCGGCGATCCCGCAGCAACTTGGGGTTGATCCGCATTCCCTGGTCTATCGCTTCATCGAGATTCAAGGGGAGAAGGCGGCGGGCAAGATCGACGTGATCATCATCTACGTTGCGCGGGACGTGGTGAATCGGTTCATGAGCGCGCTGCTGGCGAGCAAGGTGGAGCCTGTGGGGATGCACAGCGAGTTTGTGTGCACGCTGCGTGCGTTTGACTACCTGCACCGGCGCGAGGGGGACTTGATTCAGAACTCGCTGTATGTGGATCTGGGCGCGACGACGACGAAGGTGATGATCAGCCATGGGCGCGACCTGGTGTTTGCGCGGATGATCGCGGTGGGCGGGCACACGCTGGACATGGAAATCGCCAGGCAGTGCGCGATGACAGAGGAGCAGGCGAACAAGGCTCGGCTGCAGATGGACCATCAGGTGGAGCGTGTGGCGAGCGAGCCTGTGGCGCATGAGAGCACGGCGGCGGACCCGGAGCAGGATCGGCGCAAGATCTCGCTGCCTTCGGAGTTTTCGGGTGAGGTCATGCAGCAGCCTGCGGTGAGCGTGGGGCCCAGTGACGCGAACCTGACGGAACCGCTGGAGATTCTGACAGATGAGATTCGCATGTGCCAGCGGTACCACGCATCGCGGTTTCCGGGGAAGAAACTGGACCGGGTGGTGTTCGTTGGTGGCGAGGCACGCCATCGGGGATTGACGCAGCACATCGCAAAGGCGATGCGACTGCCGGCTCAGGTGGCGGACCCACTGGCCCGCATCGGGCGGACGGGCAAGGAGCCGGTGCTTGGGATGAAACTGGGGGAAGCACAGCCGGGATGGAGTGTTGCGCTGGGCTTGTGCATGGCGCCGACGGACTTGTAGCTGTTTGCGGGGCGAGGTTCAATTGGGAAGAAACTCGGGAACTTGGTGGATAGTCGTTGGGTTGTGATTGGATGGGTTTGGTTGTGAAGGCATGAAAGGGAGGCTCACGTGTCGTTCCTACTTACAGGCAATCAGCAGGGAAACTCGGGTGTGAACAACGCGAGTTTTCTTCCCGCGGATTACATTCAGCGCAAGGCTGAGATTCGCAACAACCTGATCGTGCTCTGCCTCTTCGCGCTCGTGATGATGGGCGTGGGCGGTGCGTTCTTCATGACCAACCGCGCGAAGATCGCGTTGGGCGAGGAGTACTCAATCCTGAAGGAGCAGTGCATGGAGGAGGGCAAGCAGATCGAGGCGCTCAAGAAGTTGCAGCAGCAGCGTGAGATCATGCTCGAGAAGGCCGAGATCACGGCGGCGTTGCTTGAGCCTGTGCCCCGCTGGGCGGTGCTCAGCGAGTTGCGGTATCGCATGCCCGAGACCGTGCGTCTGGACACGATGGAACTGAAGGGAACTCGCAACGGCGGGAATGTGGGGATGGCGAACCTGCCCAAGATCAAGACGCTAGTTGACAACGCGACGCAGCAGACAGCGAAGGCGACCAAGCCCAAGGTCATGCCGCCCAGTTTCGGCTACACCCTCACTGTCAACGGTGCGGCGGAGAATAACAACGACGTTGCCGACTACTTACAGAGCCTCAAGTCCAGCCCTGTGATGCAGTACGTGGAGTTGACGTTCATCCGCGAGCAGCGCGATGAGAAGAAGGTGCTGCGTCAGTTTGAGATCACGGCGACGCTCAACTCGGACGCGGACCGGACCAAGTTGGGTGATTCGATCCGGCAACTGATCGCGAAGAAGACGGGGACGCCTATCGAGGAACTCGCTGCGCCGGCGCAGCCGCCGACACAGCAATTCGTGCCGGGCATGACACCCAGCAAGCAGAGCAACCCCGCCACGACTGTGAGCGAAGCGAAGGAGGGTCAATAATGATGAAGAACAACCTCGGACTTTTGGGCATAGGCATCTTGACGGGCGTGGTGGGGCTTCCCATTGCGAGTTATGTGCTGGTGTTCAAGCCCACCAATAAGGAAATCGCCAAGGCCCGCGAGGAAGTGAAGCACATGCAGGCTTTGCTGACCAAACTCAAGGAGGAGGCGGCCAAGCGTACCGATTTTGAGAAGGCCAACGAGCAACTGGCCAACGGCATCAAGGTGATCGAGGAGCGCTTGCCGACCAATCAGGAGATTGATTCGATCGTGCGCCAGGTGTCGGACCTTGCCGTGCAGGCGGGGCTTGAGCCGCCCGCGATCAAGAGCAACAAGCCGCTGCCAGCTGGGCTGTACATGGAGCAGCCGCTGGACATGGAGACGACGGGGACGTTCGTTGGTTTCCATTCGTTCCTGGCGCAAGTAGAGAAGATGCCTCGTGTGACGCGGATTCACAATCTGAAGATCACGGGCAACCAGGTGGATGGTGCGGAGCTGAAGGCGAGCTTCACGCTGAGCATCTACTTCCAGGAGGGCGGGAAGGTCGCTTCCGCCGGCAACTAATCCGTGAAGGTCGACAGGAACAAGAACACACACCCTGCTGGAGATTTTCGATGGCACTCTACCCGATGGACAATCAGAATACCAGCCAGCAGCCCGCGCTGCCTGGCGGGGACGGACTGGGCTCGATCAATGTGGCGACCAAGAAGTGGACACCGACCCAGCCGCTGGTGCTGGCGCTGGTGGTCGTCGTGTCGGCGAGTGCGCTGTTTGCGATGCGCTCGATCGGCGTGAAGCACGCCATCGCCTTTGACTCCAACAACAAGATCGAGTTTGATTCGCAGCAGGACGCGGCGTTCCAGGCGCAGTACGACCGGGTGATGGGCGAGTTGTCGAGCGTGAACAACCCGCTGGATATTGCGCTGATTGACTTTGGCCGCTCTCCCTTTGCGCTGGCGTACATGAAAGAGGCTGTAGCGGCTGGTCCGCAGCCGATCCTGCCCACCAACATGGGGCCAACGCCCGAGCAGCGACTGGCGCTGGAGCAATCACGGCGGCGCGAGTTCATCGCGGGGGAAGTTTCCAAGGTGATCGTACAGAGCGTGATGGCGGGGCGGGTGCCGCTGGCGCGTGTGAACGACGAAGTGGTGCGGATGGGTGACACGATTGCGGAGATCTTCAAGGTGGTTGACATCGAGGGTCGCTCGGTGACGCTGGAGGCCGAAGGGCAGCGGTTCACGCTGAGCATGGTCACGCCTGGGGATGACGCGCAGAAGCCCACGAAGAAGCGCAAGTTCTAAGAGCGTGGGGACTGATGTCCTCAGACGCAGTCTGGCATCGATTTTTACGTCCAAACCGTTAGCACCTATCCCTGCACCATCTCCGAGGAATCCGCCGTGCCGAAGTACAACATCGATGACATCCTGAACGAGCTTGGGGTTGCGGACGACAAGGATGCGAGCAAAGACTCGACGCGGGGGAACGCGAAGAAGCACCGCATCGATCAGGAGAGCGGTTCGTTCTCGCCATTGCCCAGCGTGCCCGCCAATCAGAAGTCGTATGGGCAGGCGACACCCGAGGGGCAGGAAGATCCAGCGGTCAAGCAGATTCAGAAGCGCCAGAACAGCAGCGTGGGGCAAGCCATTAGCGAGATCTATCGCCCGGACTCGCCAGAGGATGCTAGCAAGATTCGCGAACTGGGAGAGATGCTGCTCTCGCGGAATGTGGTGAATCAGGAGAAACTGGGGCAGGCGCTTGCGATGATCAAGTCTTCGCCTGGTCGGCGGCTTGCTGAGGTGCTTATCGAGCAAGGGTGCGAAGAGTCGGCACTGATGATCTGCCTGGCGGAAGTCTCGGGGCTTTCGTTTGAGCGGATCGACTTTGGCAAGGGTCTTGAAGGTGGCTTTGACGGGCAGATGCTGCAGCGCCTGACGGGCGACTTCTGCCGGAGCAACGCGGTGATTCCGCTACGTACGGACGGCAATCGCGTGATCGTCGCAACGACGCAGGCGGACAACGTCTTCCTGCTGGACGCGCTGCGTGAGCGGCTCGGGGTTGCGAGCGTGAAACTGGTGTTGACAACCAGCGATGACATCCGCGCGGCGCTGGAAGTGGTTGGCGCGAACAAGGAAGAGGCGACGGATGTCAATGACATTCTCTCCTCGGTTGATGACGGCGATGTGCAGGTCGAGGAGACGAAGGAGACCGAGGCGGCCAGCCTTGAGAAGGATGCGAAGGAAAGCCCGGTCATCCGCTATGTGAACCACATTCTGCAACTTGCGCTGCAGCAAGGGGCCAGCGATATTCACATCGAGCCCAGCGAGAAGAAGTTGAAGGTGCGATTCCGCATCGACGGCGAACTTTATGAAGTGCTCAACCCGCCCCAGAGTATGGGCCCGGCGCTGACCAGCCGTATCAAGATCATGGCAAACCTGGCCATCGATGAGCGACGCTTGCCGCAGGATGGTCGCATCCGGGCGATGGTGGGCAGCAAGAAGATCGACTTCCGCGTTTCGACGCTGCCCTGCTCGGGCGGCGAGAAGACGGTCATGCGAATCTTGAACGAGAAGAGCATCTCGGTGGAGCTTGACCAACTGGGCTTTGACGAGGACACGCTCACGATCTGGAAGAAGGCAATTGATGCACCGCACGGGATCGTGCTGGTGACTGGCCCGACGGGCAGCGGCAAGACCACGACGCTTTATGCCAGTCTTCGCACCCTCGACAAGAACTCGATGAACATCTCGACGGTTGAGGATCCGATTGAATATACCCTGGAAGGCGTGACGCAGACGGGCATGCAGGAGAAGATCGGTATGACCTTCGGCATCGCGCTTCGCGCGTTGCTGCGTCAGGATCCGGACGTGATCCTGCTGGGCGAAATTCGCGACCATGAGACGGCGCACATCGCGGTGCAGGCGGCGCTCACGGGCCATCTGGTGCTGAGCACGCTGCACACCAACGACGCGCCAAGTTCGATCACGCGACTAGTTAACATCGGCCTTGAGCCATTCCTGGTCGGTGCGGCTGTCAACGGCGTGCTGGCTCAGCGATTGCTGCGCCGGTTGTGCGCGCAGTGCAAGGCTCAGGAGAAACCGGGCGAGGAGATGGCGGAGTTCCTGACGCTGCAAGGCCTAGACGCGTCGCAGATATGGGTTTCGAAAGGGTGCGATAAGTGCCGCAAGACGGGATTCTCCGGGCGAGTGGGTATTTACGAGAATCTGGCCGTGGACGATCAACTTCGCGATATTATCGCGCGCAACCCCAATGTCGCTGAGTTCCGCAGAATCTGCATAGAGCGCGGGATGGTCACGCTCCGCGCGGACGGCCTGCGAAAAGTGGCGAAAGGTGTCACAACTGTCCAAGAGGTGCTGCGCGTAACCGAAGCTAATCAGTAAGTGGCGCGATTTTTCAAACGCACCGCGGGCGGCAGGACGTGTCCGCCGACAGGAGGCCTTATGTTCTCGACCAACCGCACTCTTCTTGCTGCTTCCGTGCTCGCTCTTGCTGGCAGTGTGACGCCGGCGTTTGCCGCGACGCCAGCACCCGATTCTGATAATCCTTCGATGCATCGCGAGTTCGGGGGCAAACAGGTAAAGCGCATGAGCCGCGTGCCACGAGACACGAGCGTGGTTCGCGTGAGCAAAGGACAGCCCAGCACGCAGAAGGCAGATGCCCCGAAGGTTGCGCGTGAGAACGGGCCTGCGAAGAAGATCAAGATCATCGGTGAGAACACGTCGTTTGCGAGCGGCGCCCCCGCACCGGTTCGGGGTACGCTTGCGAAGGCCAAGGGCGAGGTGACGCGCCAGAGCAGCGTGGCGCAGCGAGTGAGCGAGGCGCGGGTGCAGACCAAGGTGGTGACCCAGTCGTCGCTTGCGATGGCCCAGGGCCGGGCAGTCACGAACTCGTCTGAAAAGGTTCGCGAGGGACGGGCGATTGGCCGGACATCGCAGGAGATTCGTGAGAACACCAATGTGACGCGTACGTCACGCGTGATTCGCGAGCAGCGCAGCAGCCCGACTTCGCCGACCGTGATGCGCGTCGCTCCTGCGGGCGGACAGCAGAACGCGTCGCGGCAGGCCAAGGCGATGGCGAGCGATGTGACGAGGCCGATGCAGCAGACGGCGATCACGAATGGCACGCGGCGGATCGCGAGCCAGGCACGCAAGGTTGCACCAAAGCCAGCGGTGAAGGGTGAACGCAAGGCGGCTTGATGTGGCGTTCTGGAACTGGTGATTGAACGCGTGCGAGATGTACTCTCGCACGCTTTTTTTGCCCGTTGTTGCACGGAGTCCAAGAACCTCGCGCGGATTGCAAGGGCACTTCTCCGGGACCTGTTGATTCAAGTCATTTGCAATATTCACTGCGCATGCGTGTTGTGCCTAGCGTGGATGTTTGGCATGGTGTGGGCGAGTCGACAGGCTAGCTTTATGGTTGGCTTCGAGGTTGACTTTGACCCGGTTTCATGCTGGTTGGCGGCTGTTTCAGGAGATGATTTATGCGATTGGTCAATCAGTGTGGTGTGCGTGCTATCACGGCGTTGGCGATTCTGGTAGCAGCGGGCGCGAGCAACGTTGCGTGGGCCGATGACGGGACGGGCGCTTTGGCACCTGTGGCGTCGCCAACTGTCACGTCACAGGCTACAGGGACGCAGGCGGCTGTGCCAGCTCCTGCGGAGGCGGGTGTGGCGGCGGGTAGTAGCAATACAGGCAGTTCGACAGTCTCACGCTCGGGCGGATTGATCCGTGTTGTCAGCAAGAGCGGGACGGGGACGACCAGCACGACATCGACGTTCAAGCGCGATGGGAATGTGGCAACGCGTGAGGCAACGCGCAGCATGCGCAACGGTGAGACGGTTACGAGCAGCGGCACGTGGCAGCGTGAGACAACCGCCGACGGCAGTAAAGTCGTGGAGCATGAGGGCTCGAGCACGAACGCGAAGGGCGAAAACGCCACGCGGCGGTCGAGCGTGGTCAAGCAGGATGGATTGGTCACGCGCGAGGCCTCGCGCACGGGCTTCAATGGTAAAACCAGCAGCAGCAACGCAACCCTGAAGAAGACCGAGGCGGGTGTTGAGAAGAACAAGACGACAACGCTGCCCAACGGGAAGACGGTCAGTCAGACCGCAACCTATACCCGCGACAGCGAGAACAATTCTGTTTCGCGCGTCGGCGAGACCACCGGCCCCAACGGCGGCACGGGTGCGTCGAGTGATACGTGGCAGCGCGAGGGCAACACCATCACGCGAGAGGGGGAGAGCAAGGCGACCAACGCGAAGGGCAAGTCGGTCGAGACGACTCGCAACGCGGAAGTTCGCAAGCAAGGGAACAGCGTGACGCGGACAGTGATGCGCGGGCGGAAGTAGCCATCTCTGGGCAGCATCAAGTACTCACGCATTCACTCATTGACAGACTCACACACAAAGAACTTGGCCCCGCGTCAAGTTTTTTTGTGATTCGAAGCCGCGTTTAGAAGCACGACCCCTCGCTCAACAGGCTCAGGAACGAATCAATATCTCGAATGTCGAAGCTGCTGGAATCGTTGTTGAAGTCGATATCGTTGCAGATCGCCGTCGCGGGAACGCACGGCCCCTCGCTGAAGACGCTCAGCAAAGCATCCACGTCGGTGATATCAAAGATGCTCCCGTCATTGTTGAAGTCCAGGCTATCGCAGCGGTTGCTCTGCACAAAGAAGTTCTCATTGTCGAGATTGATCCAGCCAATATTCTCGCTCCAGGCAAAGCCCAGCAATCGAGTGTTTGCCTCTCCG
This sequence comes from uncultured Phycisphaeraceae bacterium, assembly GCA_964425995.1. Lineage (GTDB taxonomy): Bacteria > Planctomycetota > Phycisphaerae > Phycisphaerales > UBA1924 > BJHL01. The sequence goes on from CAYRPC010000052.1 coordinate 10,779, forward strand.
TTCTCCGCGTAGTTGGTGAAGCGGGCCTGCTGGTTGGCACGAAGATCTGGGAATGGGCCAAAGTTGATTCAACCATTATTCTCGCTCCACGCGAAGCCGCCAGCGCGTCGAGTGCCATCGGTGAATGCGTTCAGGCCAAAGTCCGTGCTATTGATGTTGCTATACGCAACGCCAATTGCAGGTGAGCCATCCCTAAGGTATATCCAGCCAATGTTTTCACTACAGAGCCCCCGAGCGCACCGAGCCTGAACAGACCTATATAAGGATGGCGCACCCTTTCCGCACCAGCGGGGCGCAGGGCTGTAGCCACGGGTGGAGCGGTCCTGCGGACGGCAGTCCGAGGCCGCAACCCGTGGACAGCGTGAAGCAGATCGACCCGCCCCGGCAGGGGCGGAGGAGTCCTGCGGAAGACGTCTCAAGGCACAAGGCCACCGGCATCCGCCGATCACGGACGCGACTCCGAGCGAGTTGGGATGTTCTTCCGCTGATGCCAGAGTGGGCCGCTGCCCTCTCCGGCATCTCACCTGCTAAGAGGAATGCCACCGGCGGCGCTGGTCGTGCGTTCCCAGTGACTTGAGCGGGGGTGCCGGGGGCGGCAGCCCCGGCAGTCGTAAGCTACTTGGACTTAGCCTTGTCACCGTCCACCGACTGCGGCATCGGGAAGAACCCCGCTCGCGGTTTGTCGGCATTCCCGGAGAAGTGCGTGTACCGCATTTTGCTACGCAAGGCCACGGGCGGTTCCGTATTCTCGAACACGATGATCTGATCACCGGACTTGTCGGCGGCCAAGTCAGCGTAGAACGCCTCTTGAACATCCGTGTTTATGCGTTCACCACTGTCTATGTCCGCCCCCTTGAAAGGATTGAGAGGTGAGTCAATCACGACGATTCCCGGATGCGGCAAGCCCTTCTGGCGGCAGTATCGCATGAGTGCAACCGTGAATGCCGCGTGCGTCACCGCCCGCTTACCCTGGCCCATGCTGCCGCGCCCTTGATTGCCAATGACTAAGTCGAACTCCGTCTCTGCCCACGAGACACGTCCCTCGAAGGGGAATTTCCAATCCTTAAGCAGTTGCTCAACAACCAAGCAGAACTCGGCGGTTCCTGCTGCGCCCACCTTCTGAGCGAACTCCGACTTCTTAGGCTTGATCTTGCTTTGTTGTTCGGCGATTGAGCGTCGATTCCGCAGATCGTCAACCTCCTTAGCTGTAAAGGCCGCTTCGGAGAGCCTCTTGTCCAGAGCGAGGAGTTGAGACAGTTGTTCATTTGCGGCCCTGACCTTGCGATCCAGCAACCCAGCCATCGCCACGTTGGCCCGTTCAAGCGTCGCCTGTAGTTGGGCTTGCTCCCTCTCGTAGCTCAGCTTCTCGCTCCGCATGTCAGTAAGTGCGCCGTCAAGGTCGCGAACGAGCACCGAGATCTTGCCAAGCTCAGCAGCGCAGGCTGCTTGAAACTCTCGCAACCGCAGGTCGCTCGCGCCGGGTTCCTCTGCATCCGCGACGATATGCCCGCAGACGGGGCAGTCGCCAGTTGGCATTTGCTCGAAGAACTTGCCCGCCTCCAGCGCGGCATTGAGTCGGTCTTTGTCCGCTGTGTAGTGACGAGCCAAGAGCTCAAGTCTGCTTAACTGCTCAGTGACGAAGAGCTGTTTGGACTTGAGCGTTTGGATCGCTTCCCAGGCTTGGTCTCGTATGGACGCTGCACTATCGAGTTCGCCTTGGCGCGTAGCGACCAGGCCGCTCGCCTCCTCAACGGCGATGGCCAGTTGGCGGCGTTGATCAGCCAGTTGACCCAAATCTACCGCGTACTCTGTCAAGCGGACTTCTCGTTCCTCCAACAGTCCTGAGAGGATCGACATCTCAAGCTTCAGTCGCTGTGTCCGGTCTTTGGGTTTCTCCTGCGTCACAATCGCGGAGTCGTCCGAACCGGTAAGGAGCAATCCAAACGCGGACTTGCTCTCCGTCTGGAGCGTGAACTGTTCTGACAGCGCGGGCGAGCGCCGGGTGATGATCCTCACCTGGTCAATCAGGGTCAGCCGTGCTATGTCCCTGAAGGATAATGTGCGCTTCTTGCCGAAGCCGTCCTGCCGAATCATCTTTCCCATCAAGCCCGACATTGTGAGCAGGCGAGCAGAGATGGTGAGAGGATTCAATCCTGAGTGCTTCTCGGCGAGCTCTTCGTCCGGAACTCCGTCGTTCGTGGCGTCGATTCGCTTCCGGTAAACCAACGCACCGCCGCCAGCCAACGCTCTTTGCATGGTCATCACGGCACCCGCCGCAGACAGCAACTCAATCATCGCACGGTCATAGCCGGCGCCGAGCGGAAACGGTTCCGGCGGCGTGGATGCTCCAAGCATGAAGTCAATGAGTTGTGATGCGTACGACTTACCCGTATCCGATGCGCCCGCAACCACGTTCAAGCCCGGCCCAAACTCCAGAATGGCATCAGGCTTTCCCTGCCCCTGAACCACGACCTTCGCGATGGTGAATCCCGTTGCGGTCATTGTCCACCCCCGCGCACGAATGCCTCACGGGTGAACTCGGCTCCCCAGTTCGACCAGTTGTCCTGCATGAAGCGGTCCAGCGCTTCGCCGCTCATGCCTCCGAATCGCCCGCCGACCCACACCGCTCGCTCGCGGAGTGTGCGGGTGTACGGTGATTCAAGCGAGTCAAAGAGTGGCAGTGCCATGTCTCCCGCGAGGTAGCCAATGCCGCTTGGCAAGAGATCGCGGCAGACAACCTGCCTTGACATCATGAAGAGAATGCCCCTCTCGATCAACGCCCGTCGGACCAGAAGTTCACCGGATCGGTGCGGTGCTGCCGGGTGAATGCTCGGCGGCCCTTGCGGCACGTCGCCCGAGTGAACAAGGAGGTATTCGTATTGAACCAGCCGTTGAAGGTCGCATGGAGCGGGATAGGCTGCAAGAAGCAACGCGGCACAGCGCAAGCCGCACTCAAGCGGCGTGTTGAAGATGAATCGCCAGGCGTCCGGCGAGAAGTGCGGAATGCTCATGGCTGCACCCACGTGAGTTTGTCATCGTTGGCGAGGTGGTGGCAGAGGCCTGACTTGTCGCCGGGAAGAACGCAGTAGACACATTCGGTTTGTGCCAGCGGAAGGCCGGTGGCTTGGCTCAGGGTGGCGCAGACGCGGTGATACCCGCTCTGATGCGGGGCGAGTACGGTGTTTCGGACGCCTTGCTCGACCTGTTCCTTGACATGCTCGAATGCCCCCTCAGGAAACTGGTCACGATAGAACCTGTTGAGGCTGTCGGCCATGAAGAAGTCGGTGCGGCAACCGTGGAAGTGCTGTGACAGTATTAGGTTGGCCGCCAGCGCGGTGATGTCAGCAATTGACGTGTTTACGTGCTGCCCATATGCATCCAGAAGCTGACGGACATAACGCATTTCGTGTGGCTGCGGCTCTGGCGGGGGTGTGTCGGCTTTGGGCCTATTGGGGTAGTCCCGCTTGAACCTCACATGCCAGTGCGAGGTCTTCTTGTGCAGGTCGAGGAGTTCATTGACAGGGCGGTAGTGCACGATACTGAAGTCGAACTGCTCTACATATGTCTTGAGGTCACCTGCGAGCGGGAAGGTCTGTCCTTGGGAGACCTTGGACTCGCATTGGGTGGCCCAGTTTTCAATCAACTTGGTCCTGAGTTCAACTGACTTGTCCAACAGATTCCCCAAAGGCGTGGTGACGCCATGCGGGGCCGCAAACCTGTATCGCCGTGGCACTGGAAAATCACCACGGTGCGTGAACACGCAGAGCTTTCCAAGTTCGGTCCAGACATCGCTCAGGCCGAGCGCCTTCCCGTACGCCTTGCATTGGTACAGATCGAACGGCCCGGCTTGTGGTGTGTCAGCGGTACACGCAATAACGTCACACCCTTTGTCCCCGGCACCGCCGCGCCGCTCAATGCGGGCATACTTAGGTTCTGATTCGCCGAGTGCTTCAAGGACAAACGCCTCCCAGTCATCCGCGCTGAAGTGCTGAATTACCTGGGGTGGCGTAAGCACGGACAGACTCACCGGTTGAGCGGTCGCGGGAGTTGGTGCAGATTGGGCTGGTTTCTGTTTTGCCAAGCGGGGAAAGTGTACCAGCCCCAATCGCTATGGGTGTGTCTTGCCGGGCCTTGGCGCACGGTCAACGGGCATCACGCCGCCACCGTCGCGCTGCAAATCTCCGACCACGGCCCCTTCTCGCCCCGTGTGTTGACCCAGCGCAGCATGTAGACCGCCGTCTTCCCGCCGTCGTGGGCCTTGAACTCGGTGCGGACGGTTGGGCGGGTGGTCAGCGTCAGGAACGAGAGGACGGCAGGGTCCGTTGGCGCGGGGGTGCCCGCATCCACGAGCTTCACCCACACCTCCGCGCCGCTCACGCCCGGCGGCTTGCCGCGCCGTGTTGGTGAGCCTTCATCCACGAGCCGCAGTTCGTGCGTCAGGCGGGTGCCGGGGTCCACGCTCACCAGCGGGCGCGTCGTCGGCGTCGGGCTGGGCGTCTTGCTGGTGTCGCGCACGGTGATACCGATCGTCGCGCGGTCGGCATCGGAGGTCTTGGGGTATCCCTGCACGAAGTTGGTGATGGGGCGGACTTGCTTTTCTAACTCAACGCGGGCCGCATCCTTGGCCTGCCGCGCCCCCTCCGCTGCCGCCTGGGCCTTGACGTGGGCCGCGAACGCCGCGACCCACGCGCTCAGGGCTTCCTTCAGCGGCTTCAACTCGGAATCATTAAACCCGTTGACGCTCCACCACTTCTCCACGGCGTCGAAGTAATGGTTCGCCCATGCCGCGAAGTTCCCATTGGGCCGGGGCATGTAGTGTTCGCCTGAGCGGGGCATGGTCTGGCCTCCAAACGCCGATGAATCCATCGCGGCGTGAGAAACGGCGGCCCCAAGCGAAGCGCCCGGGACGGAATACGCCGCGTCCATTACCAGTTCATCATCGCGCAAGGTGCCACCATCGCTCACGCTCTGCACAAACTTCACATTCGGTTGACGGGACGCTGGCTGTGGCATGGTTCCATATCCAGCAACGCAAGCAGCACCATCGCTGGGCGCACATTCTCTCAACTCGGCCAGTTACTTGTACACCGTGCTCAACGCGAGCGCGGTGCGCAAACGATCCCTGTATAACTTGGCCCCACGCCGCACTCGATGCTGCACGGTCGCGAGTGGCAAGTCGAGCATTCTCGCGATCTCGCCAAGTTCGCGTTGCTCGAGTATCCGCATCCTTAGAACCTCCCTGACATCCACGAGCAAGCATTCGATGGCAGCCCTGAAAACCTCAGCTTGCTCCCGAAAACTCGCCACCCGGCTTGGTGTAGTAGTGACCACCGGCTCGGGTGGCCCCGGGCATTCAGCCCCACCAAACGCAAACACACGACCTCACCCGCGCTTGGCAGCGACAACATGGTCGCGTCCATCAAGAATGCAGTGATCAATCACAGTCAACAGCCATGCTCGAAACGCTCGCTGCCCGCGCCATTCGACCGTCGCGCGGGCTCGCCAGGCCCGGAGCAGGGACTCCTGCAAGATGTCCTCCGCCGTAAAGAAACGGCGCAAGTCGCCCAAGCGATGCTCGATCACCAGCAGCAGCGATGGAGGCCCGCACGCCTCGATGACGCGCCACCAACCATCCGCAGTATCAAACGCTGGACGCACCCCGATCGCAGAAATTGAACTCGTTTCGCTCTCGCCAGAGTGCTTTACATCCAATCCAGAATGCGATACACCCTCCACCATCAGAAGATGGCAGACCCCACATTCATGCTGTTTTCGCCGAAAAGAGCCTCAGATGCAGTAGCCCTGTGGGACTTGCCGCTAGGCCGGCAGAGCGTTTGGGGGCAGTTCCGTGGTTTCGCCATTTCCAACTTTGGGCTGGCTGGCGTCGCGTGCTCGCTGGGCCTGGGCCACCAGCATGTCGGCGACGCTGGGTTTGGTCAGGATTTCGCCCCGCATGAGGCGATGCACGTCGTCTCCGCTAAGCGTTTCGTACTTGAGTAGCGCGTCGCCCACGGCGACGACTTTGTCCCAGTTGGTGACGAGGATCTGTTCGGCATCGCGGTAGGCCTCGCCGACCAATCGCTTGACCTCTTCATCGATGATGCGTTGCGTGTCTTCGCTATATTGCTTTTCGGGCATGAACATCTCGCGGTTGTCGACACCCGCATAGCGGACGAAGCCGAGTTTGGTGCTCATGCCCCATTCTTCGATCATGGCCTTGGCGAGGCTGGTGACCTGCATGATGTCGCCGGAGGCACCACTGGAGACATCGTTCATCGCCTTTTCTTCGGCGATGCGCCCGCCGCAGGTGACGCGCATGGTGGCAAGTATCCACTTGAGGCCATACCCATGGCGATCCTTTTCGGGAAGGCTGAAGGTCGCTCCGCCGTAATCGCCCCGAGGGATAATCGTAACCTTGTGGAGCGGATCGGCGTCCTTCATCAGGGCCTGAACGACGGCGTGGCCAGCCTCGTGATATGCAACAAGTTTGTTCTCTTCTTTCTCGCGGACGCGGCTCTTTTTCGCACGTCCGAACTTGATCTTGTCGCGAGCCTCTTCCAGGTCCACCTGCTCGATGAAGTCCTTGTCGGTCATGGTGGCGGCAATCGCAGCCTCGTTGATTATGGCGGCAAGATCGGCACCGCTGAAGGTGGGCGTGCCGCGGGCAATGCGTTCGAGATCGACATCAGGACCCATCTTGACCTTGCGGGCGTGGACCTTGAGAATCTCCATTCGCCCCTTGACATCGGGCAGGGGGACCGTGACCTGACGGTCAAAGCGACCTGGACGAACGAGGGCGGGATCGAGCACGTCGCTGCGGTTGGTTGCTGCGATGACGATGACGCCATCGGCGGCCTGGAAACCGTCCATCTCGACCAGGATGGCGTTGAGGGTCTGATCGCGTTCGTCGTGGCCACCCGTGGTAAAGCCGCCACCACGCTTGCGACCGACAGCGTCGATTTCGTCGAGGAAGATGATGCAGGGGGCGGATTCCTTGGCCTGCTTGAAAAGGTCGCGGACTCGGGAAGCGCCGACGCCCACGAACATTTCAACAAAGTCGCTGCCACTGATGGAGAAAAAGGGGACATCGGCCTCGCCCGCGATGGCCTTGGCGAGCAGTGTCTTGCCGACGCCCGGATGCCCGACGAGGAGCACGCCGCGAGGAATGCGTCCGCCTAGTTTGGTGAACCGCTTGGGGTTCTTCAGGAACTCAACGATCTCGGTCACTTCTTCCTTGGCCTCGTCAATGCCTGCGACATCAGCGAATGTGATGCCGGTCATTTCCTTATTGAGAGTGCGGTGCTTGGACTTGCCGAAAGTGCCCAGCATGCCGCCTCCGCCTGCGGCGCTGCGAAGCCCTCGGGAGATGATGAACCAGAGGAAGAGGATGATGAGCAGGGTGGGGATCAGCATGATGGCCAGGCTGTTCCAGATTGGTGTGCTCTGCTGCTTGGCCTTGCCTTCGGTCAACTCCATGACCTGCTCTGCGGTCCATCGCCCGCCCACGGAGTTGAGCGGAACGAGGATGCTGTTGCCGCCGTTTGCACTGGTGGCCTTTCGAGTCGCGGAGATCGCGTCGTCGCGGATGATGACGCTCGCAGGCTCGATGTTGCCGCTGGTATAGGCCTGGACGAATTCCTGATAGGAGATTCGATCGCCTCGGCCCTGACTGCTGAACATCGCGACCAGCAGCAGGCCAATCACGAGAATGGAAATGATGCCGAAGATGCCC